>DASYAA010000030.1:0-16871 GCA_036501565.1 Verrucomicrobiia bacterium
CCCCAGCAAGATGACGCCCAGCAAAATCTTTTCGTAATGTTTTTTCAGGAAATCCATGTGTCCTATTTCTTCGGCAATAATTTCACGATCTCAATATCCATCGTGACGGTTAAAAGTTGTTCATTGAGCACGGTCTGCAAGCCGTTCCTGCCAACAGGCGCGGCGGGCGACGGCATTGGTTGATTTCGCGCCAACATTTCCGCGTATGGATTGGCTGCGGGATTTTCGGACGCAGCGGGCGCGGTTGCGGTTGACGCCGGCTGCACGTTGATGCCGTTGACAATAAATCCATTTGACGATGAGGCGAAATTGGACAGCACCTTCGCCAAGTCCTGACTGAAGCAGCGGAACGTCAGCGCATACGGTGTGAAGAGGGCTACATCGTTGCTGGAGGACGAGCCGTCAAAATAATCCGACTGCGGCCCGCCAGTATCATCGTCTGAAACGCGCGCGCGCCGAAGATTGTCCAGCGAATTAATCTTGGCTGCAAATAAAATTTCGCAAATCGCCTTCACCTCGCCAAGTTGCACCGACAACGGGTCGAGACTGCCGGGAGCGAATTTCACCAACGAACGCTCTGCCTCGAAGGAAAAATTATATTGCGGCGGAAGCGTGACGCTGGCGTCGTCCGCCTCGTGTTGCAGTTGATCAATCGTCCGGCGCAACGCGGCGGCAAAAGCCTCGCTGCGCACTCCGCCGTCGGAAGGGCTGGGAATGGGCGGAATCGTTTGAAAATAATTTCGCGCCTGCTGAATCCATGCGAGCAATTGTTTTTCCTGTTGACGGGCAGTTTCAATGTTATTGACCTTCTCATTGCCCGGCGACGGATTTTGAGTGTGAAGCTGTTGCAACGTGTTGTAAGCCTCGTTCAAAGTTTCCATTCCTGCCATATTGCGCCGCCAGTTCTTAAAACCATAAAACCCCGACGCCGCCAACAGCCCGACAGCCAGGATGGCGACGATGACAAAAAATAAATTTCTCTTTATCCAGACCATGTTAGAAGTTCAACGGGTTTTTGAGGGTGACTATGACGCCGAACGTGAACGTGCCCGAAGCATCGTCAGCGGTGATTTGGCCGGAAAGTTGCGTCGCCTTGGGATCAAAATAAGAACTATTCCGCAATTCATCTTCCAGCGCATAGGCAATGGTGGTGTTTGCCGACGGGTCCACGCTGGACAAACTTACCGCGCGACAAACCAAAGTAATGACCCCAGTTTGATTGGTCTGACCCGACGTGTCAGTCACAGGATTTGGATTGGCCATTTGCGGACGACCGTAATTTTGCGGTCCGCCATAATTGAAAGTTGGCGCACTAGCATTATCAGCCGTTGAACCAGTTGATATTGTTGTCATCTGCTCAACCCAGATGCCCGCTTGCACGCCCGGCCTTTGCGCGGACAATTTTTTTCCAACGTCAGCTTCCGCAAGAATCAGCGTGCGACGCAATTCTGCCAGCACATCGCCCCAATAATACCGATCCTGCATCAAAGCCGCGATTTGTTCCGTGCCCTTTTGAGTCGCCTGCAGTCGGCGATACACGTTATTGAACTGGTCGGATTTTTCCTGCAACAGTTGCACGTCCGGCTGGATTTTTGCCAGTTCATCTTCTTTGGACTTGGACAGTCTTGCAAACAGCAGCCCGACGGCAAACACCACCAGAACCAAACTGAACACGGCGGCGATGAAATACGGCTTCTTCTCGTTGAACCGCTGCCAGCGCAATGTGCTATCCGGCATCAAATTCATTTCCACCGGACAGTTCGCCAGATTCCGCAGGCCCAGGCCGACGATTTCGCCGAGCGCATTTGCCACGCGCGCGAGTTCCTCCAGATTCACCGCCGGACTAATCTGTACGTTGCGGAACGGATTGAAATACTCCACGGGCACGTTCAATTTTTCCGCAAAAAATTGTGCCGTGTAAGGCATGATGGACGCGCCGCCCGCCAGATAAAGTCGTTGCGGCGCCGAGCCGCCCTGCTGTCCGCGATAAAACTGCATCGTCTGGTTGACCTGAATGTGCAGCTTGGTCATGAATTGCCGCGCGATTTTGGAGATCGCCGCCTGATTGGGATTCTCCGGCTCTTCATACGCGCCGCCGAGACTGACGAAACCCTCCTTGACTTTGATCTGCTCGGCGATTTCAAATTTCAATTTGCTCTCGTTCGCAAAATCCTGCGTGATGGAATTTGCGCCCAGGCTGATGCTGCGGGAAAAAACTTTTCCCTTTTCAAAAAACAGGAGGTTGCTCGTCTTGGCGCCGATGTCCAACAACATCGTGCAATCTTCCAGCTCGCCGTAATTGTAGCGAAAGGCGTTGCACAATGCCGCGGACGAAGCGTCGCATAAATTCAATTTCAATTTCGCCTGCTCGGCGATGCGAAACAATCCCTCGACAATCTCGGATTTGATCGCGACCAGCAGCACTTCGAGTTCGCCGCTGGGCGCGGTGCCCATGATTTGATAATCCCACACAACTTCCGCGAGCGGGAACGGCACGTTTTGTTGCGCCTCGTATTGGATCATTTGCGTCACCTTGCCCGCGTCCACTGGCGGCAGTTTGACAAATTTGGAAAACACCTGAAAACCCGGCGCGCAGACGTTGAGATTTTTGGCTTTGAAACCCTTTTCAGCAATCGCCTCGCGCAATGTCTTGAGCAATGTCGCCTCGCGCGCGGATTCCTGCGCGCCCTCGGCACCGAGCGGTTTGATGGCAAAATCCTTAAGGCTCAAACCGCCAGCTTCGTTCAATTCAAACTCCGCCACCTTGAGGCTGCCCGCCCCAAAATCAACGGTTAAAAATGTCTTGGAATTCAACATTGCGTTTGTCGCTCCGACCAAAAACCGCCCCGACTTTGCAAACACGTTGAGGCAGCCCACAGTAACTACGGGAAAATTTTGAAGCGGTCAAACAGAAATCTCGAAAAAAAGAAAAAAGTTTTGCGGACAATAAAACATTGCGCCCCGCCGTCCGCTTTGGCTTCATTCCGCCGTGCCGATTCAAATGCCACCCGCAACTGCCATGAGTCACTGCCGCCTAAAAATTTTTTATTCAGGTCGCGTGCAAGGAGTGGGCTTTCGTTACACCGCAAAAGCCGCCGCCGCCGGTTTCGAAATCACCGGCACTGTCCGCAATTTGCCCGATGGCCGCGTCGAACTTATCGCGGAAGGCGCGCGCAAAGAATTAGAGGCATTCCGTGAGGCGATTCGCGGCGCGGGACTTGCTGGCTTTATCCGCGACGAAAATGCAAACTGGAGCGACGCGGAAAATAATTTTCACGGTTTTGAAATTGTCCGATAAGCGCAATGAAATACGCCATCATCGCTGACATTCACGGCAACCTGGAGGCCTTTCAGGTGGTCTTGAACGACATCAAGAGCCAGAACGCAACGCACATCGTTTGTCTCGGCGATGTCGTCGGCTACAACGCGAACCCAAAAGAATGCCTGAAAATCGTCCGTGATATGAACATCCCCTGCGTCAAGGGCAATCACGACGAATACTGCTCCACTGATGACGCGCTCGAAGGTTTCAACCCCAATGCCGCCGACGCCGTGTATTGGACACGCGCGCAACTTAACGCCGAGGAAAAGCAATGGCTGCGCGACCTCAAATACACGCGCATGATCGCCAGCTTTTCCATTGTCCACGCCACGCTCGATGCGCCCCAACGCTGGGGTTACGTCTTCGACAAACTCGCCGCCGCCGCCAGTTTTCCCTACCAGACCACGCCCGTCTGTTTCTTCGGCCACACGCACGTGCCCGTCGCCTTCATGCGCGACACCGCCGTGCGCGGCGGCACTTATTCAAAATTCAAAGTGGACCCGAGCAAAAAATATTTCGTCAACGTCGGAGCCGTCGGCCAGCCGCGCGACAATAATCCAAAATCGGCCTACGTCATTTACGACATGGACGCCGGAACAATCGAATTGCGCCGCCTTGATTATGACATCGCCGCCGCGCAGGCCAAAATCCGCGCCGCCGGTTTGCCGGAACGCCTCGCCGAACGCCTTGAATTTGGCCGTTGAAATGCGAATCGTCCATCGCCGCGCGAAATTTTTGTTCGCGCCGAGGATTTTTCCGCCGACCGCTTGAAAATTTTAATTCTCAAACCCAGTTCGCTCGGCGACGTGATTCAGGCGTTGCCCGTTTTGCGTTTGTTGAAACTTCATTTCCGCGCCGCCGAAATTTTCTGGTGGATTGATTCCGCGCTCGCGCCGCTGCTCGAAGGCGATCCTGATTTGAACGGCATTGTCCGCTTCGAGCGCCAACGTTGGGCGTCGCCCATACATTGGCCGGAAATGTTCCGCAGCATCCGCTGGATGCGCGAACAAAATTTTGATCTCGTCATTGATTTGCAATGCCTCGCGCGCAGCGGCGCGTTCGCATGGCTTGCCAACGGAAAATTTCTCATCGGCCTTGACGAAGTCCGCGAAGGCGCGCGCGGATTTTACGACCTCGCCGTGCCGCGAAAATCTTTCCACACGCACGCCGTGGATTGGTATTTGTCCGTCCTGCCGCAACTCGGCGCGCCCGTTCACAAAAATTTTAATTGGCTGCCAGAACGCCTGGAAATTGCCGCCGCGGTGAAGTCAAAATGGAAAATCGACGGCGCAAACTGGATTGCCATTCAACCCGGCGCGCGATGGGAAAACAAACGCTGGCCGGTTGAAAATTTTGCCGAACTCGTCCGCTTGCTTTCAAAAAAAATTTCCGATGCACGCTTTGCCATTCTCGGCAGCGCCGAAGACAAGCCATTCAGTGAAATCATTTCGCGCGCCGCGCCGGAACGCATTTTGAATCTGTGCGGCCAAACTTCATTGCCCGAAATGATCGAATGGATTCGGCTGTGCGATTTGATGGTGACAAATGACACCGGCCCGATGCACGCCGCCGCCGCGCTCAACCAGCCGCTCGTCGCACTCTTTGGCCCGACCGAGCCGCGTCGCACCGGCCCTTACGGCCAGCTCGAAAATGTTATGCGAATTGAATTGCCCTGCGCGCCCTGCCTCAAATCCTATTGCACCTGGAAAAATCCAAATGAATGTCTGACAGCCATTTCTCCGCAAATTGTTTTTGAGCGCGTCACAAAGATATTTTCTAAATGAAAAATATCCTTTCAATCTACTTTGCATTTGCGTTCGCAAAATTTGTCCTCGCTCAAAACGTCATCACGCCGACAAATCACATTGAACTTTTCAACGGCACAAATTTCGACGGCTTCACCTTTTGCATGAAAAATAATTCCGACCCGATGCAAACGTGGAGTGTCACCAACGGCGTCATTCATTGCACCGGCACGCCGATTGGTTATTTGCGCACGAAACAAAGCTACAGCAATTACGTCGTCACTGTCGTGTGGCGTTTCATAAAAATCGCGCCCAAGTCCGACAACACCGGCGTGCTCGTGAATATGCAGTTGCCCGATAAAGTCTGGCCGATGTGCGTGCAAAATCAGGGCAAGTCCGGTCGCCAAGGCGATTTGTTCGTCATGGCCGGCGCGGAAAGCAAAGAACACTTGGCGCTCGGCAAAGACGCAAACACGCCGGTTGCATTTACCGGACCTTCAGCCGAAAATCCCATCGGTGAATGGAATACAAATATCACTGCTTGTGCAGGCAACAATATCGAAGCAATCATCAATGGAAAATCGCTGAACAAAATTTCTGAATGCACGATTTCAAATGGCTTCGTCGGAATCCAAAGCGAAGATGGCGACATTGAAATCCGTAAAATGTATTTGGAACCGCTGAAATGATTTTAGATTTTAGATTTTAGATTTTCGATTTGTTTTTTCGCCCACGATTTTGCTTCGCGCTTGTTTTTTAATTCATCCTGCAATTGCTTCTCGCGGATTTCCGCAAGCAACACGCCCAGTTCTTTTCCCGGTTTCATTCCCAGCGCAATCAAATCTTTTCCCGTGAGCAGCGGCGGACGGATCGCCGGTTTCTTTTTCAATTCTTCCGCCTGCTCCAGCAAAAAATCATAATGCTCCAAATCGCCGTGCGAGCCGAGGCAATCCAGTTTGTGCAATTCCAGTTCCAGCGGAAATGTCTCGCGCAAAAGTAATCGTCGCAAAGTGGATTTCCGCATCTGCTTCACGTCCTTGAATTGCATGTGGTTTTTCACGCACAGGACAATTTCATCAATCTGCTTTTTCGGAAAACGCAGGCGGTTCAAAATGGTCCGCGCCATTTCCGCGCCGACTTTTTCGTGGCCGTAAAAATGAATCGCGCCGGTTTGCAAATCTTTTTCCGCCGTCACCGGCTTGGCAATGTCGTGAAGCAAAACCGTCCACGGCAAAAGTTCGTTTGAATCCGGCGGCAATTTTTCGAGCATCAATTTAATGTGCTCAAAAACTGTTCCTTCAGGATGATAATCAGGTGACTGCTCGCAGGAAATCGTTGCCGCAAGTTCCGGCAAGATGTGTTCCAGCAATCCGCTGTCGCGCAGCAAGGTCAAGCCTCGCGCCGCGTGCGGCGGCGAAAATAATTTCAAAAGCTCGTCGCGAATCCGCTCGGCGCTGATGAGTTTTATTTTTGGCGCGAGTTTTTTTATTGCCACAAAAGTTTTCGGCTCGATCTCAAAATTCAATTGCGCGGCGAAACGGACGGCGCGCAGCAGACGCAAATGATCTTCGCCAAAGCGTTCTTCCGGTTTGCCGATTGTGCGGATGATTTTCGCGCGCAAATCTTTTTCGCCGCCGACCCAGTCGTGGATTTTTTTCGTGAGCGAATCGTAAAAAAGTCCGTTCACCGTGAAATCGCGGCGCGACGCGTCGGCTTCGGCGTTGGCGAAGATGATTTTTTCCGGGCGGCGGCCATCCTGATACTCCATCTCGGCGCGGAAGGTGGCGACTTGAAATTGATGTCCGCCTTCAACGACGATCATCACGCCGAATTTGCGCCCGACGGCGACAGTGCGTTTGAAAAGTTTCTCGACCTGTTCCGGCTTCGCGTCCGTGGCGATGTCAAAATCGTCCGGCTCGCGTCCGAGCAGAAAATCGCGCACGCAGCCGCCAACCCAGAACGCGGCGAAGCCCGCGTGTTGCAGACAGGCAACAATTTCTTTCGCGACGGTTTTGGGCGAATGCGGCGGCATTTGCGATTTACGATATACGATTTACGCGCCGGTTTGCCAGCAGACTCGTCAATCGCAAATTGATTATTCGTTTCCCCAAATCGCTTTCAGGTGTGCGATGCCGGCTTTGACAGATTCGAGCGAAAGCGACGGGCTTAATTCAAAAACTTTGATGTGCTCCGGCTTCACGAACGGCTTGAGCGCGGCGAAATCTATCGTGCCGGTGCCGGGCGCGCAGTGGTCGCGCGCGGGAAATTGCACATCGTGGATGTGAAATCCGGCGAGGCGCGCGGCGAGCGATTGGAGGTGCGTCGCGTGGTGGATGAAGCCGAGGTTTTCTTTGATTTGCGCGTGGCCGGTGTCGTGCCAATAGACGATGTTCGGACTTTCAAATTCGCGGAAGAAATTTTCAAAGTCACTTTCAACCGGGATTTCTTCGAGCGCCTGACGGTTTTCGCAGCCGAGCTTGAGTCCGCGTTTTTCAGCTTCGGGCAGAATTTTCTTGAGCGAGTCATAAACGAGCTCGACAAATTTTACCTTCTTGTCAGCGAGCGTTTTGGAAACTTCGGCGCAGAGTTTTTTATATTTGGGCGAATTTTTTTTTCCGCGTTCGAGCATCTCGCACAATTTGCCGGTGTAATCTTTCATTTCAATGCTACCGAGATGCAGCACGACAACCGGCGCCTTGACGCGCGCGGCGAATTCAAAAGTTTTCAGCGTGTGCTTGATGGCGAGTTCGCGTTCGCGCGGGCGTTCGTCGGAAAATTCGTAAAGATTCGGCGCGGCCTGCGTGACGCCCATCGGCAGCGGGCAAAAATTGTGAAGGCTGGAGATTTTTATTTCGCCCGCGTCCACGGCTTCGAGGATTCCGGGCATGAGACTGACGCGAATGCCGTGGCTCAACTCGGCGTATTCGAAGCCGAGTTCGCGGATTTCGCGCAGCATCGCGCGGCCGTCGGTGTGACGGTGGGAATTCCAACAGGTGGAAAAGGAATACATCGTGAGTCGTTGAATCGTTACATTGTTAAATCGTGAATCGGAAAAAGAAGAATCGTTAAACCGTCGCGACGATGCAACGATTTAACGATTCAACAATTTAATATTTCCACGAATCACAAATCCGCGTAACGCGCAGTCAGCATGGCGGAGAAACGCGCGACTTTCTGTTTGCGGCGGCGTTTTTCGCTGGGCTTTTCGAACGTGCGATGGCTGCGCACGATTTTCAACGTGCCTTCGCGGTCGACTTTTTTCTTAAGCCGGCGCAGCGCGCGATCCACAGGTTCGCCTTTTTTTAGTTTAATTTCTGTCAAAGGGACTCACTTCCTTCCTCGGGCGAGGCAAATCCGCACGCGCGGTTGCTCGCAGATAAATTAAATGGACGCGGAGAATAGTTTTTCCGGCGCGATTGTCAATGCGCAAAATCTCGCGCAACTCTTGCTTTCGCTAAAACCCGAATTATTCTTGCGCGATGAAAATTAGGAACGGAAAAAGAAAATCCGCCGACCCCGAATTAAAAAAACACATTGCAGAACTGATTCGGTTCAAAGGCGGCGGCTATAATGAAAGCGAAGTTTCCGACATCATTGAAAACGCGCTGAAACTTTTGACCGACGTAAAAGACACCGGCGACGTGCGCATCATCAAAACCGCGTTGCGCGAATTGCGTTACGCCTTTCGGTTATTCGCGCCTTACGTCGGCGCGCGCAAAGTCACCATTTTCGGCTCCGCGCGAATGCAATCCGACGCGCTCGAATACAAACAAGCCGTCGAGTTTGGGCGAAAAATTTCCGAGGCTGGATTCATGGTCATCACCGGCGCAGGCAGCGGCATCATGCAGGCCGGGCACGAAGGCGCCGGACCGGAAAAAAGTTTCGGCGTCAACATCCGCCTGCCGTGGGAGCAAGCGGCCAATCCCGTCATCGCCGAGGACAAAAAGCTCGTCACGTTCAAATATTTTTTCACGCGCAAACTGATTTTCATCCGGCATTCGGACGCGATTGTTCTTTTTCCCGGCGGCTTCGGCACGTTCGACGAAGGTTTCGAGGCTCTCACGCTCATGCAGACCGGCAAGAGCCAGATCATGCCGCTCGTGCTCGTGGACAAACCCGGCGGCATTTTTTGGAAAACGTGGGACATCAACATCCGCGAACAATTGTTGCGCGACAAATTGATTTCGCCCGAAGACTTGAGCCTTTACCAGATCACCGACAGCACGGACGAAGCGGTGAAAATCATCACGCGCTTCTACAAAAACTTTCATTCCACTCGCTTCGTGAAAGATTTGCTCGTCGTGCGCCTGAAAAATGCGCCAAGGGAATCCGCCCTCGCCGCGATGAGCGAGGATTTTTCCGACATCATCGCCGGGGGAAAAATCCAGTCCGTCAAACCAACTCCCGAAGAAGTGGAACACAACGAGCATCTGGAATTGAAACGAATCGCCTTCAACTTCAACCGCCGCGATTACGGACGCCTGCGGCAATTGATTGACGTGTTGAATGGGGCATGAAAGAGTAACACCATTATGGCTGGCAAGAAAAAGCAATCAATTCCGCTTTCTCCAAAAGCCTTTCGCGGACTTTTTTTATGGTCTCATTGGGTTGTCCCGTTGGTTGCCGCGTTTGTTATCTTTGCCCACATTTTTTGGTGCTTAGAACTTTCATGGCAATTAATCGTGTTAATCGGTGTGGTTCTATTGCCTTTTTTACTCCCGCTGCTTTTCATTTACGTTGGCAAAATAGGAACGATTGAAATGAGAGACGATATTTTCCAACCCGAAACTGAAGATAAGACTTTGCCTCCTGAAACCACCACTCAACAACCCGGCGCGTCAACATTGCAAGAACCAGAGCCAACTCGAATACCTACAGGCCCTCATTTCATGGCATTGACAGGAGAAGAGCGAAAGATGCTGCGAACGCTTTGGCGAGTTCAGAGTCAATATATTAGTCAAGGCAAGCGTGAATTATGGGGTTTCAAGGTGGGGGAAAGTTCACCAGATTATCGAGAATTTGTCCGTGGGTTTAGCACGCTCAATGAACGAGGACTTGTTAATCAAGATGCACGTGGTTTGGCTTTCCTGACGAATGTGGGAATTAAATATTGCCAATTAAATTCAGACCTTATCGAAAAGGAAGGAGACGCTTGGACACAATTTGTCTCGGCGTGAAATTTGCCACATCCCCAGGACTCGACACTTCGCCCGCTGACAGTTAATTTTCGCCCATGAATTTTCTGGTCACCGGCGGCGCGGGCTTCATCGGCTCGCACGTTTGCGAATTTGAACTTTCAAAATAATTTCAATCATGCCGACCATTTTTGAAAAGGACGGATTCAAGTTTTTCTTTTACAGCAACGAGCATCGCCCGATTCACGTCCACGTCCGGCACGGCAGCGGCGAAGCGGTGTTCAACGTGGAAGACACGGTGGAGTTGCGCGAGTCGCAAGGACTCAAGCTGCGCGAATTGTCCAAAGCTGAAAAACTTGCGGAAGAAAATAAAAAGCTGATAATTGAGAAGTGGCATGAACACCTTGACTGACATCGCCGTTGCCGCCGTCCACGCGGACGGGCAAATCGTAGTCCGCATGGAAAGCGGCGCGGAAATCCGTTTTCCCGTCGCGGAAAATCCACGGCTCGCGCGCGGCACGCACCGGCAGTTGAACCGCATCGAGATTTCGCCGTTCGGTTTGCATTGGCCGGAACTGGATGAAGATTTGTCTTTTCGCGGCCTGGCCGAAGGCAACTACGGCCAAAAGGCCAAAGCCTGACGCTCGACACTTCGCCCGTTGACGGTTAATTTTCGTCCATGAATTTTCTGGTCACCGGCGGCGCGGGTTTCATCGGCTCGCACGTTTGCGAACGGCTCCTGCGCGACGGCCATAAGGTCTGGATTTTTGACGACCTGAACGATTTTTACGATCCGCAATTCAAACTGCGCAATTTGAAAGAAGTCCAGGCTGGAAAAACGTGCATGTTTGCTCGGGGCGACATCACCAATTCCGCCGCGCTCCACGAAATTTTTTCTTTCGTCAAATTTGATCAGGTCATCCATCTCGCCGCGCGCGCAGGCGTAAGGCCGAGTTTGGAGCAACCCGCGCTTTACCAGCACGTCAACGTCGAAGGCACGGTTAATTTGCTTGAAGCCGCGCGAAAATCCGGCGTCAAAAAAATCATCATCGCGTCATCGTCGTCAGTTTATGGCGTTAATTCCAAAGTGCCATTTTCAGAGAGCGACCCGATTTTTTCCGCCATTTCGCCTTACGCCGCGAGCAAGCTGGCGTGCGAAGCGCTCGGCCACGTTTATCATCACGTTCACAAAATGGACGTGACGATGCTGCGATTTTTCACCGTTTACGGCCCGCGCCAGCGTCCCGATTTGGCAATCCGCAAATTCGCCACGTTGATTTCCGCCGGCAAACCGATTCCGGTTTTCGGCGACGGCGATTCCGCGCGCGACCACACTTATATCACCGACATCGTTGACGGCGTTGCCGCCAGCACGCAAAAAGAATTTGGCTACGAAATTTTCAATCTCGGCGAATCGCAGACGGTGAAATTAAATCGCTTGATTGAATTGCTCGAAAGTGCGCTCGGTAAAAAAGCTGTGATTGACCGCAAGCCAAATCAGCCCGGCGACGCGCCCATCACGTTCGCGGACATTTCAAAAGCGCGCGCAAAACTCGGTTACGACCCAAAAATTAAAATCGAGCAGGGCATCAAATTGTTTGCGGATTGGTTTCAAAAAAGCCAAAGTCCAACCCCGACATGAATTCATCCACCACGTTTAATCGTCCGGCTCTGACCGAAGCACTCGACGCCTGGAAAAAAATTCTCGCCGAACGCGGCTTTGCGACCGAACTGCTTTGGATTTTTGAGGAAAATCTTTGCTTCGAAAAATCGCGCGCCGAACGCGGCGGTTTTCACGTCGGTTTCCAGACTCAATTCACGTCGCCGCCCGACGACGCGCTGGACATCGCTTTCGATCATTTTTGCGAAACGGACGCGCCGGTCGTTTTTTACCGCCTCGGGAATTGCCCGGGCAAATCTGTCTGCGTTTTGCTCTGCGATTCGTGGTTTGAAAATAAAAGCGAGTCGGACGGATTTTTGGGGCATAATGAATGGAAAATTTCATTCCATCCCGGCCAAAAAGATGAAATCGAGGAAATCACCGACCTGACCCGCTGGCTGCGCCGCGTCAAACATGGTCGCGCGTTTCATGATCTGGATTTTTGCATGGCGCTGTCAACGGTTGACGAAATTAAAATTCACGGTCGTCCGCTCGCGCCTTACGAGCGTTTCGCCGACACGATGATTAACCGCCTGCGCCGGTTCTTGGGACAGCCTACCTGAAGCGTAGCAAAAAAGTTTTTCATTCCGCCGGCGCACGCTAAACTTTCCGCGTGACGCAAGCCGAAGCCAAAAAACGCCACGCGCAACTCGTCGAAGAAATTCGCGAGCACGACTGCGCTTATTACGTCGAGGCGAAACCGAAAATTTCCGACCGTGATTACGACCGGCTTTATCACGAACTTCTCGAAATTGAAAAAAATTTTCCCGAATTAGCGTCGCTCGATTCGCCGAGCCAGCGCGTCGGCGGCGAACCGCTGAAAGCTTTCAAGCCCGTCCGGCATTTGTTGCCGATGTTGAGTTTGGACAATACTTACTCGCAGGATGAAGTCCGCGATTTCGTCAAGCGCGTCCAAAAATTATTGCCCGACGAAAAATTGGATTGGTCGGTTGAGCCCAAAGTGGATGGTGTCGCTGTCAGTTTGCGTTACGAAAAAGGAAAATTAACCATCGGCGCGACGCGCGGCGACGGCACGCACGGCGACGACATCACGGCGAATTTGAAAACCATTCGCTCTGTGCCTTTGCGTTTCGATGGCATAGCGCCGGAAATTTTAGAAGTTCGCGGCGAAGTTTTTCTGACCAAGACTGGATTTGAAAAATTGAACGCCGAACAAAAAGCGGCTGGCGAGGAAACTTACGCCAACGCGCGCAACACCGCCGCCGGTTCGCTCAAACAACTCGATCCAAAACTCGTCGCCAAACGCCCGCTCGACATTGTCGTCTATAATCTTGGCAAAGCCGAAGGCGCGAGCGCGCATCCGAAAACGCACATGGAAGTTCTCAACTGGCTCAAATCACTTGGCTTCAAAACGCCGGAAAAAATCTGGCACTGCCATTCCGCTGATGAATTGATTTCCGCCATCAACGAACTCGATAAAATCCGCAAAAATTTTCCTTACGAAACCGACGGCGCGGTCATCAAATTGAATTCCTTCGCGCAACGCGAGCGCGCCGGATTCACCGCCAAAGCGCCGCGCTGGGCAATTGCCTACAAATACGCCGCCGAACAGTCCGAGACAAAACTGAATGGAATCACGATTCAGGTTGGGCGCACCGGCGCGCTCACGCCCGTGGCTGAACTCGAACCGGTTTTTCTCGCGGGCAGCACCATCAGCCGCGCCACGCTGCACAACGAAGATGAAATCAAACGCAAAGACATCCGCATCGGCGACACCGTGGTCATCGAAAAAGCGGGCGAAGTGATTCCGGCGGTCATCAGCATCGTAGAATCAAAACGTCCGCGCGACGCTAAACCGTTCGATTTTGAAAAATTTCTGCACGGCAAATGTCCGGTTTGCGGAAGTAAAATTTCGCGCGACCCGAAATACGTCGTCTGGCGCTGCGAAAATCTGCAATGTCCGGCGCAGGCGACGCGGCGATTGGAATTTTTCACCGCGCGCGGCGCGCTGGACATCGAAAGCGTCGGCGGAATTGTCGCGGACAAATTGGTGGAACGAAATCTCGTCCGCGAGCCGCTGGATTTGTTTGAATTGAAATTGGAGCAACTGGCCACGCTGAATCTTGGCAACGAAGAATCGCCGCGCATTTTCGGTGAAAAAAATGCGACGAAAGCGATTCATGCGATTGGGCGCGCTAAAACATTTCCACTCTCGCGCTGGATTTTTGCGCTGGCGATTCCCGATGTCGGCAAAACGACGGCGCAGGATTTAGCAAAATTTCACGAGACGATTGAAGCTGTTGCCAAATCTGATTTGCTCAAAGACATTTCGGATTATCACGAAAAAATTTCGGAATTGCCCGGATTGCGCCGCGAAAATCCTGAACGCCACGAGCGATTGAAAAAAGAAATTTCTGAAATCGCCAAGCGATTGGTTGATTCACATTTTGCCGCGCCGTCAAAAAGCAAAGCGGAAAAGGAATCAGCCATCGTTACCAAAATCGGGCCGGTCGCGGCCAAAAGCGTTCTGGATTTCTTTGCGTCTCAAAATGGAAAACAAGTTTTGCGACGGATGAAAGAATTAGGAATTCATCCCGCGAGTGAAAAAATTTCCGCGACAAAAGCTGCCGCCTTACCGTTTGCCGGAAAAACTTTTGTCTTGACGGGCACATTGCCGACGCTGAAACGCGAGGAAGCGGCGGCGAAGATCGAATCGCTCGGCGGCAAAGTGAGCGGCAGCGTGAGCCAGAAAACGGATTTTGTGGTGGCCGGCGAAGAAGCCGGTTCAAAACTCGACAAGGCGCAAAAGCTCGGCGTGAAGATTATTGATGAGAAGGAATTTTTGAAAACGTGTGAGTAATTTTTATGTCAGAAGGAATTCAATATTTTCTAAATTCTTTTCACCCATTATGTAAAAATGAAAATGGTCAGCAAATTTGCCGACAGCACAATATTCATCCATTTGTAGATTATTCAATTCGACGTGAACCTGACTTTGAAAGTTTGTTTCCGTCTATAACGGGATTATGCCGTTGCAACAAATTGATTGGTCAAGTTAAAGAAAATGATTTTGTTGCTTATGTAACTGTGAAAAGTGCCGGGCCACGGCGATTGGTTGCCATCCTTCAAGTGCTTCATAAACTCAAAAATCATTCCGAAGGAGCAGATTGGTATCATCGAAACAGATTGTCCCTGCCGAGAAATTGCGTTGTGCGCGACAATGATGCCCTTCCGCTCTCGCTTGCAATTCCTCCACCCAATTTTACAACTTACAAAGACTGGAGTCTTGGATATGTCTGGAGAGCGAAACATTATCCATCATTTCTTGTCTGCAAGGCCATTTGCGGACCAGAACTTAATACTCCACCATTTGTTCCAGAAAATATATTCGGACGGCCATTTCCAAATACGCGGTCTCCAAAACAACTCACAGAAAAGGAATTCAACAAGTTGCGACAATTATTTCCGCGCTGTTAATTTCCTAAACTTCGCCGGAATTCCGCGCACGCCTTCGCCACGTCCGCCGCATTGAGAATGGCCGAGACGACGCACACGCGTTTTGCGCCCGCCGCCAGAACGTCGCCGGGAATTTTCCAGCCCGGTCATTTTCTGTCTTGTCATTCGGAAATCATAGACGACACTAAACCGGAAACTGTATTTGAAAGGGCGGAACTATGATAAAAAATTTAATTAAGAAAAATATTGAAAAGAAAAGCTGTCTTCTTCATCGGCTGGCGATGTTGGCGGCGGGAGTCGTCTTGCTGGCGGCGGTCGCGGGTTGCCAGACGGATCAATTTTCTTCGGCGAATTCAACCAAGCAGATGGCGAAGCCCGGCACTGCCACCGAAGCCGCCGCATTGCGCGAAGGCGACATTTTAAAAATTTCTTTTCCCGGTTCGCCCAATCTGGATACGACGCAGCCCATCAGACGGGACGGGAAGATTTCGTTGCAATTGGTCGGCGAAGTGCAGGCGGCGGGACAGACTCCGTCTGAATTGGAAAATCAGTTGGTCAATTTATACGCTTCACAATTGGTGTCGAAGCAAGTCACTGTTGAAGTGGAAAGTTCCACTTTTCCGGTTTACGTCACCGGCGCGGTGCTGCGCCCGGGCAAGATTACGTCGAATCATCCGATGACCGCACTCGAAGCCGTGATGGAAGCGGGCGGATTTGACTACACGAAGGCCGACTTAAGACATGTGACGGTCATCCGGCAGGAAGAGAGCGGGACGAAAAATCATGTGCTGGACTTGAAGAGCGTGATGGATGGAAAAACCACCGAGCCTTTTTATTTAAAACCGGCGGACATTGTTTATGTGCCGGAAAGGTTCCAGTGGTTTTGACGGCAGACAAGCTTGGTTGAAAACTGAATTTCAGTAGCGATAGCTGATTTGGAAGCCAATCTCGTGCGTGTTAAATCCGTAACCGACAGCGGATGATGAGTTGTCGCCGAGTTGGTAGAAAACCGCAATGTCTCCGCGCTTTAGGAATGTGCAACTGAGTTTCACGTTCAGGAAATAATAATCATCTTTGCGATTCACAGCGACGCCGGTCGCCGCAGCGGTGTATTTTGTGATTTCGTAGCCGCCGTTCAAATCCAGGTAAAAATTTTTCAGCAGGCGCTGATTGAGATCGCCGCTGAAGCTGGTGTTTTCCGTGGTTTGATTTTGAAAATAAGATGGAGCCACGTTTCGTTGCGCGGCCACAGAAAGCTTCGTCACTTCAAACGGCTGATATTGGATTGTCCCGTCAAAAACCGGGCTGATCAAATCGCCTTGGCCGCCGCTTAAAAATTGCCGGTCTTCCACGCCGCCGTGCAATTGAAAACTAACTTTATCCGTCGCGCGCCACTGGATTCGCGCTTGATATTGTTCGAAAAGCATATCGGGGCTGGCTTGCACATCGTCATAACCAAGCCCGACACCCGCAGCGGCGCTCAAACGCGGCCAGAACTGGTAATTCAGCCAGTCGAGCGTTGACCATTCGCGATAACTGTCGAATTGGTCGGCGAAATTAAAATTCTGATCGGCGCCCAAATCCACGGACAT
>DASYAA010000031.1:0-13983 GCA_036501565.1 Verrucomicrobiia bacterium
CCGCCGTGACAATTTTCGGCTCCGCGCGCACAAAGCCGAAGGACAAATATTATCGTGCCGCCCAAGCCATCGCCGGAGGACTCGCCAAACATCAGCTTGCCGTCATCACCGGCGGCGGACCGGGCATCATGGAAGCCGCGAACAAAGGCGCGATGCAAAACGGCGGCAAATCCGTCGGCCTCAACATCGAACTGCCGCACGAGCAATACAACAACCGCTTTTCCAACGTGCCGCTGCACTTCCATTATTTTTTCTCGCGCAAAGTTTGTTTCGTGAAATACAGCCTCGGCTTTGTTTTCATGCCCGGCGGTTTCGGAACGCTCGACGAATTTTTTGAAGTTCTCACGCTCGTGCAAACCGAGCGCATCCCGCAATTTCCGCTCATCCTTTTTGGCAGCCAATACTGGCGCGGACTTCTGCGCTGGGCAAAAACCGAAATGGAGATACGCAACAATTACATCAGTCCGGGCGATTTGGATTTGGTCGCCATCACCGACAAACCGCAAGAGGCCGTCGAATTGATTTTGGACTACGAGCGCCGCGTCGGTCCGCCCGCTGTTTTGCCGAAAGCGTTTGCATAAAAATAAATGGCCTTAACATTTTTCATTACCGGCTGGTTGGGAGGCATTTTATTGCTCGGTTTAATTGCTCGAGTTTTAGCGGCACTATTTTCAAAGCGAAGTCAACAATACGTTACGAAGCATCCAATGTGGCATTTGATTTGGTTGCTAATCGTAATTAGCTTTATTGGTTTTGAAATTGAATTTCCAAAAATCGAACATCGAAAATGGATTAAGAGCCAACTCGTAAAAATTAGACAAAATATGCAAACATCTGTCAGTCAGGCTGGCGGTTGGAATGTGCTGCGTTCTGAAACAAAAGTAACTTGGCAATTTTAATTAGCCATGCGCCCGCTGATTCACGAAATCCAAACCGCGCACACGCCCGAATCGCTCGTCGAAAATTTGCGCGCAGAAAGCGGAATTGTTTTGCTCGGCAGCAACTCCTTCGATTCGCCGCGGGCGCGTTATTCGTTCGTTGCCGCAAATCCGTTTTTAACTTTTCGCTCCTTCGGCTCGCAATGCGAATTGCGTTTTGCAAATGAAATTCAAGTTCAATTCGGCAATCCCTGGCAAATTCTCAATGCGCTCATGTCGCGATTTGAATTGCTGGACGAAATTGATCTGCCGTTTCCGCTCGGCGGCGGCTTCGGATTTTGGGGCTACGACCTGAAAAATTTCACGGAGCCAAAATTGCCGCGCCGCGCCATCAACGATTTGGAATTGCCGGATTGTAACGTCGGTTTTTACGACAGCCTCGCCGTCTTCGATCATCAACTTGGGAAAGTTTTTATCGTTTCAACGGGATTAAATGCCGATGGCTCGCGTGATGAGAAAAAAGCGCATTCGCAGTTGGAATTTTGGAATGCAAAATTTGCGGAAAAAGAATTGCCACAGAGGCACAGAGACACTGAGGAAAATCGAAATTTGTCTTCTCTGCGCCTCTGTGCCTCTGTGGCAAAAATTAACTCCAATCTTTCGCGCGAAGATTTCATTTCCAAAGTTCGGGGCGCGCAAAAATACATTCGTGCCGGCGACATTTATCAGGTGAATCTTTCGCACCGGCTTTCGGCAAATTGCGAAATGAGCGGCTGGGATTTTTTTCAAAAACTTTCGGCAGTTTCACCCGCGCCATTTTCTGCTTTTCTTGACTGCGGCGATTTTGAAATTGCTTCGTCGTCGCCGGAACAATTTTTGTGCATGAGCGGTTCGCAAATCGTCACGCGCCCGATCAAAGGCACGCGCCCGCGCGACGCCGACGCAATTCTCGATGCGCAGCTCGCCTACGAATTGCAAGCCAGCGCAAAAGAACTTGCCGAACTTGTGATGATCACCGATTTATTGCGAAACGATTTGGGCAAAGTGTGCGAATTCGGCTCGATCCATGTGCCGGAATTGGCCAAGCTCGAAAAATTTGCGCAAGTGCACCATTTGGTTTCGACCGTCGAAGGCCGATTGCGAAAAGACGTGACGCATTTTGCCGCGTTGGCATCATGTTTTCCCGGCGGCAGCATCACTGGCGCGCCGAAATTTCGCGCGATGGAAATTATTGACGAACTTGAACCCATTTCGCGCGGGCCGTATTGCGGCGCGATTGGTTATCTTGGTTTCAACCGCGAAAGTCAGTTGAGCATCGCCATTCGCACGGTGGTTTGCGCGCGCGAAAAAATTTATTTCAGCGTTGGCGCGGGCATCGTGGCCGATTCAAATCCACAATCGGAATACGAGGAAACGCTGGCGAAGGCGCGTGGTTTTTTTGTCGCGTTAAATTTGGAAATCGGAAGCGCGATTGCTTCCGCTGCGAGGCTTGGAACCGAGACAACCGACTAAATGAAAAAAACAATTTCGATTACAACATTGTTTCTGGACGTCGGCGGCGTTTTGCTGACCAACGGATGGGATCATCAAGCCCGCAGACTGGCGGCAAAGAAGTTCGGCTTGGATTTGGATGAAATGGAAGACCGTCACCACCTGACTTTTGATACTTACGAGGAAGGCAAGCTTACTCTGGATGAATACTTGAGCCGCGTGGTGTTTTATCAGAAGCGGTCGTTCAGCCGCGCGCAGTTCCGCAACTTCATGTTCGCCCAATCGAAACCTTTCCCGGAGATGATCGAGATGGTTCGCCGGCTCCAGTCAAAATATGGATTGAAAATTGCCGTGGTCAGCAATGAAGGACGCGAGTTGAACGCGCATCGCATCCAAACTTTCAAGCTGAATAGCTTTGTGGATTTTTTTATTTCCTCCTGTTTCGTTCACTTTCGCAAACCGGACGAAGATATTTTTCGGATGGCGCTGGACATCGCGCAGGTTCCGCCGAGCCGGGTGGTCTATATTGACGACCGCCCGATGTTTGTGCAAATCGCGAAGAGCTTGGGAATTCACGGCATTCATCACACGGATTACAAATCCACGCGTGCCAAACTTGCCGCGTTTGGATTGAGCATTACGGAAACGGAAAAGAGCCGCTTGTAAAATCTCAAATGTGCGGTTCGGCATCTTGTTTTCGTTCGGATTTAACTGTTAAATGGAAAAAAGATTATGACGACAAGCATCAAACCACTTACTCAACGACCGGCGTGGAAAGCACTGGTAGCGCATCACAAACAAATTCAAAAACTGCATCTGCGAAAACTTTTTGAGGATGATGCGAAACGAGGCGAACGATTCACAACTGAAGCCACCGGACTTTTTCTGGATTATTCCAAAAACCGCATCACGGACAAAACGCTCAAGTTGCTGATGCAACTGGCGAGGGAGTCCAATTTGCGCGGGAAGATTGACGCCATGTTCAGCGGCGAAAAAATCAACGTCACGGAAAATCGCGCCGTGCTGCACGTCGCATTGCGCGCGCCAAAAAATTCAGAAATTTTCGTGGACGGAAAAAATGTCGTGCTGGAAGTTCACGCAGTTCTCGACAAAATGACGGATTTTTCCAATCGCGTTCGCAGCGGCGAATGGAAAGGTTTCACCGGCGAACGCATCAAAAACATCGTCAACATTGGCATTGGCGGTTCTGACCTTGGTCCAGTGATGGCTTATGAGGCGCTGCGACATTACAGCGAACGCAATTTGACTTTTCGTTTCGTGTCGAACGTGGACGGAATTGATTTTGTCGAAGCTACGCGCGACCTTAATCCGACGGAAACGTTGTTCATTATTTCTTCCAAAACTTTCATGACGTTGGAAACGATGACTAACGCACAAAGCGCGCGCGGTTGGCTGCTCAAAAAATTCGGCGGCAATGTCAAAGCGGTGGCGAAACATTTCGTCGCCGTTTCGACGAATGCTGAAAAAGTTTCCGCGTTCGGCATTGATACGGCGAATATGTTCGGCTTTTGGGACTGGGTCGGCGGACGTTACTCAATGGATTCGGCCATCGGACTTTCAACGATGATTGCGATTGGCCCGGAAAATTTTCGCGCGATGCTCGCTGGTTTTCACGAAATGGACGAGCATTTCCGCACCGCTCCGTTTGAAAAAAATCTGCCGGCACTTTTGGGTTTATTGACAATTTGGAACACGGATTTTTTTGGCGCGGAAACTGTGGCCGTGCTGCCTTACGAAAATTATTTGAAACGGTTTCCGGCTTACTTGCAGCAATTGACGATGGAGAGCAATGGCAAGCACGTCACGCTCGATGGCAAGCACGTCAATTATCAAACCAGCCCGATTTTTTGGGGCGAACCGGGCACAAACGGCCAGCACTCGTTTTATCAACTCATTCATCAAGGCACGCGGCTGATTCCGTGCGACTTCATAGCGTTCGCGCACGCGCTCACGCCGCTGGGCCGGCATCACGACATTTTGCTGGCGAATGTTTTCGCGCAAGCCGAGGCGCTGGCATTTGGCAAAACCGCTGCCGAAGTCAAAGCTGAAGACACGGCGGCTGCACTGGTGCCGCATCGTGTTTTTGAAGGCAACCGTCCGTCGAATACCATTCTCGCAGAAAAACTCACGCCGGAAATTCTCGGCAGGCTCGTCGCGCTTTACGAGCACAGCGTCTTCACGCAAGGCGTGATTTGGAATATTGATTCGTTTGACCAATGGGGAGTTGAACTCGGAAAAGTTTTGGCGCAGCGCATCATTCCCGAATTGGAAAGTAAAACGCCGCCGAAATTGAAACACGATAGTTCAACGAACAATTTAATTCGGCGTTATCGAAAATTGAAAGAGGCAAAATGAGCGCGTTTATGCCCAAAGTTTTTTTGGATAATCGCCGCGCATAATGAGGTTTTGGATGCTTCCGATGACGCGCGGGCGATCTTTGCGATACGTCACGCCGAACCATGAATCGGGCGTGGGCAAAACTTTCACGCGCTCGCGCTTTGCGGAAATCAGTTCGTTAACGGCGGCAGGAATGTAAAACTCTGATTTTTCTTCCCGGCCACTTTTTTTCAAAAACTCGACAAATTGCCCGCGCAAATGCTCGAATAGCGTTGGCGTGAAGCCCCACATATTCATTGAGACAGTTTCATCGCCGCCGAGCCGATGTGTGATGGCCGCCGCATCCGCATATTTTGCGCCGTCGCCGTCCTTTTCAATTTTCGTAATTTCCGTGACGCTTTGCAAAAATCCGTCCGCGCTTACGCGACACGCGCCACGCGCCACGCTGCCGTGTTCGGAAAGTGTGTTGCGCAAAATAAAACCGACCATTGCATAATCGGAGCCGCCGGAACGTAAATGTTCCGCCAGCGCGCGGAAAGAATTCGCGCCGTAAAAATCATCCGCGTTGATGGCGGCGAACGGTTCGTGAATTACACCGAAAGCCGCAAGAATCGCCTGGCCCGTGCCCCACGGTTTGGTGCGATGAGGCGGAACAGAAAATCCCAGCGGCAGGCCGTCGAGTTCCTGAAAAACATATTCGACGGAAATTTTTTTCTCGAATCGCGCGTCGATGATTTCTTTGAACGGCGCTTCGATGTCGCGGCGGATGACAAAAACCAGTTTTCCAAAACCGGCGCGCAAGGCATCGTAAATGGAGTAGTCAATGATTGTCTCGCCGCCCGGTCCGACCGGGTCAATCTGTTTAAGGCCGCCGTAACGGCTGCCCATGCCGGCGGCGAGAACGAGCAAGGTTGGTTTGGTCATTTGCTAAGATCCTAAATTAAAAAAGCAGTTTGCCTCATTTGCGCAAATGATGAAAGCCGGTTTTATTTTTACATCTTCGATTGGTCATTTAAATTTTTCCGAAATTCCGCGCAAGCCTTTGCCACGTCCGGCGTGTTGAGAATTGCCGAAACGACGCAAACGCGTTGCGCGCCCGCCGCCAAAACGTCGTCCAGATTTTGCAAATTAATTCCGCCAATGGCGAACCACGGGATGGTCACGTTCGCCGCCGCCCATCGGACATATTCGAGCGTCACGGGTTTGGCGGTCGGTTTTGTGCCGGTGGCGTAAATCGGTCCGATGGCGATATAGTCTGCATTCGCCGCCAGCGCGCGTTGCGCTTGTTCCGGCGAATGCGTTGACAAGCCAATCTGGAGTTTTAAGTTTTGAGTTTTAAGTTCAGACACATTTTTGTATCCGGCGTCGAAAAAATCTTCCTGTCCTAAATGACAAAATTCCGCGCCGAGTTCGCGCGCGATTTCCAAATGGTCGTTGATGACGAGGCCGATGTTTGCGCGCTTTGTAATCGGCAGAATTTTTTCCGCCATTTGCCGGATTTCTTCAAGCGAAGAATTTTTTGCGCGCAGTTGAATCAAATCGCTGCCGTCGTCGCAAAGTTGTTGCGCGACAATTTCCGGCGCACGGCCATGTAAATAGGCCATGTCCACAAAAGTGTAAAGGCGGCAATCCGCGAGCGGTTTCACAAAACGAGATTAATGCGTCTGGCGCTTTGCCAAAACAAAAATGGCGGCAGGAATTATTCCTGTCGCCGTTCGTGCGAATGATTTTTATTTCAAACCGGCAAGGTAGCCGAAACGCGTGCAAAATTGATCGGGCGTCATCGAAACAACGGCTGCAAGTTTTGCGAGTTGTTTTGAGTCCTCGAAATCTTCGCGTTCCAAGCGGATCATGTAGGCTTGGGCGCATTCGTAGGCTTCGCCGTCTACATTGACCTGTCGCGTTTGCATCCGGCCGGTTTTTGGATCGAGCATTTTCTCAAACGGCAACGGAATCATTTTGCCGTCAACGAAGCTGATGATGGCGCCGTATTTTTCGGCTTCGGGCGAAAGCAAAAATTTGACGGCGGCGTAGCCGAGGTCGCGGGTGTATTCGGCGTCGAAAGGAATCGGGTCGGCGCAACGCAATTCGTAGCCGAGGTCTTTGTCAATGAAAGTCATTTTGATGCCTAGCTTTTCCAGGCGGACATTCAACAACTCCTTCATGAGCCGGCCAAATTCAATTTCACCAAGCCGCAAATGGCCGTGGTCATCTCGAACAACTTTCCCGAAGCGATCCAATTGCCCTTCGGGCAACGCTTTGACGAGACCTTGTTCGCCCATGGATTCAATCAGACCTTCGGCAAGGATTACAATGCCGTATTGCGAACCTTCGGCGCGGCGTTTGATGATGGAGCCAATGATGATGTCGCAAACTTCATCCACCGAAACCTGCCGCTTGCGAAATTCTTCCGGAATGATCGCCAGTGTCGCGGCGGCGGCTTTGGCAATTCCCAACGCGAGATGTCCCGCCGCGCGCCCCATGCTGACAATCAGATACCAGCGCCCGGTCGTGCGCGCGTCTTCGGCAAGGTTGCGGACAATTTGCACGCCATAATGCCGCGCGGTTTCAAAACCGAACGTCGGCGTCGAGCCGGGCAATGGCAAATCATTGTCAATTGTCTTTGGCACGTGCGCGACGCGGATTTTTCCGTTGCTGCGGCGTGAAATGTGACTGGCGGAAAATCCCGTGTCGTCGCCGCCGATGGTCACAAGCGCCGTGATGCCGAGTTTTTCAAAAACGCCGAACAGATTTTTCATCTGTTCTTCGGATTTGGTCGGATTCGTCCGCGCCGTTCCAAGAATTGATCCGCCGCGCAGATGGATGTCCTTCACGTCGCGAATCGCCAGCGGCTTGCAATGCTGCGCCTCGCCTTCCGCCAGCCATTTGTAGCCGTCACGAAACCCGATGATTTCGTAACCGTGATTGATGCCCTCAATTGTGGCCGCCGCGATGACGCCGTTGATGCCGGGCGCCGGACCGCCGCCGACGAGAATTCCGAGTCTGCCTTTGCTCATGTGAATTGTATTTGGTTGTTAATCAAAAAAACGAGAAGCAACAGAATGTCCGAACGCGGGAAAAATTTCAATTCCATTCTCGCGGCGATAAATTCACAATGGCCGGATGAATCGGGCCATATTTCTCGACCGCGACGGAACGATGATTGCCGACAAGAATTATCTGTGCCGCCCCGAAGACGTTGAAATTTTTCCGGCGGCGAAAACCGGACTGAAAAAACTTTCTGCCGCCGGATTCAAATTATTTATCGTGTCGAACCAGTCCGGCGTCGGGCGCGGCTACTTCAAACTTGAAGACGTAGCGCGCGTCAATGAACATCTTTACCGCGAATTTGCGCGCGATGGTGTGCGCTTTGAAAAAATTTACATCGCGCCCGAAGCGCCAGATCAGCCGAGCCGCGGACGCAAACCGTCGCCGCAATTTTTGTTCGATGCACGCGATGAGTTTGATTTGAATCTCGCGGAAAGTTTTATAATTGGCGACAAATTGATTGATTTGGAATGCGGCTGGAACGCGGGTGTGGAAAAAAGTATTCTCGTTCGCACCGGCTACGGCGCGGAAGTCGAGCGCGCGGCGGCGAACAAATTTGCCAGCGCCGTGATCGTGGACGATTTGAACGGCGCGGCGGAATGGATTTTGAGTCAGAAATAATTATGTGCGGCATTATTGGATACGTTGGAAAAAAGGCGGCTTCGCCGATTCTTCTCGAAGGATTGCGGCGGCTGGAATATCGCGGCTACGACAGCGCGGGCGTCGCCATTTTGAATGACGGCGAATTGTTGTTGAGAAAAAAAAGAGGGAAAATTTCCGAGGGCCTCGCGCCGTTGCTGAAAAAAGAATCCGCCATCGGCGAAATCGGCATCGGCCACACGCGCTGGGCTACGCACGGAATTCCCTCGGATAAAAATTGCCATCCGCATTTTGACCAATCCGAAAAAATCGCCGTCGTCCACAACGGCGTCATCGAAAATTATGACGCGCTCAAAGAAAAACTTTTGCGTGCCGGCCACACGTTCAAATCCGACACCGACACGGAAGTCCTCGCGCATTTGATAGGTGATTTTTATGCAAAGCAGCGGACGAAAAATTTGATGCAAGCCGTTTGCGACGCGCTCCGCGAAGTCATCGGCACTTACGGGCTTGCAGTCATTTGTGCGGATGAACCGGACAAAATCGTCGGCGCGCGGCGCGGCTCGCCGCTGATTATCGGGATCGGCAAAGGCGAAAATTTTCTCGCCAGCGACGCCAACGCCATTGTCGCGCACACGAAAAAAGTCGTTTATTTGAACGACTACGACGTGGCGACCATCACGCCGAAAAAATTCAAGGTCATCAATCTCGGCACGGAAACGGCCAATGTCCAAATCAGTAAACTTGAATTCGACCAGGAAGATGCTGTTCGCGGCGAGCACGCGCATTTCATGCTCAAGGAAATTTATGAGCAGCCGCGCACGATTGAAAACGCGCTGCGCGGCCACGTGGATTTGAAAAATGCCACGGCAAGATTCGGCGGCTTGAACTTGGGCGAATCTGAATTGCGCTCAATTGACAGAATTATTATTGCTGCAAGCGGCACGAGCTGGCACGCAGCGCTCGTCGGTGAATACTTGATTGAAGAGCTTGCGCAGATTCCGGTCGAGGTCGAGTTCGCACACGAATTTTGTTATCGCAATGCGCCGCTCGAACGCGACACGGTGCTGCTCGTGCTCTCACAATCCGGCGAAACGGCAGATACGCTCGCCGCGTTGCGCGAGGCCAAGCGTCGCGGCCATCGCGCGCTCGCCATCGTCAACGTCGTCGGCAGCACCATCGCGCGCGAATCCGACGGCGGTATTTATATGCACGCCGGGCCGGAGATCGGCGTTGCCTCGACAAAAGCCTTTGTTTCGACGCTCACGGTTTTGTCGCTGCTCGCGATTCATTTGGGACGGATGCGAAAACTTTCCGCGCATCGCGCCTTGGAAATGTTGCACGCGCTCGAAGCCGTGTCGGAACAGATCGAATCCATTCTTGCGCAAAACAATTCGCTGAAAAAAATCGCGAAGAAATATGCGATTGCCGACGACTTCTTTTTTCTCGGACGTGGTTACACCTTTCCGATTGCGCTCGAAGGCGCGCTGAAGTTGAAGGAAATTTCCTACATCCACGCCGAAGGTTATTCGGCGGCGGAGATGAAGCACGGGCCGATCGCGTTGATTGATAAAAGGACGCCGACGGTTTTTCTCGTGCCGCAGGATTCGATGTATGACAAGACGATGGCGAACCTCGCGATGATCCGCGCGCGCCAAGGCCCGATCATCGCGCTGGCGACCGAAGGCGACAAGGCGATCAAAAAAGTGGCCAACGACGTGATTTATCTGCCCAAGGCACTCGAACCGATTTATCCGATCCTGGCGACCGTGCCGCTGCAACTCTTCGCGTATCACATCGCCGTCGCGCGCGGCTGCGACGTGGACAAGCCGAGAAATCTGGCGAAGAGCGTGACGGTGGAATAAAAAATAATTCGGCGAAGCTCGGCTGTTTTACTCATTGGATTTTTGCCGCTTTGCTCACGACGTTTTTCCCGAAAAGGGTCACTGCTTTCGCGCCCGGATATGTCTTTCTTTTTTTCTGCGGCATGGTGGTGTTGCAACTTATTTGGGTGAAAACAATGGTCATTGAAACCAAAGGTGTGCCGCTCGAACAAATCCAGAAACATCTCGGGTTTTGAAGTTTTGCGAAAAATCCATTGCTGGTTTTCATAGTCAAGCTGCTTTTAATGAGCTATCTTCAAAACATGATCACTAAAAATCAGGTTGTGAGCATAAGCTTTGTGTTCTTGTTTGTGTTCGCGGCTCAATCTGCAATGTCGCAAACCAACTTGGCCACCAACGCCAATGCTGCAAACGCAAGTTCGTCAACGGCGATACAAACTTTTCAGTCTCAAACCAATCAAACCTCGTCCATTGCGGAGCGAATCCAGCAAGTCAGAGCCGCGTGCATTCAAAATCGCCGTTTGATTTGCGGCAAAATCCTGAAAATTCTTCCTGATGGGCTGGTGGTCGAGAGCGGTTACACGAACCTTTTGCGGACACCCATCAACCGTTCATGGCTCGCGCCCGGCACGGTCACGGCAAGTCGCGCTTCCGGCTTGATTGAAGGAAATGAACCGGCTTCAGTTTGTGTCGGCCAAGTTTTTCTTACAGATTATCCGAAATCACGGCTGCTCAAACCAAAGGTTTATGATTATGTCATCCTCGAAGGCTATCCCACCGGCCGATGCACATACACTTCTGTGGGAAATGTCCAAAGAACGGTGCGCAAATTTTCCGCCGTCCTTGAAAAAGCTGTGAACTTAAATCTTCAAGAAAAAACATATCCACAAGCTTCCGCTTTAGAAGTTAAATGACGTTCAGGTTTCGATTTTCAATTTTTTTGCGAATTGCAGTTGGATGGCTGATTTCCGGCGCGTTGCAATTTCAACCAGCCAGTGCCGTTGAAATTTCAACGGCTTTCGGACTCGATCACCGGCCCGAATCAAAAGCCTATTTGTTCATGCCACCGCGCGCGAACGGCTTGTTGCCTCCGTTGCTTTCCCAAACCGGCGCGTTCAAGGATGCGTCTGCTCTCGTGCCTGATGATGCGCTGATTCCTTACGATTTAATCGTGCCATTCTGGTCCGATGGCGCGGAGAAAACACGCTTCATCTTCGTGCCGGACAATCAAAAGATAAAATTCGCGCCGACGGGCGAATGGATTTTTCCGCGCGGCACAGTCTTTGTGAAAACTTTTGAGTTGGCAACGAACGAAGCAAATCCAAATCTGAAGCGTCGCCTCGAAACGCGCCTGCTCGTGTGCGACGCGGACGGCGGCGTTTATGGCGTCACTTACAAATGGCGCGCGGATAATAGCGATGCCGAATTGCTGGAGACCAATTTGACGGAACCGATTTTGATCAAAACCGCGACCGGCGTGCGGACGCAAATGTGGTATTATCCGAGTCGTCAGGATTGTCTCGCCTGTCACACGGCGAACGCAGGTTTGGCATTGGGCGTCAAGACGCGGCAGTTGAATCGGGATTTTAATTATCCATCCGGCGCGACGGATAATGAATTGCGCGCGTGGAATCACATCGGTTTGTTCGACACAAATTTTTCCGACGCCGACATAAAAAATTTTCCGAAACTTGCCCGCGCTGAAGATCTCACGCGCAGTTTGGAAGACCGGGCGCGTTCGTATCTCGACGCAAATTGCGCGCAATGCCATCGTCCCAAAGGCACGGTGGCGTATTTCGACGCGCGTTACGACACGCCGCTGGCGCGACAAAATCTGATTGATGGCCCGGTGCTGATTGACGAACGCATTGACAATCCCCGAATCATCGCGCCGAACGACATCTGGCGCTCGATTCTTTACATGAGGACAGACACGACCGAGGCTTTCAAAATGCCGCCGCTCGCGCGCAATGAAATTGACGTGCAGGGAATGAGCTTGCTGCGGCAATGGATCGAAAGTCTGCCGGGTCCGCCGGTTTTGCCGCCGCCGGAAATCTCGCCACGCGGCGGAGATTTTTCAAAGCCGGTGGAAGTCATTTTGAAAAGCGAGCCGGGCGTGACCATTCGTTACACTTTGGATGGCACAGTTCCGACAACGTCAGATTTGCTCTACGAAAAACCTGTTCAATTGACCGGTCCGACTATCTTGCGCGCAAAAGCGTTCAAAGCTGGTTTCACCAAAAGCATCACATCGCAGGAAATTTTTCTCGTCGGCGGTTGATCGGTCGTTATCGCAAACTGCCGACAATTTTTAGCAATTCGAGGATTGCGGCGGGCGGGTATTTTTATATAAACATTGCGAGCTTTATTCCCGAATAAATTTATGCGTGCGAAATTTGCGTCTCAATTTCTTGCGCTAATCATTGTCACCATCGCGCGCGCGCAATCCACCAATCCGCCGCCTGCAAATGTTGAAGACACAAATGCGCCGATGGTTTTGCCGGGAATCACCGTCATTGGCTACAATACATCGTTGACTTCTCCTTCTGCCGAAAAAGCGGCGGAACAGGGCAAGCAAATCCCCGGCGGCTTCACGGTCAAGACGGCGGATGAAATGAAAAAAGGGCGCACGTCAAATTTTCAGGATTTGCTTCAGGGTGTGCCGGGATTGTTCATGCAAAGCGAAAACGGCGTGGAAATTTCCAAGGTTTCAATCCGCGGTTCGGGCATCGAATCGGATGACGAGCCGCTGGGCGTGGAATTTTTGCTGGATGGAATCAGTTTCGATCAGGGCGATGGCGAGACGATCATCGAAGATTTTGATGTCAGCACGCTGAAATACGCGGAAGTTTATCGCGGCGCCACGGCTTTCAAATATGGTTCGTTGACGATGGGCGGCGCAATCAATCTAGTTCCGTTCACTGGTTACGATGCGCCGCCGTATCAACTTCAACTTGAAGGTGGCAGCTACGGTTTCGTGCGCGGCGAAGCGAGCGCCGCTGGCGTTGACGGGAAATATGATTATTATGTTTCTCTATCGGGACGTTACCGCGACGGTTATCGCGCGCACAGCCAGGAGAACACCGAACTTTTGTTCGCCGACTTGGGATACAAAATCAATGACAACCTGGAAAACCGTTTTTATCTGACTGTGGATCAAGAGAACCGCCAGTTGCCCGGCGGATTGGATCAACATGATTTCGAAACCGATCCGCAAATGGCAGACCCGCTTGCGGCACCGCAAGATTACAGCAAGCAATGGTATTACGCGCGCCTTGCCGACAAAATCAGTTACGAGAAAGACGGCCACGAAATGGATGCCTCAATTTATTGGTGGCATCGCGAGTTGTTGGAGAAAGGTTTTTATGATCCAACTGATTATGAACAGGGCATCCAGAACTATCATGCGGACGACGGCGGCATCAATTTGAATTCCGTCACGCACAGCGAACTTTTCGGGCAGCAGAACATTCTTACAATCGGCTTAAGTCCCGCATTTGAGACCGAGCAGGATCATAATTTTGAAAATCTTGGCGGCGCGGAAGGTGATACGATTGCAAAAGACCTCGAACTCTCCGTTAACGTGCCGCTGTATGCGGAAAACCAACATTATCTCACAGAGAAACTTTCAGTGTTGACCGGCATTCAGGTAATCTATGTGGTGCGCCATTTTTACGACTACTTCAACGACACTTTGGACGGCAATCAATCTCACAAAAACGTTTTTTTTGGTGTAAATCCCAAGATCGGTTTGCTTTACGAAT
>DASYAA010000032.1:0-4318 GCA_036501565.1 Verrucomicrobiia bacterium
ATTGTCATAAGGCGACGTGGCGTTTTCATCCTGCACCACGTCGGAAAAATTGTTGGAATCATCGTCGCCAATCGGCGCGTCGAGCGATGCAGGACGGATCGCCGCCTGCCGCATCTGCCGCACACGCGCGGCGGTCATGCCGAGTTCGTCGGCCAATTCCTCATCGGTCGCTTCGCGGCCAAGCTCTTCCTGCAATCGCATTCCGATGCGGCGCATCTTGGAAATTTTATCAACGAGATGAACGGGCAGGCGAATTGTCTTGGACTGATTGGCCAGCGCGCGTTTGATGGATTGCTTGATCCACCACGAACCGTAGGTGGAAAGCTTGCCGCCTTTTTTCGGGTCAAATCTTTCAACGGCTTTCATCAAGCCAATGTTGCCTTCGCTGATCAAATCCAGCAGCGGCAGGCCGATGCCTTCGTAATCGCGGGCGATTTTCACGACGAGGCGCAGGTTCGCCTTGATCATGTGTTCGCGCGCTTTTTTGTCGCCCTTCTTGATGCGCGCGGCGAGCTGAATCTCCTCCTGCGGCGTGAGCAATTTCACCAGCCCGATTTCGCGCAGATAAAGGCGGATGGAAGTGTCGGCGTCGTAACGCGAACTTTCGCGCCGGATGAACGCCGTCGTGTCGCCCTCGGCGAGCTTGGGCAGGACGGGTTCTGGAATGACATAAGGCGCGGGCTTGGCTTCAGCCGGCGTGGAAACTTTCGCGCGCCGTCTGGCTTTGACCGCTTTTGGCTTTTTGGTTTTTGCCGCCATAGAACGGGCAAGACGTTAAAGACGAAATCGAAGGCCGCAAGAAAAATTATTTTTTAACGCGCGGAAGATTAATTTCTCCGCGCCTGCATGATGAAATAAAGCAAATCCATCACCGTTGTCACGAGCGCGGCGACGTAGGTGAGCGCGGCGGCATCAAGAACTTTTGAAATGCCCGCACGTTCGTCCTCGCGCACGAGGCCAAGCCGGAACAATTGCTCTTTTGCGCGGCGGCTCGCGTCGTATTCCACCGGCAGTGTCACCAACTGGAACAACGTCATCACCGAAAAAATTGCGATTGCGATGAACAGAAACCTTGCAAAAAAGTGTGAACCCAGAATCATGCCGAGGATGAAAATGCCCATCCACGCGAAACTCGCGAACTGCATCGCGGGTGCCAGTGCCATGCGCGCGTTGAACAATCCCCACGCCGCCTGATGCTGCAATGCGTGGCCGGATTCATGCGCTGCCACGCCGACCGCCGCGACCGTGCGCCCGCTGAAATTTTCCGACGACAAAAACAGCGCGCGCTTCGTCGGGTCATAATGATCGCTCAAGTGGCCGGGAACTTCCTCCACCGGCATGTCGTTGAGACCGGCGGCGTCGAGGATTCTGCGCGCCGCCTGCGCGCCCGTCATGCCCGACTCGACCGGCACCTTGCTGTATTTGCCGTAGGCGTGCGACAACTTGATCTGCGCCCAGATGCCGAGCAGCAAACCCGGAATCATGAACATCAAATAGAACGGATTAAATAAATTCCAAAGCATCATAAACTTGTTTCAATTGACAGCGCGCCCGCCGTTTTCATTCAAAGGAGCGCGCCGCCTTGGCTGGAATAGAACATAAATTGGACGAACGTGCAAGGTTTGCCCGATTGCCGGAAATGAAGTTGGGCTGTGAAGTTACAAAGTCCGTCTTTCAAAAGCTCCTGTCAGACTCTGACATTACAATGTCAGAGCTTCAAATTCCCTTGTCGAAGGTCGGATTTGCCTCAAAAACCGCGAAAATGCCATTTTTCCTTCCAGAGCGGCTTGCAAGTGTGCAAAAATAGACAGATTGAGGTTGGAATGGGACGTTTGGGGGGAGCGCACGCACCCTGCGCGGCTGTCTAATTTCCAGTTGTCCGTTGGGACGAAGACGGCAAAGTCCGTAGGACTGGGATATTTATAGAAACGGTAGCGTAAATGAATCAAGCTCCGTCAGGAGCGACATGGTGGCCGTCCGCAAGGACCGGAATATGCCGCCCCGACGGGGCTTTGTTCCTCGCCCATTGGATGGGACTTGAGTCGCTTGGGAAGCGGCGAAAGGAATTTGCCAAAGGCGAAGGCTCGCAGAGCCGAGCGAGCGGGTGCGAGCGAGTCATTGGATGCCGAAGGCAGGTGAGGGATTTAGTTTTTTGGTTTTGGTTCTACAAATATGCCGCGCCGACGGCGCTGGGGACGAACGCCGTGCCAAAATCATTTTGCGATGGACGTTTGGGGCATTTGGCGTTTGAATTTAGGATAATTTAAGTCCTAAAGTTTGCTCAAGCTGGCGTGCTACAAATTTTTCGGTTAATTCCATTCTATAATCGAAGTAAATTAACTTTAACCCTGCGCGTTCACATTTCTGCTTCTTTTCGTCATCTCTCTGTTGCCCACGCAACAGGGCATCCTCGCCACCCCAAGCATCAATTGGTTTGAAATGCTGTTCACCTTGATACTCAATTGCCAATTTTAACGAAGGAACAAAAATATCCAACTCCTGTCGGCCCAACCAATCTGCTCTGTAATGATGTATGACTTCGTGGCCGTTTAACAAATAAGCAACGGTCTTGAATAAAATTGTCTCCGAAATAAATTTTTCTCCAATTAACGGAATTCCGACAATCATTCTAATCTTGTCTTCGGCCTCGTTCCACGATTTGCGGCGGATAGATGAATCAGCGTCGTTTGGCCACTGAAAAAAACCCTTGCGAATAAGTTCCGCTCTTACCCATGCACCATAAACTTGGGCGAATGGGCTGCCATACATTTGATGACAATAGAAATGCTTTGGAACGCGCCCGGTGCAAACTTCGCAAATTTTATCTTCAAACTTAAACAATTGCTCGGGAGATTTCCAAAAGTTTCCGTCAAGTTTTGGTGCTTTGACATTTCGATTACTGAAAAAGAATTCTTTCCCATCTATCATTTGCGGTTCGTAGCCAGTAACGCTGCATTCTGGAAAATAAGCCTTTAATGTTGCCGGATTAATATGCCCTGCAAATCTCAAAAAGGCTTTTTCAAGATTATTGGCAAACTTTTCTTTCAGAAAATCGAAGTAGCGCCACCACGCATCCTCAAAACAGCGACAAAAAACCACCGAACCGTCGGACAATTGATAAGCCACTTGCCAGCCATATAGCCCTGGATAAAGTGGTTTTGGTGGCGACATAGTTAAGAAACCAAGTTGCTAAAATTAAACGTGCTAGACTTGAATGTTTTTTTGCGGATCGTCTTAATTTTGATTTCTCCAAGCCATGACGGAGGCTTGTAGTAATGGACATTTATTGAGCCGACAGTCACATCAAATTTGACAGAATCGTGAGCGTCAATTCTTTGCGCTTTGACATCCTGCCGCATGATTACTTCATTGGCATCGGTATTTATGAGTTCAATTTCGTCCAATGTGATAGGCGTGGATGTCGGGTTGTGACAGAGAATTTTCAGTTTTGCATCTTCGACGCCCAAATTGCCTCTAGTTACCGTCGGTTGCATGGTTTCAACGTCAAAACCTCCAATACTGCATTCCAAGTCATACGCTGGTGAAAAGCTCTTCGGGATAATCGTAAGCCGTTCCCGTTTTTGCCACCAACCAAAATAAGAAACGATAAGCCCGGCAATAGATGTGAGAGCAAAAACGCCGATGCCATCAAAAATCCAATTCTTATTCTCGCCAATAAATTGAACCGTGTTGGTCATTGCGGTTATCAGGCTATTTGCAATTTAGCGAAGGTCAAGATGCGACGAAGGTTCGTCTTGTCACGAGCGCCGGAACGGTTGACGCAAAAGTGGTTCAAGTGGATGCGGCCAATGATCTGGCTTTGTTGAAAGCAGTTGGGAAATTTTCTCCGTTGCCGATTGCCACGAGCCGGTCGGCGCATCTGGGCGGCACGGTGGCGACGATTGGTTTTCCCGACCCGTCGTTGCAGGGATTTTCGCCCAAGCTGGCCAAGGGGTAAATCGCGTCGCTGTCCGGCGCGGGGGATGACCCGCGCTATTTTCAAATCAGCGTGCCGGTGCAGCCGGGCAATTCGGGCGGGGCGCTGGTGGATGAGCGGGGCAACGTCATCGGCATCGTGTCGGCCAAGCTGGATGCGTCGGTGGCGCTGGCGGCGAGCGGGGCATTGCCGGAGAATGTGAATTACGCGGTGAAGAGCAGTTTGCTGTTGAGCTTTCTGGAATCCGTGCCGGACGTGGCGGCGAAACTTAAGGAGCCGAACGCGAAGGATGAAAAGTTTGAAGAGGTGGTGAAGTCGGCGCAGGACGCGGCGGTGTTGGTTTTGGTTTATTGAGATGGTAGGGTCGGCGCGCTGCGCCGA
>DASYAA010000033.1:0-6693 GCA_036501565.1 Verrucomicrobiia bacterium
GCAGGCGCATTACCAGTTGGGAATTCAACTGGCGGCAAAAGGTCAAACCCAGGAAGCTCAAAGAGAATTTTCAGAGACGATCGGTTATCGCCCGGATTTTGTCCCGGCGCATTTGGACTTGGGAACGGCGCTGGCCGCACAAGGAAAAACAAATCAAGCGCTTGCCCAGTTTCGCGCCGCCTTGCAGTTTGACCCGGCCAACACTTCGGCGCTCCAACAGATTCAATCCATCGAAACCCTGTCGCCTCAAAGTCATTAATGCTTTTATGGGAATTTTGAAACTTCATCCTATGGACAAACTCATTATTGCTTTATTGCGGAAGGTCTTTGGAAAGTTCCACACGTTTTCCGGTTTGGGCGGATTCTTTGGCAGCGTCAAGAATCTCGGTCACAATGATATTCGTTTCAAGTGATAACATTCCAGATGGCTGGATTTCTCCATGAACGACTGCTGCAAAATACGAAATATCATCGCTGGATAAATTAGGCGCCGATGGAACCGGCAAATCCAGTTCGCTTTCTTCCGTGCCAGCCTGTCGCATCCGCAGCAAATCCATTCGCGGCTCAAGCACATAACCGGTGCGGCCATAGATGTCCATGTCTCGTCTATCAAAAGGCCAGTTCCAGGAAGCCTGAATGATTCCTTGTGCCTGCGGATAAGTGAGAATGATGGTCGCTTCATCCTCAACTTTGGGATAGAGATCAGGCTTGATATGCTGCGCCACTGCAAAAACTGAAGTGGGACGTTGGCCATCCATAAACCATGTAATCGTGCTGGCGCCATAACAACCGAAATCAATCAGCGCACCGCCACCATTTAGTTTGGGGTCCGTCAGCCAATCCAAAAAAGCATCCGAACAGCCGGTTTCTTTCGGTCCTTTGTTTCCCGCGCAAACGACGATTTTTCGTACGTCGCCAATTGCATGCTGGTTATGAACTATAGTATAGGCGGTTTGGTTTGCGGGATACCAAATGGTTTCGTAATCCACGATCACTTGAATGCCGCCTTTCTTTGCGGCTGCGGCGATGGCGTGTGCCTGTTCCAAATTTACGGCCAAAGGTTTTTCCAACATGACATCCATGCCATGCGCGGCGCAGATTTCCACGGCTTGACGATGATCGAATGTGCTGGTGAAAACCGCCGCCGCTTGGGCGTTGGTTTTGGCAAGCAACTCGTCAAGGTTCGTGGAGAAAAAATTGGTGTTGAAATTAAAGAGCCTCGCGTAACGCGCTGCCAATTCAGGATTAGACTCCACGATGCCGACCAGTTGAACATCGTGCCGCCCTTGGGCGCGTTGGATAAAATCGCCGACCGCATCGTGAGCAAGGCCAATGATTGCAAGACGAACAGGAGGTTTGGCATCCTGGCAGTCGGCGGCGAATGCCGCACACCAGAAAAAGAAAATGACAGCAAATTTTTTCATATTGGCCTTAACGAAGACTGTCACTTTAATTTATTTCCCGACTTTCACAATCTTTTTTCAAACTTTATGAAATGGCCACTCATTAAAAAAGCGGAGACTGCATTGTGACATGGTTTTGGAAGAGGCTATTTCAAATGCGGGGCAAAATTTCCACCTGTTCGCGTTCGAGCCAGCCGATTTTTCCAGAACCATCGGTCACTTGCACCCAGTCGTCGTGTTGGGACAACACTGAAAATTCCGCGCCGTCATGCGCGGTGAACGCATTCTGTGCGTCGTCAAACGGTCCGCTGCGCGCCACCAAATCGGGCGCGACCACGACGGCGGTTTTTTTTGAAATGTGAATTGAAACCGCCGCACTGCAACAGAGGACCGACAAAATCATGACAACCGCAACGACGCGCGTGAAACTGCGCAAGAATATTTTTAGCGTTGGCCAAATTTGCATCGTCGCAAGCAGCAGGAATGTCAGCCAAAATAAAACCGCCGCCAATGCCGTCCACTCACTCACCCTCAGCGTGCCGAACCAGTTTTCCCAACGGCTTGCCGGCGAGGCCGCGCCTTGAACGCGACTGCGCGCGAATTCCAGATTCGCCCGCACGTCCGCGTCGCGCGGCGACAGTTGTTGCGCTTGGCGATACGCTGTAATTGCGCGACCCAAATGGCCGGCTTTGAATTCCGCATTGCCATAATTGAAAAGCAGATTTGGCGAAGTTGCGCCGGACTGAAGAATTTTTTTGTAGAAATCGGCGGCGTCCGCAAATTTCCCTTCGGCGTAAAGTTTATTCGCCGCGTCAAATTGCGCCGAAACATCAGCGGCCATCGCGTTGATGGCAGAAATCCAAACGGCCATTGCCGTCAGTAAAATTTGAAAGCGTATTTTCATGTCTTCAGATTTTGCAATTCGCAGATGGCGTTTTCAAATTGCGGAATTACCGCAGCCAGCTCTCTGCTTGTTCGCATCGGCGCGTAACGCGCCTGATTGCAGAGTTGAAACAATTCGCGCAAGGCGTGGAGCGTCGCTTCGGGCGCGTTGCGGAAAACCGGATGTTCGTCAATGACCGCTTCGGTGATCGCCGACGCGGGACAATCGAGCCGCTCGCCAAGTTGTTCCTGCAACAGGCGGAACAGCGTGGCAAAAAATTCGTCGGAATTATTTTCCGACGCGAACCGCCGGAGATCGTTCGTTCCGTTTTGGATCAATTTCAAAACGCGCCGCTGCCGTCGCAAGCGCGGGTTGTTCGCCAGATTTTCCGTCCGTCTGCGCCAGACAAACGCGGCAAGAAATGCCAGCACCGGCAAACTTTGCGCGGCCAGAAATGCCGGTTGCGTCGCCCATGGCAGTCTGATTTTCTGCAACGTGCCGAGTTGTTGTTTGATGGGCACAATGTCCTGCGGTTGCGTTGGATTTTCCGCGCCGGATGATTTTGTGGCCGCAAATGTTGGCATGGCTGCCGCGCCGCCGGAATGCACAAGCAATGGCACGGAAGGTTGCGTGAGCGTGCGATAGGTATTTTGTTCGGGATCAAAAAATGAAAATGAAAATGGAGGCAATTCGTGAACGTCGGTATTTTGCGGCGTGACGATTTCTTCAAAAGTTTTCGTCCCTTCAAGTCCAAGCTGGTCGGTTGTTTCCAATTTCGACGTGGGCGGATAGGTTTTGAAATTTTTCCAGGCCGTTTGGTCGGGCAGCGTGAGCGAATCCAACGCGCCGCGTCCCGAAATTTGCACGCGCACGGTGATGGGATCGCCGACGGTGACATTCGTCGGCCCGGCGGTCACGGTCATCGTGTAATCGCCGACCGCGCCATTAAAACTTGCTGGCACATTTTCCGCCGGCAATGGAAGTGATTCCACATTGAGCGGGTCGGTCGCAAGTGAAATTTGTTTTTGTTCGCCACCGAAATTATTAAACGGGTCACGGATGCCGAATTGCTCAAAGACCGAGTCGCGCGAACGCCCGGATGCCGGCAAAACAATCACGGCGCTGGCAGTGACTGGCCCGATGTTCAACGTCCCGGTTTTGATGACCGTCAGCGCGATGGCCAGCGGAATGACACTGTAAGTGTGGCCGCCAATTTGCACTCGCTGCGTTGAACCTTGCGCCATTTTGCCAATGGTGAAACCGTCGGCTGGAATCGAAGCGAGTTGAAAATTGCCGAAATTTTGCACGTCGTCGCGCAGATAAACCCGAAGTTGGGCGATGACGACTTCGCCCGGATAAAATTTCTTTTCCGGCAGCGCGAATTTCATGAATGCGACCTGCGAACCGGAATCAACGTCGGCGGTGGTCGGCGTTTCCGGCTGCGTCACAGTCAATTTCACCGGCTGGCTGGTCAATTGCTGTCCGTCCACGTCGGCGGTCAGCGCGGGAATGATAAATTCGCCGGTTTGTCGCGGCGTCAGTGTGAAATGATGCGTCACGGTTGAACTGGTCTGGCCATTGATGAAGCTGAATTGGCTGGACGGCCCGACATAGGAAATTTGCAGGCCGGGAATATTTGGAGGCATCGGCGTGGTTTGAGGCGAGCCGCCTTCAAAAGTCAGCGACAGCGTGGCGGTTTCGCCGAGGGCAATCGTCTCGCGGTCAAGCGAAGCCGTGAATGTGGCGGCGCGAACTTGTGCGTCTCCCAATGCAAGACAAAACAAAAGCGAAATTGTCGGCCACAAAATAATTTTTTCTCGGCGAATCCAAAAATTCATTTTCAAAACAACTCAAAATTTCAAAACTCCGTTCAACACATTGACAGCGCGCGGCGCAAAAATGTTCATCTTCAACTCGCTTTCAGCAGCGCAGCAATCAATCCGTCCGTCGTATGCTCCTTGGCTTCGAGCGCCGGTTTTAATCCCAAAACGGAAATGGCTTTGCTCGTTTCCGGGCCGATGGATGCAATTTTCATCTGCGGAAATTTTTTCAGCAACTTCGGCAAATCAAATCGCGCATGGAAAAATTCTACCGTCGAGCCACTCGTGAACGTGATCCAATCCGCGCCGCGCGCTAGAAAATCTTCCGTCGCGCCAAAAAAATCCTCCATCTCGGCGACGGTTTTATAAAGGCCGATGTCGTCTACAATCGCGCCCATTTCTTCGAGCGCGTCTGGCAAATCACGATTCGCATTTTCTGCACGCAACAAGCAGATTTTTGAATTCTCGATGCTGCTGTGTTTGGTAAATGCCTCGGCAATTTTGCGCCCGATAAATTCTTCGGGCATCAAGTCCACTTGCAAATGCAGCTCGCGCAATTTTGCGGCGGTTGCCGGACCGACGGCGGCAATTTTTGCGCCGCCGATGTCGCGCAAATCCTGAAAGCGCGTGAAGAAATAATGAAAAAAAGTCGCGACGCCGTTGACGCTCGTGAAGACGAGCCAGTCGTAGGAATTGAGCGACAGAATTGAGTCAACAACGTTTTGTTTGTTTTCGGGATCAATGCCCTTGACCGCGGGAATTTCCAGAACGTCCGCGCCGAGTTTGGAAAGCTTGCGCGAAAATTTTGCCGCTTGCCAGCGCGAGCGCGTGACGACGATTCGTTTTCCGAACAGTGGCAGGTTTTCAAACCAATTCAATTTCCCGCGCAATTTCACGACGTCTCCGAGAATTGTCAGCGCGGGCGGCGAAACTTTTTCCTCCGCCGCAAGTTTGGCAATCGTCGCGAGCGTTCCCGAAACGGATTTTTGCTTTCCGAGCGTGCCGGATTCAATGATTGCAACGGGCATTTCCGGCGGCATTCCGTTTGCGATCAAAGATTTCGTCCAATCGCCAAGATTTTCCGTGCCCATGAGCACGACTTTTGTGCCGGGAATTTTTGCGATCTGGTCGTGGCGCAGATTTGCTTTTGGATTGTCAGGATTTTCATGGCCGGTGAAAACGGTGAAGCTGGAACAATAGTCGCGATGCGTCAGCGGAATGCCCGCGTAATTTGGCACGGCAATAATTGAAGAAACGCCGGGCACGACTTCAAAATGGATTTTTGCCGCCGCGAGCGCCTCGGCTTCCTCGCCGCCACGTCCGAAAATGTAAGGATCGCCGCCTTTGAGCCGCACGACAGTTTTTCCTTCGCGCGCTTTTGAAATCATCAACTCGTTGATTTGCTCCTGCGAAAATTCCGTGCGCTTGCCGCGCGAAATGATTTCGGCATTTTCCCGCGCAAGCCGGAGCAAAGCGGGATTGACGAGCAAATCATAAATGATCACGTCCGCGCGCCGAAGCAATTCCGCGCCGCGCAACGTGAGCAAGCCCGCGTTGCCCGGCCCGGCGCCGACAAGATAAACCGCGCCTTTGGATTTCACGCGGACAATTTATCCGAACGGCGGCGGCGGGCAATGAAAGAGGATGAAAGTTTTCTAATTCAATCGCGCGCGGTAGAAGCGCAATTTGTTGGCCGTCGCTTGCGAGTCGGTGAATTGGAACTGGCCGGCGGCAATTTCGGTCGTTGTGCCAAGAACCGTCCAGTTGCTGACAGATAGAGAAAGGTTGGTGCTGGCTAGAATGGTGTAGGTCGTGCCAGGCGTGTTGGTGAAATTTATTTGAAAACTTCCATTGCCCAATGTTGCGCCCGTTAAGCGTGGCGGTTGATAATTCAAATCATAGCCGATGACGTCCACTGCTGTCAGGTCGGCAGCCGAAAGAATGAGTTCGTGACCGGAAGGAACAAAAGCGTCAAACGAATCGGGTGTGCCAGCCGACAGCCAGTCTTGGATGTCTCCCATGGTGACGTTGGTATAGAAGTATTTCAATGCCGTCGCGCCGTTATCCACGGAGAAATAAGCGTTCGTGGCATTGGGATCAAAACTTCGCACGTCATTGGTTGTGAAGCGGAAAAGGTCGTAGGGGAAATATCCGCTGCCATTAAGACGAAGGGTTGAGCGGCCCATGACTTCAGTCAATTCATGTTCAGCGACACCGATGAAATCAAATTTGCCCGATACGGCCCGGTTGTTTGGATCAAAAGAATAATTAACATTCGTCGCAAAACCGACGGCGCCATCATTCTCCGGATCATTTGGATCCACGCCGGAAATGCTTAACGCTTTAGCTTCAGACGATGGAATACCCCACGTCTCGCCTCCACCAGTTGGATCGCTGACCGGCAAACTGGCAACTGAATTATTGTCGGCAACAGTTGTCCGCGCAAGAAACAGAGCATTTGTCACGTCGGCATAATAGAAATCGGGATAATATGAAAAACTACTTTCGCCCAAATCAATGTCATCGAAAGGACCATGGTTTGGCCCATAAACTATGACATTGACCGTGATAGAATTTGTATAAAGAT
>DASYAA010000034.1:0-3766 GCA_036501565.1 Verrucomicrobiia bacterium
GTTGGCGATGTTTTGCTGACACTGGGTTTTTTATCAACGGTCGCCAACGTCCAAGCAAATTCAACAAAGCCGGCAAAAATGTCAGTGCGGCAATCATACATGCCGCGATGCCGACTGACATCACGCAGCCAAGGCTATGAATGCCGCGATGTTTGGCGAAAATCAGACTGCCGAATCCCGCAATGGCCGTCAATCCCGACACGAGTACGGCTTTGCCGGTGCTGCGCGATAAAATGTTCGGCGTGCGCTCCTCGGCAAAGCGATTGAGAATGTGAATCCCATTTGTGACGCCAATGCCGATGACCAGTGGCAGCGTCATGATGTTTGACAAATTAATCGGAATGTCGAGCCAGCCCATCAAGCCTGCCAGCCATAATGTTCCGATGCCCACCGGCAGCAATGACAAAATCACGGCGCCAAAACTGCGGAAATGGAAAAGCACCATCAGCGCAATGGCAGTGAGGGAATACCAGGCCGCCTGCACATAACTGTCTTTCATCAATGTTTCATATTCGTAAAGTTGAACGGGCGTGCCGGTGACGTTGGGATCAATCGTTCGCAATTGAGTGACAAATTTTTCCTGATTGGCGCGTTCCCAGACATCGTCTTTGGGATAGACTTGCAATAAAAATTTTCCGTCCACGCCCACATAACGATGATGCAATGCCGGTGGCAAATCTTCAACTCGCAACGGTGTGGTGTTGTCCTGATTTTGCAAAAGTGTGAAAGTGTCGGCCAAATCTGTAAACAGCGCCTGTTGAAACAACGCCAGTTTTTCCGCATGTTGGGCAAGCGCGGCGGAATTGCCCTGCAACATCGTTTTGCGAAAATTTTCAATCGCATCGCGCAGGGCAATCAGTTGCGTTGTCAGATTTGTATCGCTGTTTCCGATGACATCGAGCGCGGCGCCAAGATAGCCGTAAAGTCCGTAGAGCGTCAGGCTCAAGTCATAAACATTCACCGGTTGCAAATCCGGCGGATCGAATTTGAGCGTGGCGACTTGCTGTTTAATGTCGCCTATCAACTTGAATTTTTTTGCGGGGTCTTCGAGAAAATTTTCGTAAAACGGCGGTTCAACGTCGGCGACCGCCGGCAGTTTTTTAATTCTTTCCGTCAGTTCAACCGCATTGGTCAGCGAATCGGCAATGACCGCGCCGTAAAGCAATGATTTGTCCGCCGAATTCATCAGTTTGTGCGCGAACACCACCGACGGAAGGTTGGGGCTTTGCATTTTGATGAGGTTGTAATCGAAACGAACTTTGCGCGCTTCAAATAGCGCCGCCACGCACAACGCCGTCGTGATGGCGATTACGAACGCTGGACGTTGCAGCCAGATATTTTCGATGCGCGCGCGCGTCACGTCTTCGGTCGTTCGGCGATCAATGACATTTTGGCGTCCGCGCAAGAGCATCGCTGGCAGCATTGTCATCATCGGGATGAAACAAATGAGCAAGCCGCCGCCGCAAATAATTCCCATTTCCTGAATGCCTTTGAAATTCGTGAACGCCATCGCCAGAAACGCGCCAGCCGTCGTCAATGTGCCGGTGAAAATGCCCTGGCCGGTGAAGACCATCGCTTTCATCAATGCTTCTTCCGCCGTTTTGCCATGACGCAATTCCTCTTCGTAGCGCGAAATCAAATGCACGCCATAATCAATCGCCAGTCCGATGAGCATCGGCACAAACATGATGGTGAGGACGTTCAAATGGCCGATTGTCAACGACGTGAACGCCAGCGTGTAGCCGAAACCGATGACCATGCAAATCGTCGCTTTCACCGGGCGGCCGGTTTCATTGTAGCCGTAAATAAAAATCAGCGCGCACAAAATCAGCGACAGGATGCTGGCAAATGAGGCGTCTTTTTCCGATTGCGACATTTGGTCGTAATCCAGCACCGGTTCGCCTGTGATGCCGACGTTGACGCCGGGCACTTCAATTTGCGTTTTCTTAACGAGGTCGCGTAAACGGTCAATCGCGTGACCATTAAAATCGTCTTGCGTTTCCGCAGAGTTTTTTCCGACGGTTGGCGGATGCGTCGTCAGCAAAAAGATCCGGCCTTTGGCGAAAGTAATGTAATTGGCGAGCACATCATTTTCACCGTTGCCGAGCAATGTCATGACATTGGGCGATGGCGGGACGCCGGGACGTTGCAACGACTCCGTCGCCTGCGTCACAATATGAGTCAGTGCGGGCAGCGATTTAATCAACGCGTCCGTGTCCCCGCTTGCTTCGCGCGGTGCGGTGCGAAATTCCGTATTGATCTGCTCGAAAAACGAGACGAGGTTTGTTGTTTGCGTGAATTGCTCAATGAACGGCTCCGCTGCGCTCAACATCCTTCTCATTTCCAACAGATCGGAATCCGACGCATACAGCAGCGCTTTTGAACCCATCATCATCGGATTCTGCGCAAAAAAAACATCCTGAAAAAAATTCGTTTCAGGCTGCATCTTTGCCGCAAGGCGCTCGACGAACTGCCGGTTATTTTCGATATTTCCGCTTTCCACGACCACGACCAAATCAGGCTGCTGCGGAAATTCTTTTTCGAGGCGCAGAAAATTTTGATGATACTTTTGGTTTGGTCCGACGAGGTCATCCTGATTCATGTCAAAAACCAGATGCCCGTAAGGTTTGGGCAGCGCATAAACGACGCAGAGGAGAAACAGCGCAACTTGCGGCCAGAAAAACCAGCGCGGATAACGGCAGACCGCTGCCGCCAGTTTGCCCAGCAGCCGTGCGAGAAAAGAATCGGCGCTCAATGCTTTCATGCTTCAGGCCGCGCGTTCACACGCGTTCCGTCCGATGCGACGACTGAACAATGCACGTTCACCGGCCTTCCGCCTCGACATAAACCGCCGTGCCGTAGCAAAGGACTTCCGTGATGCCCGGCGCGATTTCGTTCGCATCATAGCGCACGCCGATGACCGCATTCGCACCGAGCTGTCCCGCGTGGACGATCATTTTGTTAAACGCATCCTCGCGTGCACGTTCGCACAAATCTGCGTAAAGTGAAATGTTTCCGCCGAAAAGACTCTGGATGCTCGCGCCGAAATTACCGACGATGGAACGCGACCGCACCACGATGCCGCGCACCACGCCGAATGATTTGGTCGCGCGATAGCCGGTCAATTCAAACGCCGTTGTTGTCAATGGATGTGTCAGACTCATGCGGGGATTGAACACGAGCAAGCGCGGCGGCAAAAGCGAAAAATTCCTACGGCGAGAGAAATGAAAACGCGGGCAGATTCCTCAAAATGGTGAAAACGATGGCGACGGCGAAAAATGTCCACAACATTTTCGGCGGCAAATGAATGGCCGCTGGTTGGTTCCGCGCTTTTCTCCAAACGAAACGCGCGCTCCAAATTGCCAGCGCCCCGAGCGAGAAAACAAATAAAGCATTGTCTTTCAACGCGGGCAAAAAGTTCCCATGTAGCAGCGCGTAAAGCGCGCGCGTTGCGCCGCAGCCGGGGCAATTCAGCCCGGTCAGCCTGTGGAATTGGCAAACCGGATAAAATCCGTTCGCGTTGGGGTTGAAGAAAAACACGACTGCCAGTGCACAAAGAATTGCAAAACCCAGAACCGCGCCGGCGAAAAAATTCAATGAAGGCGAGGTTGAAATTTTTGGCGGTATGGCTTGCGGTTCGGCGCGCATGGTTCAGGAATGGTTGAAGTTCCAATTGAAATGAAAATTGCCGGTTGCCAGGGCAAAAGCAATCAGCGCCAAGGCCAGCAGCAGGCTCAAAATCGAAAGCACCAGTCCGGCGATGGCG
>DASYAA010000035.1:0-6130 GCA_036501565.1 Verrucomicrobiia bacterium
CCGATTGGAGCGACCCAGTAAGTCATATGGTGATGTAATGTGACGACACAAGGCGACAGGCGATGTTCAATCCCCTTCTGGCATTGCCTGTTGCCCGTTATTTTGAAATGGTTTTTATTTGGTTGACCGATTCAATCCGCAAATTAAATTTTCAGAATGGATCATTCGCCCGGTTTTCTCAAACTTGTCGCCGACGCCCAAACGCGCGTCCATGAAATTTCCATCGAACAAGCCCGCGCACGGCTCGCGCAAAATCCGAAGGCCGTGCTGATGGATGTGCGCGAAGATTCCGAGTGGAACACAGGTCACGCCGTGGAAGCGAAACATCTTGGCAAGGGCATTTTGGAGCGCGATCTGGAAAAAACAATTCCCGACGCGAACACAGAAATCATCATGTATTGCGGCGGCGGATTTCGTTCCGCCCTCGCCTGCGACGCGGCGCAAAAAATGGGCTATCGAAACGTCCATTCGCTCGCAGGCGGTTACAAAGCAATGGTCAAAGCCAATTGGCCGATGACGCGCAGCCAACAATAATGATTTGGCTGATTCCAAAAAAGTTTGCCGCAAAAATTAGAAATTAAAAAAATCTGTAAGAGAAGCTTGTATTGACAGGTTCACCTTGCCAAAATCCGCGCCCATTATTTGTGAACAATAAAAAAAAGCCGGAGAAACACTCCAAATTTATCGGCGTTGACGTCGGCGGAACCAATGTCCGCGCCGGACTGGTTCAAAATGGAAAAATTCTTGCGTTGCAGGCGAGTCCAATTTCTTCCAAGGCAAAACAGGAAGTCATCGTTGATGAAATCTGCCAAACCATCGCGGCTGTCCTGCAACCGGATGCGCGCGGCATCGGCATCGGTGTGCCGAGCCTCGTGGATGTGGCCTCGGGAATTGTTTATTCGGTTCATAACATCCCGTCATGGCGCGTGGTGCCGCTCAAGAAAATGCTTGAACATCGTTTTCGGCTTCCGGTTTTTGTCAATAACGACGCCAATTGTTTCATGCTCGGCGAATTTCTTTTCGGCATGGCGCGAGGCTATCGGAACATTATCGGCCTTGTCGTCGGCACAGGACTTGGCACAGGCGTCGTCATCAATGGAAAACTTTATTCCGGCAGCAACGGCGGCGCGGGCGAAATCGGCGCGGTCGCCTACAACGGAAAAGACTTTGAATATTTTTGCAGCGGCCAATTTTTCCTGCGTGAATTCGGCATTGACGCGGCAACGCTCCAAAAAAGCGCCGACGGCGGCGACCGCAAAGCGCGGGAAATGTTCGCCGAGTTTGGCGACCATTTCGCAGAAGTCATCATGACGCTGCTCTACGCCTACGACCCCGAACTCATCGTGCTTGGCGGCAGCATCAACAAGGCCTATCCATATTTTAGGAAGCGGATGTCGGAAAAATTGCGCAGCTTCGATTTTCAAATCAGTCTCAAAAAACTGGCCGTCGTCCAAACTAAAAAGCCGAACATCGCCGTGCTCGGCGCCGCCGCGCTTTGTCTCGACACGGAATAAATTTTGCGGCAGATTTATTTCGCCAGGGCCTGCGGATTGCGGACTTACGAACCCCGCCAGGGCCGGAAGGCAGCAACGGTAGTTTGCTTTGCATCTGCCGCAGTCACCCTGGCATTTTTTTATTTATGATTTGGAAAAATCGAAGTCCGGCGTGCCAATCATAAATCGTAAATCATAAATGGCCTATCAAGTCATCGCCCGCAAATACCGCCCGCAACGTTTTGCCGACGTTGTCGGACAGGAACACGTCACGCAAACGCTGTCCAACGCGATTGAGCAAAAGCGCATCGCGCACGCTTATTTGTTTTGCGGGCCGCGTGGAACTGGCAAAACAACCATCGCCAGAATTTTTGCGAAATGCCTGAATTGCACCGGCGGGCCGAAAGTGGATTTTGATGACAAAGATTTTCACGTTCAGGAAATCACCGAAGGTCGCTCGCTCGACGTTTTGGAAATTGATGGCGCGAGTAATAACGGCGTCGAGCAGGTGCGCGAGTTGCGCGAGACGTGCAAATACGCGCCCGCCAATTCGCAGTTCAAAATTTACATCATTGACGAAGTTCACATGCTCTCGACGGCGGCGTTCAACGCGCTGTTGAAAATGCTCGAAGAGCCGCCCGCGCACGTGAAATTCATGTTCGCGACAACCGATCCTGAAAAAATTTTGCCAACGATTCTCTCGCGCTGCCAGCGATTTGATTTGCGAAGAATTCCCGCCGCGCTCATCACAAAACATCTCGCGGAAATTGCGAAAAAAGAAAAAGTGAAAATTGACGAAGCCGCGCTGCACGCGATTGCGCGCGGCGCAGACGGCGGAATGCGCGACGCCGAATCCACTTTGGATCAATTGATCAGTTTTTGCGGCGACAAAATCGAGGAAGCTGACGTGCTCTCGATGTTTGGCCTCGCGGCTGAAAGCCAGATTTTGAATTTGAGCAAGGCCGTTTTGAACGGCGAAATCCAAACTGCCCTGACGCAATTGAATGAACTCGCGCAAGGTGGCAAGGATTTGGGTCGTTTGCTTTCCGATTTGCTGAACCACTTTCGCAATCTCCTGATTTTCCAAATTTCGCGCGGCGATTTGAATTTGCTCGAAGTTTCCGAAGCGGAAATCGCAGCGTTAAAAGAACAATCCGCGCTCGCCAATTCCGAATCATTCACGCGCATTCTCGAAGTTTTCGCCGACGCGGAATTAAATTTACGCGACGCCGCGTCCAAGAAAATTTTCCTCGAAGTCGCGCTGCTCAAAGCCATCGAAGCGCGCGGCGCGATTTCAATTGATTCCGTTTTGAAACAACTGAATCAATTGCGCGGAGGCGGAAATTCTCCGGCGACAATTTCCAGCGCAAGCCAGCAAACTGCGTCTTCGGCAAAACCCGTCACAAAAGTTCATCAGGAAATGGCCGCGCCGGTTGCATTGCACGAAGCGCAGCCGGTTTCCGCCGATTTATCTGAACTGTGGACCAAACTCATCGAGGCCGTTGGCCGCGTCAGTCCGTTCACGCGTAGCTATCTCGTGGACGCAAATCCGGTTTCGTTTGAAAAAAATATATTGGTCATCGGCTTTGACCCTGAATTTGAAGATCACCTCGGCCTTGTGGATAACGCGCGCAATCACACGTTGCTGCAAACGAAATTGGCGGAAGTCGGCCATCCAAATTGCCAGATTAAATTCATTAAAGCCGAAGCGCCGGTCGGAGAAAAAATAAAATCCGTGACGGCATCAATTGCTTCGCCAATTGCGACTGTTGCCGCAAAAACTGTCGCTGCAACGTCCGTTGAGAAAAAAGCCGCGCCCGTTGCGTTCAATAAGGACACTTTCAAAAACGATCCGCTGATCCAAAAGGCGCTGGAAATTTTCAAAGGCCAGATTGTCGAAGTGCGCGCCTGAAATTTCGATTTAACAATTCAACCATTTAACGATTTAACAAAATATGAGCAGCATCGGAAAACTGATGAAACAGGCTGCGCGAATGCAGCAGCAAATGGAGCAAGTGCAGGCGCAACTCGCCGCGCGCACAGTCGAGGCCACAAGCGGCGGCGGCGCGGTAAAAGTAACCGCGAAATGCGACGGCACAATCGGCGCGGTCAAAATTGATCCGCAGGCGCTCAATCCGTCGGACGCACAATTGCTCGAAGACATGATTTTGACGGCGGCAAATCAGGCGCTCGGTCAGGCGAAGGAAATTTCCAATTCCGAAATGGGCAAAGTCACCGCCGGATTGAGCTTGCCCGGCTTTTGAAGAAAGTGATTTGTTAAATTGTTGAATCGTTAATCGCCAAATCCATTCAACTATTTAACAATTCAACGACTTAACAATGCTTCCCGATTCCATTTCCAATTTGGTTTCCGCTTTGAGCATATTGCCCGGCGTCGGGCCGCGCTCTGCCGAACGAATTGCGCTGCATTTGGTTCAAACAGATTCCGCGCTGGTAAAAAATTTGGCCGAAACAATTGTTCATGCGCGTGAAAAAATAAAATTCTGCGAAATCTGCGGCGCGCTCACTGAAATTTCGCCGTGCAACATTTGCGACGATTCGCGACGTGATTCTTCTTTGGTTTGCGTTGTCGAACGTGCCGTTGATATTTTGGCGATTGAAAAGGCAAATTCGTTTCGTGGCAAATTTCACGTCCTCGGCGGAAAAATTTCGCCGCTTGATGGCGTTGAGCCGGAGGATTTGAAAATTTCAGATTTGGAGAAACGTCTCACAAACGAACCAATCAAAGAAATCATTATCGCGCTCGGCACGGACGTGGAAGGCGACGCGACGAGCAATTATCTGGCAAAGCGGCTTGCACGGAGCGGACTGAAAATTTCCCGTATTGGTTTTGGATTGCCCGCCGGCAGCGGATTGGAATTTGCGGATGAATTGACTTTGAGCCGCGCACTCGAGGGACGGCGCGAAATGAATTAGCCACAAAAGAACGCAAAATGATGAAACAATTGATTGAAAATCTTTGCGATCTTTATGTTCTTTCGCGGCTATGAAACCAGCCATCGTTTTCGACCTTGGTAAAGTGCTCGTGGATTTTGATTATTCCATTGCCGCGCGAAAAGTCGCCTCGCGCAACACAAAAGAAATTCCAGACCTGCTACACTTTCTCGGCAGTTCGCCGATTCTCGCGCGGTTTGAACACGGCGACCTGACGCGAGAACAATTCTTCGCCGAGATGCAACAAATCACCGGCTTTACCGGCGGCCTTGAAGAATTTGTCGCCGATTTTGCGGACATTTTCGTTTCCATTCCCGAAATGATTGCGTTGCATGAAGAATTACGACAGCGCGGATTTCAGACTTATATTTTTTCAAACACCAACGACATCGCCATCGAGCACATCCGTCGCGAATTTCCGTTTTTCAAGAATTTCGACGATTACATTTTTTCCTATGAAATCGGCGCGATGAAACCGGACGCAAAGATTTATGCGGCGATGGAAAAAATATCCGGCAGGCGCGGCGATCAAATCCTCTATATTGATGATCGCGTTGAAAATGTCGAAACAGGAAACATTCGCGGCTGGCGGGCGATTTTGCACGAGACGCCGGAGAAAACGCGCGCGGCGTTACAAAGATCTCTTCAGTTTTAGCGCAGCAACTTGCCGGTGTTAAAACGGAAATGGTTTGGCTGTGCGGACTTTGTGAATGGCGGGGGTGCCGTCTTTGGGCAAATTCCAAATGTAATGACAATTTTCACAATAACATTGATGCTCAATGACGCGAAAAATAATTCCCAGATGCAAAATGACTGTCGGCAAAATGAATTTGCGCGTCATCTGCGGATAATTCACATGCAGCGAGCCGCACGACGGACAATGAATCGCTTTTTCCAAAACAGCGGGCGGATTCGTTTCCAAAAAACCGTTTGCGCGCTCCAGATGATTTTGCCGGACTTGAACCCGATACGTCACGCGAGGCGGACGCAAAAATAAAAAATATCGGAATAGTTTGTCGTCGTAGGCGCGGGCTTCAAGTCCTTTGTCCCGGAAAAAAGTTTCGAGCATTTTCCCGTCGTTCACGTCTTCAAACACGGCCACATCCACCCACGCTTGATGATTTCGTGAAGCTTTCATAATTATTACTCGCCCAACTATTTTCGCCCGTCAACTTTTGTTTTGCAGAAAAATTCCCGGCGAAGGGCGCGAAAGGCGAACGCAAGTTTTACCGTTTCGGAGGAGGCGGCGCAGCCTTCTTCAAGCCGACTTCGTGGGCGATGTCGTCGAATTCTTCGCGCGTGACGGTTTCGAGTTGTTTGCCGCGCGATTTGAGTTTTTCGTTTATCTTGATGGTCTTCTCGGTCATGGCCTCGTGCGTTTCCTGCGAGCCGCCGACGAGCGCGAAATTCTCGCCGGTGGTGATTCGTTTATGGCCGTCGGAATCCAATCCGACGCCGAGCATGACGGCTTTGCGGTTCTTTTTCTCGTCTGACATCAATCCAGCCTAAATTCTGCGGCTCATCCGGTCAAGCTGCCGCATGGCTTTGTTCTCGACAAAATAATTAAAAACGGCATTTTAATTCCATCCAATAAGTCCTATGAAAACAAAAATGTTCCGTTGCAGAAATTTATTTTCAACTCTGAACGCCTTTCATTTCCATTCCATGCGCGCCATTCGAAT
>DASYAA010000036.1:0-14650 GCA_036501565.1 Verrucomicrobiia bacterium
CGTGTGCCTACTGACATCAAATCCCTGACGCGCGACGAACTGGAAGCCCAATTTAAAAACTGGGGGCAACCCGCTTATCGCGTGACGCAACTGCTCGACTGGCTTTACGTCCGGCGCGCGGCGACTTGGGACGCGATGACAAATCTCCCGAAAAATTTGCGCGAAAAATTACGCGATAATTTTTCGCTGCAAGTTTTGGAACTCGTCCGCAAGCAAGGTTCACATGACACCACGCAAAAATTTCTTTGGCGGCTGCACGATCATTCGCTCGTCGAAAGCGTTTTGATCCCCGCCAATCCCGCGCTTTACGGCGAAGCCAGCGACCGTCACACGCTTTGCATTTCCACGCAAGTTGGCTGCGCCTACGGCTGCAAATTCTGCGCGAGCGGACTCGACGGCTGGAAACGCAATCTTACGCCCAACGAAATTGTTGAACAAATTTTGTCCGTCGAACGCTGGCACGTTGCACAACCCAAAGAAAAAAGTCTTGAGCCAACTGAAAATCGCGTCGTCAATAACATCGTAGTCATGGGCATGGGCGAGCCGCTGGCGAATTACGACAATTTGCTGAAGGCGCTGAAAATCCTGAACGCACCGTGGGGCGGCGGCATCGGCGCGCGCAAAATCACAATTTCAACGAGTGGACTCGCGCCACAAATCCGCGAGCTCGCCGCCGAACCGATGCAATTCCGTCTCGCGATTTCCCTGCACGGTGCGACGGACGAAACGCGAAACAAAATCATGCCAGTCAATCGGAAATATCCGCTCAAGGAACTCATCAACGCCTGCGAGGAATATCAGCACGAGAAAGGACGGATGATAACGCTGGAATATATTTTGATCGCGGGTGTGAACGATTCCATCGCGGAGACAAAACCGCTTGCCATGCTCGCTAAAAGACTTTTTGCAAAAGTAAATTTGATTCCTTACAACAACGTCGAAGGCTTGTCGTGGAAACGTCCGAGTGAAGAAGTTTGTGAAGCTTTTCTCGACGCGCTGGAGAAACAAAAAGTCATCGCCACGCTTCGCCGCGAAAAAGGCCACGACATTGACGCCGCGTGCGGCCAGTTACGATTGAAGACGGAACGGGAACTGGCCACAGATTTTCACAGATGAAACACAGATAAATTTTGTTTTGGAAATCTGTGTTTCATCTGTGCCCATCTGTGGCTAAATTGTCTTCGTGATCGCATTACTCGACTACGGCTCCGGCAATTTGCCCAGCGTCCACAAATCGCTGCTCAAGGTCGGCGCGGACGTGCGTATCGCACAGACGCCGCGCGAGATTGGCGATGCCAGCGCGATGGTTTTGCCCGGCGTCGGCGCGTTCGACGATTGCATCAACGCGTTGCGTAAACAGGAATTGCTCGAAGCCGCGCGCGTTTTCATCCAGACCGGCAAACCGTTTCTCGGCATCTGCGTCGGCTATCAGGCGCTGTTTGAGCGGAGTGAGGAATTCAATTCCTGCGCCGCCGGACTCGGAATTTTTCAAGGCAGCGTCGTCCGCTTCACGGAAAAGCCCGGCCTGAAAATCCCGCAGATCGGCTGGAACCAGCTCGACATCGTGCGGACGGATTGCCCGCTCTATCGCGGCATCGCCAGCGGCAGCTACGTTTATTTCGTGCACAGCTTTTTTCCGCAACCGACAGACAAATCCATCATCGCGACGCGCACGGATTACGGCGACACCTTTGCGTCGTCCGTCTGGCGCGACAATGTTTACGCCACGCAATTTCACCCGGAGAAAAGCCAGAAGGTCGGCCTGCAACTGCTGAAAAATTTCGTGGAACTGGCGAAAGGTTAAAAACAACTTGGCAACACCGGATAAATGGTGAAAATTCAGGCAACGGATTGGAACTTATGATTACTTTAGCCGAACCAGAAATCGTCACTCGCAAAGGCAAGCCCGTGTCCGTGATTTTGCCCATCAAGGATTACGAGGAATTGATTGAGCGCACGGAAGACGCCGATGATGTGGACTGGCTCAAGCAAGCGCGCCGGAAGCCGCTGCGTTATCGCCCGCTCGCGGATTATCTTTCGGAGAAAAAATCCAAGTCGCGTGTATAGAATCCTGCTGGAACGCTCTGCCGAAAAGGATTTGGGCCGGCTCGCGCACGACCTTCACGACCGCATCATCGCGGCGATTCAAAAGCTGGCTCACAATCCCGGCCATCCGGCTGCCGGAAACTTGCGGGAACGGAAAATGACTGGCGCATTCGCGTCGGCGACTATCGTGTGATTTACGAAATTGCGGATGTCATCCGCGTCGTGCGCGTGCATCGCGTGCGCCATCGCCGGGAAGTTTATCGGTGAAAAAACGCGCGGCCTGCAACTGCTGAAAAATTTCGTGGATCTGGCGAAATGAAATTTATGCAACGCAAACGAATTAAAATTACAACCGAGGCTCGTGCGGAATTGCTGAAACTGAAACAGGACGGAGAAAATTTCTCCGACGTAATTTTGCGGCATTTTCCGCGTCGCGCTAAAAACGTCATTGCCTTGCGGGTTCAAATTGTAAAGGATTTTAAAACTGGACGCTCAAAATGAAAAATAAGCTAAAGGCGATACTTGTTGGTGGCCCAAACGATGGACAAACGCGGGAGTTTGATGAGGCAAAATCAGAAATACAAATTGCGTATAGAATGCAGGAACATCCTTTGAAGCCAACAATGAAGGTAACAGGAGTGGTGAAATACAAACTCAAATCAAACGGACCACCACTGCAATATGAATTTGTAGATTAGGACAATTCTGTATGAGCATAAAAACCGTTCTGATATTTTTATCATTCGTTGGTATCAGTTTTCTTTCGGGATGCACAACCGACGTTCCTTCTAACATGGTGTGGTATAACCCGAACAAATCTACAGAACAACTAATTGCTGACGAAGCAGATTGTCGGAATATGGTTCGCTTTGGACAAAGAGGCGTTCCAACTGATGAAGGAGGAGCGGTAGCACTGATTGGAATCATATCTGAAAACAATAGAGAAAATGATATTTATACCGACTGCATGATTTCAAAGGGCTATTTGCTGGTAAAAACAAACTCGCCTTTTTTGACAAATAGTCAGCCACAACCTGTTTATGTAACACCAGAAATTGAAGCTAAATTAGTTGGACATTGGATGTGTGTTCCTGCTCCAGAAAATCCAGTTCGCGGCCAGTTTGATCTCTATTTTCTGCCTCAACACCGTTGGAAGGGTATTTCAAGTCTGACAAATACAAACGGACAACTACTTTTGCCGCCATCAGACACGGGGCGATATTACTTTAGTGGAAACAAACTTGTGACATGGGGTGATAAAGATGACAAACCTGACCCACCAGTGGATTTCTCGGTTACTGATACGCAACTAATAATTCATGTCAATGAGCAATTCGGATTTGTATTTCAAAAACAAATACCATAAAGGTTCCGAAATATTGAAAAATTCCTCCGCGGTTTAATTTCATTGTCCGCACTTGATTTTCATCCACTTGTAGCGCAATTTGCGTCCAGCAATTTTAACAATTAAAACCTTAACGAAAGAAAAATTATGCCATTTGAACTGCCTCCCCTGCCCTACGACAAAGCCGCGCTCGAACCCCATTTTGACGCGTTGACGATGGAGATCCATCACGACAAGCATCACGCGGCTTACGTCGCCAATCTCAACAAGGCCATCGCCGGCAACGCCGCGCTGGAAGCAAAACCGATCTGCGAACTGATAAAAGATTTGGCATCCGTCCCGGAAAATATTCGCGGCGCGGTGCGCAACAACGGCGGCGGTCATGCCAATCATTCGTTCTTCTGGAAAATTCTCGGCCCGAACGCGGGTGGCGCGCCGACCGGCGAACTCGCGGACAAAATCAAGGCCGCGTTCGGCAGCTTTGATGAATTCAAAACGAAATTCGAGGCGGGCGGCGTCGGGCGTTTCGGCAGCGGCTGGGTCTGGCTCGTCTGCAACAACGGAAAACTGGAAATCGTTTCCACCGCGAACCAGGATAATCCGATGATGGGCAAAGCCATCGCCGGTTGCGAAGGCAAGCCAATCATCGGCTGCGATGTCTGGGAACACGCGTATTATCTGAAATACCAGAACAAGCGCGCGGATTATCTGAAGGCTTTCTGGAATGTCGTGAACTGGGCGGAAGTCGCGAAGAATTTCTAAATCGAAATTTATAAAAGCAAAACGCGCCGATTCAAAAGTCGGCGCGTTTTTTATTTTTCAGAAACGAAATTTATTCCGGCAGTTTTTCGGCGATTTTCTCGCTTTTCGGCTCGATTTTATTTCCTTTGCCGAGAACGATGACGCGCGGTTTCCATTTCTTCGCTTCCGCTTCGGTGAAAATTCCGAAATTCATGATCGTCAGCAAATCGCCTTTTTTGCCGAGAAACGCCACCGCGCCGTTCATGATGATTTCGCCTGAACCGCGCGTGCCTTTGATGACATAAGTTTCCCAGCGATTTCCGTTCGCCATGTTGCCGCAGAGAATGCGCTCGTATTCCTTTAGGGCGCATTTTTCCATGAGGTCGGCGGAAATCGTCAGGCTGCCTTCGTATTCGACATTGCCGCCGGTGACGGTCGCGCGATGAATTTTTGATTTGAGCAAATGAACTTGCATGAGCCATTGATTATAGCGCGCGTTGCGGCTACTTCAACTTGAGAAAATTTTTCAGAATCATCCGGCCGTTTTCCGTCAAAATGCTTTCGGGATGAAATTGCACTCCCCAAATCGGCAAAGTTTTATGTTTTACTCCCATGATTTCGCCTTCGTCAGTTTCGGCGGTGATTTCCAAAACGTCCGGCATCGTGTCGCGCTTGATGACGAGTGAATGATAGCGTGTCGCCGGAAACGGATTCGGCATTCCGGCGAACAAATCCTTTTCGTTGTGTTTAATCGGCGATGTTTTGCCGTGCATCATGCGGTAATTCACAACGACTTCCGCGCCGAATGTGTGACCGATGCACTGATGGCCGAGGCAAACGCCAAAAATGGGAATGCTTTCGTTCGCGAATGTGCGTATGACTTCGTTCGACAAACCGGATTCGCGCGGCGAGCAGGGACCGGGCGAAACTAAAATTCTTTCCGGTTTCAATTTGCGAATTTCTTCAATTGAAATTTCGTCATTGCGTTTCACCGTCATTTCCACGCCCAATTCGCCGAGATATTGCACGAGGTTGTAGGTGAACGAATCATAGTTGTCCAAAACCAGAATCATCGCGAATATGTTAGCACAACTCGCCTTTTTTGAAATTGAAATCGCGCGATTCAATTTGACGGCGGTTGAATTGCCGTTAAATCTTTGGCGATGGAACAAAACGAATCTTCGCAGCGGCAATACGATGAGCATGGCCGTCCTGTCGAGCAAACTTTCTTGCAGAAGATAAAAAAAATTCTCGCGCCCATCGGCGTTGGCTTCGTTGTTTGTTTCAAATTCCTTGCCAAATTAAAATTTCTGCTGCCGTTTCTAAAAACCGGCGGCTCGATGCTGGTGATGATTTGGGTTTATGCCATGTTTTGGGGCGTGTGGTTTGCGGTCGGCTTTGTGCTGCTGATTTTTGTTCACGAATGCGGCCATTTAATTGCGGCGAAACGAATCGGATTAAAAGTCGGCGCGCCGGTTTTCATTCCGTTCATGGGCGCGCTCATTGCGCTCAAAGAAGCACCGCGCAACGCCTGGATTGAATCGCAAGTCGGCATCGGCGGGCCGCTGTTTGGCACTGTCGGGGCGGTGGTGTGCGAACTGATTTATTTTGCGACGGGCAATTGGATGTTTCGCAGCCTCGCCTACACCGGATTTTTTCTGAATCTTTTTAATCTCATGCCGGTCGGTTTTCTCGACGGCGGGCGAATCATCACGGCGCTTTCGCCGTGGCTTTGGATTCTGGGTTTTGCCATTCTCGTTTTTCTGACCGTCACGCATTTCAATTTCATTCTGCTGTTGATTTTGATTTTCTCCGTGCCGCGACTTTTCTTTCTCTTCCGGCGAAAATCCGAAGCCGAACGCCGCTATTTTGAAGTCACGCCAGCGCAACGCTGGACAATGGCCGCGCTTTATTTCGGGCTGATCGTATTTCTGGTCATCGGAATGCAACTGACCAGAATTCCATACGAATTTTTCCAGAAGGAATGAAAGTTACGCGAAAATTTGCTCAACGATTGCCAGCGGAACATTTTTTCCGAACTCGACGCGACCAATTTTTTTTGCAAGAACGAATTTAATTTCTCCGCCGCTGACTTTTTTATCGAGCTTCATCGCGGCAAAAAGTTTTTGGCGTTGCTTTGAATTGAATTTGATGTGCGTCGGCAAACCGGCGCGTTGAAATAAATTTTCAATCCGTTCAACGTCGCGTTGCGGCAAACCCAGAACTTTTTCAGAAAGTTTTGCGGCGGCGATCTGGCCGATTGAAATCGCCTCCCCATGCAAAAATTTTCCGTAGCCGACACTGTTTTCAATCGCGTGGCCGATAGTGTGGCCGAAATTCAAAATCGCGCGCAAACCGCTTTCGGTTTCATCTTGAGAAATGACTTCAGCTTTGATTTCGCAACAGCGCGCAATGATTGGGGAAAGCGTTTCGGGATCGCGTTTCAAAAATTTTGGCAAGTCGCGCTCGAGTCGCACAAATAAATTTGCATCGCAAATGATTCCGTATTTGATGACTTCGGCGAGACCGGCGCGAAATTCGCGGTCGGGCAGAGTTTTCAAAGTCTCCAAATCGCAAAGGACAAGCCGCGGCTGATAAAATGCGCCGACGAGATTTTTCCCGGTTTGCAAATTCACGCCTGTTTTTCCGCCGACGGAGCTGTCCACTTGCGCGAGCAAAGTCGTCGGCATTTGCACAAGCGCGACGCCACGCAAATAAGTCGCGGCAACAAATCCCGCCAAATCGCCGACAACGCCGCCGCCAAGCGCGACGATGAATGACTTTCGTTCGAGCCGCTGCTCCGCAAGTTGGTCGTAGCAATACTGAACGCACTTCAAACTTTTTGCCGTTTCGCCCGAAGGAATTGTGATAAGCGTCGGAAAAAATCGCGCGCGGGCGAGCGAGTTAAAAACCGACTTGGCAAAATATTTGCCGACGTTTGTGTCGGTTATGATGGCGCAGTGTGTGCCGAGTTTCAGGCGTGCACATTCGTCGCCAAGTCTGCCAAGCAAGCCCGGCGCGATTTTGATCGCGTAACTGCGATTTCCAAGCGAGACATGAACGGTGCGCACATGTGGAGAATAAAGGTTGGCTTGCAATTGCAAAACAAAAAAGCCGCTGAACAAAATTTAGTGTTTCGCCGGAGGCACTGTATGGTAAAAATGCGGCGACGAAAAAATGAACGACAAACACATGACAATTTCTCCGCTCGCAGGCAAACCGGCTCCGAAAGAACTGCTCGTGAATCTGACGCGGCTTGAACGCGATTATTACGAACGCAAGCCGGATGTTGGCGATGCAAACCAACTCGTCAGCTTCGGCACAAGCGGGCATCGCGGCTCGTCGTTGAACAGCACGTTCACCGAGGCGCACATTCTCGCCATCACACAGGCGATTTGCGATTACCGTCGCAGCAAAAATATTAACGGCCCGCTGCAAATGGGCAAGGATACGCACGCGTTGTCCGCGCCCGCGCAACGCACCGCGCTCGAAGTGCTCGCGGCTAACGGTGTTGAAACGATGATTCAAAAAAATGATGGCGTGACGCCGACGCCGGTGATTTCGCGCGCCATCATCGTCCACAATCGCCGGCGCAAGACTGGTCTCGCAGACGGCATTGTCATCACACCTTCGCACAATCCACCGGAAGATGGCGGCTTCAAATATAATCCGACCAACGGCGGCCCCGCCGACACCGACGTGACAAGCTGGGTGCAGAATCGCGCGAATGAATTGTTGCGCGGAAATAATTCCGGCGTGAAAAGAATTTCATTCGAGTCGGCGCTCAAGGCGGCGATCACGCACGAAATTGATTTCGTTCTGCCCTACGTCGAGGATTTGAAAAATGCCGTGGACATGGACGTGATTCGCGCTGCCGATCTTAAGCTTGGCGTTGATCCGCTCGGCGGCGCGGCACTACCGTATTGGGAACCGATCAATTCCATTTACAAACTGGACATTGCCGTCGTGAATCCAAAACTCGACCCGCAGTTTGCGTTCATGACAGTTGACCACGATGGAAAAATCCGCATGGATTGTTCGAGTCCGTATGCAATGGCAAGCCTCGTCAGTCTGAAAAATAAGTTTCGCCTCGCGTTCGCCAACGATCCTGATTCCGACCGTCACGGCATCGTCACGCCGTCCGCCGGATTGATGAATCCAAATCATTATCTTGCGGTGGCCATTGGCTATTTGCTCACACATCGTCCGCAATGGAATGCAAATGTGGCGATTGGAAAAACACTCGTGAGCAGCAGTATGATTGACCGCGTGGTAAATAAACTTGGCCGCAAACTTTGCGAAACGCCGGTGGGTTTCAAATGGTTCGCGCCGGGATTGTTCGACGGTTCGTTCGGTTTTGGTGGTGAAGAAAGTGCGGGCGCAAGTTTTCTGCGACGCGACGGCACGGTGTGGACGACGGACAAGGACGGCCCGATCATGGATTTGCTCGCGGCGGAAATCACCGCCGTCACCGGCAAAGACCCCGGCGAACATTTCCGCGAATTGACAGCGGAATTCGGCACGCCATTTTACACGCGCATTGACGCGCCAGCCACGCCGGAACAAAAATTCCGTTTGCAAAAACTTTCGCCTGAAGCGGTGAAGGAATCGAAGCTGGCGGGCGACGCCATTATCGCCAAGCTGACACGCGCTCCCGGCAACAACGCCGCCATCGGCGGTTTGAAAGTTGTGACGGCAAGCGGCTGGTTTGCGGCGCGCCCGTCCGGCACGGAAAATATTTACAAGATTTACGCGGAAAGTTTCCGCGACGAAGCGCATTTGCAAACCATTGTGAATGAAGCGCAGAAAATTGTGAACAACGCTCTGGCCGCACCGGGAAAAATTTGAATTTTATCATCTATTCGGAGTAGATTGCTTCAATGAATGCGCAAAAACTTATAGATACTGCCAAAACGCTCGTCGCCGATGGCAAAGGTTTGCTGGCGATGGATGAAAGCAATCCGACCTGCAACAAACGATTTGCCAAATTGGGAATTCCCCAGACCGAAGAGTTTCGGCGCGCCTATCGGGAATTGATTGTGACCGCGCCCGGTCTTGGCGAGTGCATCAGCGGCGCGATTCTCTACGACGAAACAATTCGTCAGCAGAAAAAAGGCGGCACGCCTTTTGTAAAAGCAATCGCCGACGCCGGAATCATTCCCGGCATCAAAGTTGACGCCGGCACCCCGGACATGGCCGCTCATCCCGGCGAAAAAATCACCGAAGGTCTGGACGGATTGCGCGAACGCCTTGCGGAATATTTTCAAATGGGCGCGCGCTTCGCCAAATGGCGCGCGGTGATTGCCATCGGCGAAAAAATTCCCAGCCGCAGTTGCATTGAAGCCAATGCGCACGCGCTGGCTCGCTACGCCCCGTTGTGTCAGGAAGCCGGATTGGTTCCCATCGTCGAGCCGGAAGTGCTGATGGACGGCGAACATACTTTGGAACGATGCCGTGAAGTGACGGAAGAAGTTCTGCGAACAGTTTTCAACCAGTTAAATTTTCAGCGCGTGATGCTCGAAGGCATGATTCTTAAACCCAACATGGTGTTGCCGGGATTAGCCTGCCCGAAACAGGAATCCATGGACGAAGTAGCCGACGCCACGGTGAATTGTCTTTTGCGAACCGTTCCCGCAGCCGTCCCCGGAGTTGCATTTTTGTCCGGCGGTCAATCAAGCGAACTGGCATCAGCGCGTCTGAACGCGATGAACTTCCGATTCAAATCGCGAATGCCGTGGGCCTTGACGTTTTCGTTTTCTCGCGCCATTCAGCAACCGGCTTTGGAAATTTGGCGAGGTCAAGACGCCAACGTGAAAGCGTCGCAGCAAGCTTTGCTTCATCGAGCCAAGTGCAACCGCGCCGCGCGCCGTGGCGACTACACCGCCGCGATGGAGAACATCGGCGCGTAATAATCGGTTTGCGGAAAACGGCTGGACAAGCCGGTTTTGCAGGCGCATTTTAATTTCGTGAAAGGCAATAGACGCAAATCTTCGACTTAATTATAGGTTGGGCTGTTTATACACAATACACATTTATGAGCATCGGAATGCGAGACCTCAAGGAAGGGTGCAATTATTTGCATCGCGGGGGTCAGATCATGTCGGATCGGGAGTTTGCACCCGAAAAGTTTTTATTCGGCAATGCGTTGACTTTGCACCCGATGTCAGTCCAATAGTCGCCAAGTTTCTCGAAGCATTAAGGGCGGACGGCCAAGCATACAAGTTGTCGCAGACACAGATTTTGTCTGACGAAATGACATTAATGGTTTTACCTTCTTTAAACGCGGATACATTCGATAAAGTTGAATTGCAGTATAGTTCCCCAAGCGAGGTCATGGAAATTAGCCAGTGCATATTTCCATTGTTGTTGTTTCGACTCATGTTCAGTGATTTGCCTGATTGGGGCGCACTCATGCAGCGGGTTGTTGAGTCCACTGTTAATCGGAAGCGGTTTTTCGAGAAAATTGGCGGATGGGATGTGGTTGGGCGTTTAGATGGGAACGATACTGTAATTGCTTTATCCCGCAGCAAGACGACAAACTTGTGAGCATTTTTCACCCTTTCTCAATGCACGCATACGCGTTGTGATTGTGGATGCTCTCGAAATTTTCCGCCTCGACTTTATACCAGCTCACCCGCGCGTCCGCGTTCAGCCGCAACGCCACGTTGCGCACCAAATCCTCCACGAACACCGGATTTTCATACGCGCGCTCCGTCACCGCCTTTTCGTCCTGCCGCTTGAGCAACGCGTAAAGTTCCGAACTCGCCGATTTTTCAATCATCGCAATCAAATCTTCAATCCAAACTGATTTTGTCGAACGTATCTTCACCGTCACCTCACCGCGCTGGTTGTGCGCCCCGTATTTGGCAATCGCCTTGGAGCAGGGACAAAGCGTCGTCACGTTCGCTTTCACCGTCAGGACAAAATCCATTTCTTTTCCAATGGCCGACGCATTGAAGCGCGCGATGTAATCCATCAAACTTTCCTGGCGCGACACCGGCGATTTTTTCGTCATGAAATACGGAAATTCGATTTCCAGATGCGCCGACGCCGCGTTCAATTTTTTTTGCATTTCGCGCAAAATGTCGTTGATGTTTTCGACGTGGATGACGCTGCCGTGCGCGTTGAGCACTTCAATGAACCGGCTCATGTGCGTGCCTTTGAAATGATGCGGCAAATCCACGAACATGCCGATGGTCGCAATCGTGTTCTGAAAAATGCGCGCCTTGTCCATGACCTGAATCGGAAAGCGCAGCCCGCGCACGCCGACCTTGTCAATGCGCAGTTCACGCGTGTCGCGCTCGCTCTGCTTGTCGTGCAGATGCGCGGCGGAATTTTTCCTGCTCGTTCGAGGCATGAAATGAGAATAGCAGTTTTGGGTTAAATGGCAAAAATGTTCTCTGGCGGAAATAAAGCGCGTCTGACAATTTACATCTCAAATATGAAGCGGCTTTGCATCGCCATTTTTACATCTACGCTCTGTTCAATTTCCTTCGCCGCTGGAACTTTCCGCGTCGCCACTTACAACGTGGAAAATTATTTAGACCAGCCGACCGAATCGCGTCACCACGCCAAATCCGCCGAGGCCAAAGCCAAAATCCGCGAAAGCATCGAAGCGATAAAGCCGGACGTAATCGCCCTCGAAGAAATGGGCAGCACGAATGCGTTGATGGAATTGCGCGCGTCACTTAAAACCGAAGGACAGGATTTTCCATTTTGGGAATGGGTCGAATACGCCGACACAAATATCCACGTCGCCGTGTTGAGCAAATTTCCCATTGTCGCGCGGCATCCGCACACGAACGACGAATTTCTTCTGGACGGACGCCGTTTCCGCGTCGAACGCGGATTTGCGGAAGTGGAAATTCAGGCCACGACGAATTTTACTTTCACGCTCATCGCCGCGCATTTGAAATCGCAACTGCAAATTCCAAACGCCGACGAAGCCGAAGAACGACTTGGCGAAGCAACAGTCCTGCGCGGAATTGTTGACGAACGCTTCAAAGAAAATCCAGACGCAAAACTGATTGTCCTCGGCGATTTGAACGACTCAAAAAATTCCGACCCGATCAAAAAAATCATCGGGCGCGGAAAATTCAAACTCAACGACACGCGCCCCGCCGAGCGCAACGGCGACAACGCGCCCGCCGCGCCGCCGTATTTCGAGCCGCGCAACGTGGCGTGGACGTATTTCTACGGCGCGGACGACACCTACTCGCGCATAGATTACATTTTGTTGAGTCCTGCGATGACGCGCGACTGGGTGAAGGCCGGGACTTACATTCCCACGATTCCGAACTGGGGCAACGGTTCAGACCACCGGCCAATCGTCGCGACGTTTGAGGAGAAATAAATAAATTCTCTTGTTTCTTAAGTTTTAAGGATCAGAATTTTTTGTGAAACGCGGCGGTCAAATGAAAGAACGCGCGAACAAACGTAGATTTACAATTCTTATTGCTACTACGTTTTCTGTTTTAATTTTTCTCAATTCCTCTGCGGCTGACTTCAAACAACCATCAACGCTAAAAGAATTGTTGGCATTGTCAGCGACAGGACTTGAGAAAGTTGATCTTGCGCGAATGAATTTGCTCCGTGCCGAAGGGTTACCCGGCTCGGAAGATTAGATTTATTTCATTCGTTTAGAACTTCTCGACTTAGAGTTTGAGTTTTACGCCGTTTAAGGGACGTTGCCAGTCTTTTCAAAAGAAAAAAGCCGGGACTTTTCAATCTCGGCTTTGCAAAAGTTAATTTTACTTAATTATTTCTTCGCAGTAGCAGCGGGCGCGGCGGCGGGTTTGGCGTCGGCTTTTTTATCGCCACCTTTTTTCTTGATCGAGACGCTGACCGGCGGTTTCCAACCCTTCGGACGTTTCTTGGATTCGCGGATGATGACGTAATCGCCTTCCGCGCCGGGAATCGCGCCTTTGATGAGCAAAAGATTTTCCGCCTCGCGCACCTGGATGACCTGAAGATTCTGCGTCGTGCGCGTGTCCTGACCCATGTGACCGGGCATCCGCATGCCGCGCATGACCGTGCCGGGGAAAAGTCGCTGACCGATCGCGCCGCCGCGACGATGCCAGCCTTTCGCGCCGTGCGTCGAATCACCACCAGCCATGCGGTGACGTTTCACAACGCCTTCGAAGCCGCGGCCTTTGGTGACGCCGATCGCGTCAATGAAATCGCCGGGCGCAAAAAGCGTCGGGCCGACGATGTCGCCGGGCTTCACGTCCTTGGAAAAATCGCGGAATTCGCGGATGCGTTTCACCGCCGCTCCGTTTTGTTTTTTGATGTGGCCGAGCAACGCCTTCGTCAGGCGCTGTTCCTTTTGATCATCGAAGCCGAGTTGAACGGAATTGTAGCCGTCCTTGCCCGCCTGCGTTTTCACTTGCAGCACGCGGTTCGGTCCGGCGAGCACGACCGTCACGGGGACGACGTTGCCGGTCGCGTCATAAACGCGCGTGTGTCCGAGTTTTTTTCCTAAAAGTCCGAGTGGCATGGTGTTCCTTAAATCAAATTTTAATGGTGATGTCCACGCCGGCGGGCAGATTGAGTTTCTTCAATTCGTCCACGGTCTTGGCGGTCGGGTCGAGGATGTCAATCAGCCGCTTGTGGGTGCGTTGCTCGAAAGTTTCCTGCGATTTTTTGTCCGAGTGCGGCGAGCGTTGCACGGTGAAGCGCTCGATGCGGGTCGGCAGCGGGATCGGCCCGGCGACGCGAGCGCCAGTGCGTTTGACGGTGTCCGCGATTTCGCGCGCGGACTGGTCTATGACGCGATGGTCATAGGCCTTGAGCCGGATTCTGATGCGTTGTGCAGCCATAGAAAGAACAATTTTATAGTTATGGTTGTGTTAAATTTTTTCGCTTCAATCTTTCAAAGCGGACGCGGAATATATCAGTTGTGCTTTTCCGTGCAATGATTTTTTCAAAGAATTTTGCGACGTCCTTCTATGTGCTCGCGCTCGTGTAACGGCGCACGGAAATTTTCCAGAACCATTCTGAAATCAGCGACCAGATAATTCCCAGACCGAGCAACAACAACATTGATTCCGGCGAAACCAATTTTTCCGCCAGCACGCGCACAGGCACATTTGAGACGAGCAACACCGGTAACGCAAACGTGAACACCGCCTTGAACGCGCCTTTGAACGCTTCGTCCGGCATTCGCGCGATGTTGAAAAGATTGTAATAACCATAAACAATTCCCTGCGCGCGCACCGTCCAGAAACTGATCGCCGCGAGCATGAACATCAGCGAGTAATGGATCAAAATTCCCACGACGCACAACGCGCTGAAACCGGCGAGTTGCATAAACGTCGGGTGCAGGTGCAATTTCCCCGCCGCGTAAAGCATGACGGCAACGGCGAAGAGCGCGTTGACGAACGCGCCCAAATCCACCTGCCGCAGCGAGACGATGAAGCGCGTATTGATTGGCAGCAGCAGCAGGAAATCCATCTTGCCCGTGCGGACGAGTTCCGAGAGGTTCGTGCAGTTCACGAGGAAGAACGCCTGATAGACCTG
>DASYAA010000037.1:0-23825 GCA_036501565.1 Verrucomicrobiia bacterium
ACTTTCGATGGACGACCGGATGACGATTGCGAACATGGCGATTGAAGCCGGCGGAAAAAATGGCGTTTTTGAATTCGATTCGCGCACGCAGGAATATGTTGACGCGCGCACGCAAACGAACGGCACGAAACGCAATTACACTCCCGTCGAACGCGATCGCGACGAAAAATTCGTTTATGAGATGGTCGTTGACTTGAGCAAGCTCGAACCGACCGTCGCGTGCCATCCCGATCCCGGCCAGCGCAAAAAAGCGAAGGACATGGGCGACACAAAATTGGATCGCGCCTACGTCGGTTCCTGCACCGGCGGCAAGACGAGCGATTTCGTGGAGTTCGCGCGCATCCTGCGCGGACGGCGCGTGACGATTGACACGTTCGGCGTGCCCGCGACACCGGAGATCGTGCGCGATTTACAGACGACCTATTGGGGCAACGAAACCGTCTGGCAGATTCTCGTGGGCGCGGGCGTGCAGATGACCGAGAACGCCGGCTGCGCCGCGTGCCTCGGCGGGCCGGTGGACACGTTTGGCCGCATCAACAAGGCGGGCATCAATTGCATCAGCGCGACGAACCGGAATTTCCCCGGACGCATGGGCGACAAAGAATCGAAAGTGTTCCTCGCCTCGCCGATGACCGTGGCCGCGAGCGCGATCGCGGGAAAGATTGTTGATCCGCGCGAATATTTGGGGAATTAAATTTACTTCGCCAGATTCGCGCCGGGCAGATAAACTGTGAACGTCGTGCCTTCGCCGATTTGCGTGTGGCAGTGCAGCGCGCCGTTGCCTTCCTTGATGAGCCGCTGGACGATGTTCAATCCCAAACCCGTTCCCTGTTGCGGCCCTTTCGTTGTGAAATACGGCTGGAAAATTTTTGGCAGAACTTCGGGTGGAACGCCCGGGCCGTTGTCACGCACCCAGAATTTCAAGAGCGGCGCGGTATTTTCCAAACTCTCGACATTCAGCAGCCGGTCGTTCGGTCCGTCTTTGAATTCCGCGAGGTCAAGCGGCTCGCGCAATGTTTCGCCACCGATTTCAACTCGATGGGCGGGCGCCGCGCATTGAAAAGCGTTGACGACCAGATTTAATAAAATCTGGATCAAGTCGGTCCCGTTCATTTTGGCGGCGATGTCGTCGGTCAGCGGCGTGACGCTGAATTCATTTTCCATGATGCTGGGATGCACGCGCACGAGTTGTTCCAAATCCTTGAGCAATTGATTCACGCCCACGGCGGGAGCGTCGGCGTCGTTGTTTTGGCGCCGGAGAAAACCGAGGTAACGCCGGGAAATCTCAATGCAATTCGTCGTCTGCCGCGCGATGATGCGCAGGCGGTCTTTGACGAATTCCAGATCTTCCAGTTCCATCCGCGGGTTGTGATTCAGGCGCTGGTTCAGCATGTGCACGAAACCGGAGATGACGGTGAGCGGGCCGTTGATGTCGTGAATGATGCTGGCGTAAATGTCGCCGCGCGTCTTGGCGATTTGTTCCTCGACGCGCTGATCTTGCAATTCGGTGAGCAGTTGATGAATTTTTTCGGCACTGCTGTTGATTTCGCTGCCGAGCATGCGGCGTTGCATCGCCTGACCGACGGCGGCGCGGATGGTCGGAAGGTCGAATGGTTTGTTGATGTAATCGCATGCGCGCAGCCGCAACGCCTGCCGGATCGTGTCCGTCGTCTCAAATGCCGTGATCATGATTGCTTCGATGTCCGGGTTCACGAATTTGAGGCGTTCCAAAACCTCGATGCCCGACATCCCGGCCATGCGGATGTCCAGCACGGCGACATCAATTTCATTTTTTTTCGCCAATTCGATGGCCGTCGGACCATCCTCGGCCATCAGCAAATCGTAATCGTCCTTGAAAATCACGCGCAACGACTGGCGCGGGCCGTCTTCATCGTCCACGACCAGCAGCGTGCCGCGACGTTTGCGCAACGTCGTGCTGTCTTCCTCTGCGGCGGATTTGCTCACAGCGGTCGGTGGATTGGTAGCCATGTTAGGAAATAAATTCTCGGTTCACTTGTATGAAAACGTTGAACAACTTCAACTTAATCAAAAAAAATTCTACTCTCAAGGACAAAGCGCGTCGCATCATGCCAAATGTCCGCGCAACATTTCCAACGTCTGCTGTGCCGTCAATTGCTTGAACGCCTCGCGCGTGCCGAAATTTACTTTTCGTTCCACGACCACTCCGAATTTTCCCGCCAGCGCAATAAAAACTGTCCCAACAGGTTTGTCCTTCGTGCCGCCGCCCGGCCCGGCAATACCAGTCACCGCAATCGCAAAATCCGCACCGAATTTTTTCCGCGCGCCTTTGGCCATTTCGCGCGCGACCGCTTCGCTCACCGCGCCGTGCTGTTTCAAAGTTTCCGCGCGAACACCGAGATATTTTTCCTTCACCGCGTTGCTGTAAGCGACAATTCCGCCGAGAAAAACTTTTGACGCGCCAGGCACGTTCGTCACGCGATTTGCAATCGCTCCGCCCGTGCAGGATTCCGCCAGCGCCAGCGTTTGCTTTCGTTGGGTCAACAAACGGACGACGATGACTTCAATTTTTTCCGCGCCGTTGGAAAAAGATTTGCGGTTCAAGGCAGGGCAAATTAACAAAACTTCCGGCGAAAACCAATTTGCTTTAATACGATTCAGGCTCCGGAATTTTGGATTTGATGCGGACACCCTGAACCTGTCTCGCGCGCAAAATGAGTTTGGTCGTCGCGCCCGTGGGTGCCTTCGGGATGATGATTTTGGCAAGACACGTCGGGCACTCCATTTGAAGACCGCCAAGTCCGGGATCGCACGCGATGTGCTGCTGGCACACCGGACAGGCGAACTTCAATTCGCTGATCGTGATCATGCCTTTTAGACAGAAAGTTCCGTGCCATAGTTCAAACCAATGTTAATGCCTCTGCCAAAGCCGTCTTTAGCCAATGTTTGACAGTGACTTTCGACCGGATTCGGCGCAAATTTCATCCATTGAAACGCATGAAAAAAAACTCTTCAGTTTCCCGTAGCGGGCGTTTTGCAAATGACATAAATGCCGACGTCGCGCAATTCACCGAATCCATTTCCTTCGACTGGCGGCTCTGGCGGCACGACATCCTCGGCTCGATGGCGCACGCCGAAATGCTCCACAAGATCGGCGTGCTGAAGAAAAATGAATTACACGCCATCGTTCGCGGCCTTGATCAGATTGGAAAAGAAATCAAAGCCGGTAAATTCAAGTGGAAGCCCGAACTCGAAGACGTCCACATGAACATCGAGGCCGAGCTGACCAAGCGCGTTCCCGCCGGCGCGAAACTGCACACCGCCCGTTCGCGCAACGACCAGGTCGCGCTCGACGTGCGGATGTGGTTGCGCGATGAAATCACTTTGCTCCTCGGCGAAATTGCCGGCTTGCAGCGTGCCCTCGTCGCGCTCGGCGAGAAAAACGCCGACGTGCTGATTCCCGGCTACACGCACCTGCAACGCGCGCAGCCCGTCTATCTCGCGCACCATCTGCTCGCCTACGTCGAGATGCTCGAACGCGATTGCGAGCGCCTCTGGGACTGCCATTCGCGCGTGAACATCTGCCCGCTCGGCAGCGGCGCGATCGCCGGTTCGACTCTGCCGTTGAAACGCGAACTCGTCGCGAAGCTGCTCAATTTCGTTGACGCCGATGGCAAAGTTCAATTGACGCAAAATTCCATGGACGCCGTGAGCGACCGCGATTTCGCCGTCGAATTTTGCGCCACCGGCGCGCTGCTGGCCGTGCATCTTTCGCGGCTCGCGGAGGACGTGATTCTTTGGGCGAGCGCGGAATTTAATTTTATCAAAATCGCCGACGCCTACACCACCGGCTCGTCGCTCATGCCGCAGAAAAAAAATCCCGACATCGCCGAACTCACACGCGGCAAGACCGGTCGCGTTTTCGGAAATCTGATTTCGCTCCTCACGCTGCTGAAAGGATTGCCGATGACCTACAATCGCGATTTGCAGGAGGACAAGGAACGGCTCTTCGACACCGCCGACACCGTGCGCGCCTCGACGCGGATTTTTTCCGCGATGTTGCGCAACGTGAAAATCAATCGCGCCGCCTGCGCCGCCGCCGCGAGCGACCCGGCATTGCTGGCGACTGACCTCGCGGATTATTTGGTGAAAAAAGGAATGCCATTTCGCCAGGCGCATCACGTCGTCGGCGCGGTCGTGGCGCTGGCGGAAAAAACCGGCAAACCGTTGAACCAACTCACGCTCGCGGAACTGCAAGGCATAGACAAAACCTTTGGCCGCGACGCGCTGGGCGTGTTCAATCTGAAAACGGCAATGGCGAAACGAAACTTGACCGGCGCACCGGGCACGAAAGAAGTCGCGAAGCAACTGGCGCGCTGGCGGGAACAGCTTTCGTGAAAAAAAAGGATAACAGTCAGCAAAGCGCAAAGCAGTTTGGTCATCGAAGCTCAAGTTAGTTTTCTTTCAATTCCTCAAATTATCAAAAGGTCTCAAGTTTATTGGAAACGAGGGATTCCAATTCTTTGGATTGTTCCACTCAAAAGTGATTTGGGAGATAAACCATTTCGACCTCGCCTTTATGAACGCTACCTGCACGAAATGTATTATGGGCGCGTCTATTATTGGAGAGCGAGATTTGGAACGCAACTTTTGCCGGTTCACTACGGCGTCGCCGAACGGCATATTCCATTTTCGGAATGGTATGACAAAGATGCGGAGCAAGAGTGCAGTGCCGGTGGATACGATAAGCCTTACAAAGTCATCAAGCGACCTGTGCCAAACGACAAAATTGACATAGCTTCGCAATTTTATTCTGAACGGCGATCAGAATTCAGACCGTGGAACGAGCGCAAGACAGTTCCGCCTCTGATAATTTGGAAAGACAAACTTTCCCATTGGTGGGACACGTCGGAAGACGAAGCGTTCCGCGAGAGATTCAAAGAAGATAATTTACCGAAAGAGCGACGCAAAAAGCAAAAACCTTCTTCGCGTTTAATAGACTGGTGAATATAATCTGACACACGAAAAGATTTTGCCGATAAAATTTGAAACTCGAACTGGCGGCGCAAATTAAATTCTTAAAATTGGTCTGTCTAAAAATGCCAACGGCGTTAAATGATCTGCTCAAGGCGTGCCGCGCTTGTTTTTCCCCGCTTGTTTTCCCGCCGAAACCGATTAGCTTTCTGCCATGATGTTTCCGATCACCGCTTACATTGAAGCCGCGCTGGAACTGGCGCATTACGACAAGCTGGACGACGGCTCGTTCGCGGGCGAAATCCCCAAGCTCAAGGGCGTGGCCGCGTTCGGAAAATCCCTGCGCGAGTGCGAAGCCGAACTGCGCTCGACGCTGGAGGATTGGATTCTGGTCGGCCTGAAATTCGGCCACAAATTGCCGGTGCTGGCCGGCATTGATTTGAACAAGGTTCAAAATGGCCGCATGGCGACCACTTAAACGGCGCGAATTCGTCCGCAAGCTTCGCGCGCTCGGCTTCGACGGCCCGTTCTCCGGCACGCGACATCAATTCATGATTCTGGGCCAGCATCGCCAGACGATTCCGAGCAATTCTGAATTTTCCGTGCCGCAAGTAAAAATGTTGCTGCGACAAGTGGAATCCATTCTTGAACGAAAGTTGTCTTTGGACGAATGGGATTCTTTATGAGCGACGCCTTGAATCAATTGCTCAAGACGACGTCGCGGTCGTTTTATCTGACGTTGCGCGTGCTGCCCGCGCGCGTGCGCCCGCAAATCGGCCTCGCCTATCTGCTCGCGCGCACGACGGACACGATTGCGGACACGGAAATCTTGCCGGTGGCGCAACGGCTCGAGGCGTTGCAAAAACTCCGCGAACGGATTCTCGGCCAAAATTCCGCGCCGCTGAATTTCGGCGAGCTTGCGCAAAAACAAAATTTGTCCGCCGAAAAATTGTTGCTGGAAAAGGTCGAGGACAGCCTCTCGTTGCTGCAAACGCTTTCGCCAGCGGATTTGAAATTAATTCGTGAAGTTCTCACAACCATCACAAGTGGACAGGAATTGGATTTGCGCCGGTTTGCGAACGCGTCCACAGAAAAAATTATTGCGCTGGAAACGGCGGCACAATTGGACGATTATACTTATCGCGTCGCCGGTTGCGTGGGCGAGTTTTGGACGAAGATTTGTCGCGCACATTTGTTTCCACAAGTCCGATTGGACGAAGTGCAATTGATTTCCGACGGCATCCGTTTCGGAAAAGGCTTGCAGCTCGTGAACATTCTCCGCGATTTGCCGGCGGACTTGAAAAAAGGCCGCTGCTATCTGCCAACCCAAAGACTGGATGAAGCAAAATTGTTGCCAGAAGTTTTATTTTCGCCGGTGAACGAGGCAAAATTTCTCAAACTTTACCGCGACTATCTCCACAAGGCAGAATTGCATCTGGCGGCGGGCTGGACTTATACGAACACGCTGCCGTTTTTGCAGTTTCGGGCGCGCTTGGCGTGTGCGTGGCCGATTTTGATCGGCATGAAAACGATTGAAAAACTGCGGGCGGCCAGCGTGATGGAGTTGCAACAGCGCGTAAAAATTTCGCGCGGCGAGATGTGGAAAATTATTTTGCTTTCGTTGCTGGCATGTCCGCTGCCATTTGCTTGGCGTAAGCTCTTTCCGGCGAATGCAAAAGCAGTTGCATCCGGCGCGAAATTGGCGTAAAGAACAGGAAACATTATGCGAATTCCCAAGCTTCTTTTGGCGGTTTGTGCAGCGACTGTTTGTGCAAGTTTCATTTCCCTCCGTGCAAGCGACACGCCGGCACAGGCCGCAGCGCGCGCGGCGGTGGAACAGAAGATGCGTGAATTGGATGCGCAATCGTCTCAAACGAACGCCACTCCGGCTGTGCCGCAAAATGAAACACCGCCCTCGCAACCCGCGCCAAGTGTCAGCACAGAGGCCACACCCACGCCGTCCGCAGCGGCAGTTTCAACTCCATCCGCAGGGACGAACGATGAAGGGCAAGTTACAGCACAGGCGGCGTTGGAAGCGAAAATGCGCGAATTGAACATCGAGACGGAAGGACAGAAGCAAGGCGCGCCGATTTTGGTTAATTCGTCCGGCGCAGTGACTGTGGAAACACCAACCAACGAGCCGACACCGGCAATGATTCCGCCAGCAACTTCAGCACCAGTCGAAGAACAAGTTGCAAAAACGCCGCCAACCGAGAGTTCAAGTTTGTTTCAACCTGCTTCGCCAACAGCGTCAAACAACGAGGCACAATCTGCGGCGGCTGCATCCTTGCAACAAAAAATGGCCGAGTTAAATCAGGGGCAAGCGACGCAATTTCAGCCGGTTCCCGCCGCGCCGCCAGAATCATCCAGCCCAACTTATTCCGGCAAAGCATCGGCGTTTGAGCCGATGGTGGCGCCGCCGCTGCCGATTTCGCCGGACACGCAGGCTCAATTGCAGGCGCTGAACGCAAAATACATGGCCAACGAAATTTCGCCCGAAGAGTATTTCAAACAGCGCGAGGAAATTTTGAGCAAACCATAAAACAATTTCGCGCTCGCGCCCGCCGGATTTTTTCCGGCGGGTTTTTTTATTGCGAATTGAACTTTGAACGCCAGTCTCTAAACTGAAATTGTCATGCACGATTTTCGTTACGTCGGTAAAAAATTATTTTGCGAAGGCGTCGCCATCGAAACGCTCGCCAAAAAGTTCGGCACGCCGCTTTACATTTATTCGCAGCGTACGCTGACGGATCATTTCCAAAAATTGGATCGCGCACTCGCGCCGCTCGACCATTTGATTTGTTTCGCGATGAAAGCAAATTCCAACTTATCCGTGTTGCGGACGATTACGAACCTTGGCGGCGGTTTCGACATCGTGAGCGGCGGCGAATTGCGGCGCGTCATCGCGGCGGGCGGCGACCCGCGCAAATGTATTTTTGCGGGCGCAGGAAAGAGTGAAGCGGAAATCGAGTTTGCGCTGGGAAAAAATGTTTATTCGTTCAATGTCGAAAGCCTGCCGGAACTGGAGCGCATCAATCGGATCGCCGCGCGCCTGAAAAAAGTCGCGCCAATCGCCGTGCGCGTGAACCCGAACATCGAGGCGTTCACGCATGCGAAAATCACGACAGGCACTTACGAGAATAAATTCGGCATCGCCTTCGAGCAGATCGAAAATGTTTATGCGCGCGCGGCAAAATTGAAAAATCTGCGGCTGCGCGGACTGCAAATGCACATCGGCTCGCAACTCACCACCGTGTCGCCGTTTGAAAAAGCAATCCGCAAGGTTCTTCCGCTGGTAAAAAAGTTGAAAGAGAAATACGCGCTGGAATTTTTCAGCATCGGTGGCGGGCTGGGTATTGTTTATCGGCCAGCGCTTGCCAGCGGTTCGGAAAATTGGTGGAAATCTTCCGCAGCGAAAAACATTTTGACGCCGCAAAAATACGCCGACCGTCTTGTGCCGTTGCTGCGTCCGCTGGGTTTGAAAATTTTGCTCGAACCGGGACGTTTTATCTCCGGCAACGCGGGCATTCTCGTCACGCGTGTCGAATACTTGAAACGCACTGGCAAAAAGAATTTCGTCATCGTGGACGCCGCGATGAATGATTTGATCCGTCCGGCGTTTTATGATGCTTATCATGAAATCGTTCCATTGACGAAAAAATCCGGCGTGACGATTTCGTCCGATGTCGTCGGACCAATTTGCGAATCCGGGGATTATTTTTGCAAGAACAGACCTTTGCCAAAAGTCGGCGAGGGCGATTATCTCGCGCTTTTGAGCGCGGGCGCTTACGGCTTTGTCATGGCGTCGAATTACAACGCACGTCCGCTGGCGGCGGAAATTCTGGTGAACGGAAAATTTTTTGCCGTCGCGCGCGAACGCCAGCCGGTAAAAGAAATTTGGTCGGGGGAGAAAATTGTGGCATGGTTGAAGTGAGTATGGGCAATGAATTTTCCACCGCAGCCTACTGGCAGGACGATTTTGACGAAAATGGCTTGCGCCAATGGGCGGAGAAATTGCGAGCGCAATTTGGCGAAAAACCTGTTTCGCTCGGTCTTGTTTTCATGTCGCCAAAATTTTTTCAGCACGCGCAGGCCGCGCTGGAAATTTTGCGCGTTCATGCGCGGATTCCGCTGCTCGCGGGTTGTTCGAGCGCGAGCCTTGTCGTCGGTTCGCATGAGATTGAAAATGCGACGGGCATTGTTCTGGCGTTGTATTCGCTGCCCGGCGCGGAATTGAATGGTTTTCATTTCACGCAATCGCAAGTCGAGGAAGCAGGCGGTAAAAATTACTGGCCGCTGGAATCAGGCATCGAACCGAAACGCACGAATGGCTGGCTTGCATTCATAGACCCGTTTCATCTCGATGCGGAAAATTGGATTCGCTCGTGGAACGAATCCTTTGCGCCGCTGCCGGTTTTCGGTGGGCTTGCGAGCGGGATTTTTGCCGAACAGACGACTCAAATTTATTTGAATGGCGAAGTTTTTGAGGACGGCGGCGTGGCGATTTCCATCGGCGGCGATGTGAAATTGTCCGGTGTCATTTCGCAAGGCTGCACGCCGATCGGTGACACCTGGACGCTGACGCGCGTCGAGCAAAATTTGATTCATCAAATCGCCAACCGTCCGGCTTATGCGGTTCTTGCCGACACGGTTCAAAAACTTTCGCCCGCCGATCAGCAGAAGGCGCGCGGGAATCTTTTCATCGGTCTCGTCGTCAACGAATATCTTGATGAGTTTCATCGCGGCGATTTTCTCGTGCGGAATCTGATCGGCGGTGACCCGAATTCCGGCGTGCTGGCCGTCGGCGCGTTACCGCGCGCGGGACAGACGCTGCAATTCCAGCGGCGCGACGCGGCGGCGGCCAGCGAAGACATGAGTGAACTTCTCGAACGCGCGAAAAAAAATCTTGGCGACACGACGATTTACGGCGGCTGTCTCTGCTGCTGCAACGGTCGCGGAAAAAATCTTTTCGGCGCGCCGAACCACGATGCTGAACTGGTGCAAAAAAAATTCGGACCAATCGGCCTCGCCGGATTTTATGGCAATGGCGAGATCGGTCCCGTTGGCGAAAAAAATTATCTGCACGGCTTCACCGCGTCCCTCGCGCTGTTCGTCAAGAAATAATTACGTTGGAATTTTTAGTTGGGAATAATTCTCCATTGCATTTGCCCGTCGGAACGTCATCCTCATTTCAGGATGCCAGAGGAACAACAGCCAAAATCCAACCAGCCCGCGCCACCGAAAAGTTTGAGTCCGCGCCGTCGCGGACATCGCGGTGGGCGCGGACGCCGCCGTCCTGCGCCAGCAATTTCAATTTCTGAACAACCAGTCCAGACAAAATTATCGGCACAAACCGAACCGCCAATGCGTCTGCGCGAGGAAATGCCCGTGAGGCCAGCGCCGTCGAAGCCAAAATTTCAACTTGCTGCTCCCGTTCCGAGTGAACTGCCAAAAGAAAAATTCCAACCCGTGCCGCGCAAAAATGATCCGGACGGCTCCGCCATCAGCCAGGCTGTCAATGAAGTAACGCAGGTTGTTGATTCGTTGAGGCAATCGCTGGAACAAATGGAGGAAGTTTTGGAGTTGGTCGAACTTGCCGAGCGCCAGAAACTCACCGATGAACGCGAAATCGAATCGCTGCTCCGCGCCCTGCGCCAGTTGCAATCGCGTGGCGGAAGAGCGGAGCGACCTGAACGGCAGGAACGGCCACAGCCGAACGAGTGATTTTTGTCCGGCGGTTATTTTAGCATTTCTTTTACCTTCGCCGCGCTAGTTGTCGGCGGCTGGCAGGAATTTCCAATGCAAAGATAAGCTGTCGCTTCAGTTTTCGCCGGAAGCGTTCGTGTAAATTCTTCAACTGCGCCAACATTTCCCAAAACAATTTTGTTCGGCTGAAAAATCGAATGCGCCGCGCGCAGCAGTTCTTGAAAATTGCTGGAATCCTTTTCACCTGTGATAACAACCCGCTTCGGCTCTTGCAGTGAAAAATCCAGCGCGAGGAGCATGAACGGCATGGCTTGCGGAAATTGTTGCAGGCGATGCGTGAACAATCGCAAAGTTTTTTCGGCGGCTTCTGCGAATTTTTTTCTGCCGGTGATTGCGCCGAGTTTTAGCAAAGATAAAGTGGCGACGGAATTTCCGCTCGGCTCCGCGCCGTCATAATCGTCCTTCATGCGCAAAATCAAATCTTTTGAATCGGCGGCGCTTTGCCAGAAGCCGCCGTTCTCCGCGTCGTAAAATTTCGCGAGCATCGCGTCCGCGAGTTCAATCGCAAAATCCAAATACTTTGGATCGAGCGTCGCTTCATATAAATCAATGACGCCGGACAAAAAAAACGCGTAGGCTTCGAGCAATTGAACGTTGTCGCGTTCGCCGTCGCGCCAGCGATGAAAAAGTGTTTTGGATTTTGCGTCCCAAAGTTTTTCGCGGATGAACAAAAAATTTTTCTCTGCCGCGGCGTGATATTTTTTGTCGCCCAAAACAATTGACGCCCGCGTGAACGCGCCAAGCATCAGTCCGTTCCATGACGCGAGGATTTTGTCGTCCATGTGCGGACGGATTCGTTTCGCGCGAACGTTGCACATTTTCTTTTTTGCAGAAGCGAGCAATGGCTTGTCGGCATCGGCGACATTTGGCTTGGCAATGCTCAAAACATTTTGCCCGGCCAAAGGCTGCGGATGACTGTGGTCAATGAAATTGCCTTCGCCGGTGATTCCAAAAAAATTTACCGCGACGTTGAATTCTTCCGGCGAAAGAAGCTTTGAAAGTTCATCCTTCGTCCAGCAATAAAATTTTCCTTCGTGGCCTTCGCTGTCGGCGTCCTCGGCGGAAAAAAATCCGCCGTCGGGATGCGTCATGTCGCGCAGAACATAATCCAAAATGTCGCGGACAACTTCAGCGTGGCGCGCGTCGCCGCTGACGAGAAAAGAGTCGAGATAAAGCTGCGCAAGCTGCGCATTGTCGTAGAGCATTTTTTCAAAATGGGGCACGAGCCATTGGGCGTCCACGGAGTAACGTGCGAATCCGCCGCCAAGCTGATCTTGAATTCCACCGCGCGCCATCGCGTCGCAAGTTTGGAGAACCATTTTTGTGGCTTCGTCATCGTGAAATTGTTTGGCGCAGCGCAAAAGAAATTGAGGCGTGCTCGGCTGTGGAAATTTCGGCGCGCCGCCAAATCCGCCGTGCTGCGAATCAAACATTTTTTTGAAAAACTCCGCCGCATTTTTCAAAATGTCCGCATTCAAAGAGGAATTCGTTTCAGCGGGATTTGCAGTCGCCGTTTCAAGTCGCGCGTGGATTTCGTGGGCGGATGAGATGATTTCTTCGCGGCGTTCTTTCCAGAGATTGGCAATTTGCTGAAGCACTTGCAAAAAACTCGGACGACCATAGCGCGCGTCCGGCGGAAAATAAGTTCCGCCAAAAAACGGCTTCAAATCCGGCGTGAGAAAAACATTCAGCGGCCAGCCGCCACTGCCGGTCGTGGATTGCACAAACGTCATGTAAATTTTGTCCACGTCCGGCCGTTCCTCGCGGTCTACCTTGATGCTGACAAAATGTTCATTGAGAAAAGCGCCGATTTTTTCATCCTCGAAACTTTCGCGCTCCATGACGTGACACCAGTGGCAGGTCGAATAACCGATGCTCAAAAGAATGGGTTTGCTTTCGCGCCGCGCTTTTTCAAACGCCTCATCGCTCCACGCAAACCAGTCCACGGGATTGTGCGCATGCTGCAAAAGGTAGGGCGATTTTTCCTTCGCGAGACGATTCGTGCTTTTTCCAGTCACGAGACAGGATTAACAGAATTTCACAAAATGAATATGCAAAAGAATTCCGCAATCCTGCCCTCGAATTTTGAATCGTCTATGCCGTGACGCCGCGATAAACTCGGATCATGTTGTCGGAAAAACCGTGGCGTGCCGAATCCGTTTTTTTATTTTGCGCGGCGCAATGCGCCTGCCTTTGTCTTGGCATGGCGGCGGCTGGATTGCTGCAAAAATTTGGCGTGAATGGTTTCAAGCAGCCGGATGGTTCCGGGAATATCCTGCTCGCCACACTTTGCTTTCAAGGCGCAACGTGGATTTTAATCCCGATTTTTCTGCGGCAACATCAAATCGGCTGGCGCGAGGCGTTTGGTTTGCGCGGGCCAAAATTAAATCGCGCGTTGCTCATGGCGGTTGCATTTGTGATTTTTGTGCTGCCTGTCGCATGGTTGTTGCAAGCAGTGTCGGCTGCAATGCTGACAAAACTCGGCTTGCCACTCGCAGATCAAACTGCCGTCACACTTTTGTCCGGCGTAAAATCGCTTGGGCTGAAAATTTATCTCGGCTTGTTTGCAGTCGTGCTCGCGCCGGTCGCCGAGGAATTTATTTTTCGCGGGATGTTGTTTCCATTCGTCAAGCAACTGGGTTTTCCACGCCTCGCATGGTTTGGCGTCAGCGCATTGTTCGCGCTGATTCATTTTGACACGGCGATTTTCATTCCGCTTTTCATTCTGGCGCTCGGCCTCACCTGGCTTTATGAAAAAACGGACAATCTGCTCGCGCCCATCGCCGCACACGTGCTGTTCAACGCGGCGAACCTGTTCGTGCTTCATTTTGAAGATCAATTGAATCAACTTTTGCAAAAGTTTTATCACTTCCTGCATCTGGCATGAACGAATTCGAACTCATCGCGCGACTGACGAAATCGCTGCCGACGAACCAAAGTGTTTTGGTCGGCGCGGGCGACGATTGTGCTGTCTTGGATTTTGGCCTGCCGGAAAAATTATTGCTGTTCAAAACCGACGCCATTGTCGAAGGCATTCATTTCACAAGAGAAACGCCGCCGGAAAAAATCGGGCGCAAAGCGCTCGCGCGAAATTTAAGCGACATCGCTGCAATGGCCGGAACGCCGACCGCCGCGCTTGTGACGATCGCGCTGCCAAAAAATTTCGATGCGGAATTTGTCGCAAAAATTTACGATGGTATGAACGCACTTGCGGAAAAATTTGGCGTTGCAATCGTCGGCGGAGAAACGACGACGAATCCAGAACGCATTTTGATTTCCATCGCACTGCTCGGAACCGTTCCACGCGGGAAACAAATTTTGCGAAGCGGCGCAAAAATCGGCGACGCGATTTTTGTGACCGGCGAACTTGGAGGTTCGCTCGCGGAAAAACATCTGGATTTCGAGCCACGCTTGGCCGAAGCGCGCTGGCTGGCTGAAAGTTTTCCGATTCACGCGATGATTGATTTGAGCGACGGGCTGGCGGGAGATTTGCCGCACATTTTGAAAGCCAGTGGCGTCGGCGCGGAATTGTTGAAATCGGCGATTCCCGTTTCACGAGGAGCAAAAATGGCAACGCGAAAGACTTCTTCGGCAAAACCTGCTTTCGTCGCCGCGCTGACGGACGGCGAGGATTTTGAGTTGCTGTTTTCGGTCGCTGGAAAAGATGCGGTGAAATTGCTGGACGGCTGGAAAAAGAAATTTCCGAAATTGAAATTAAGCTGCATCGGGAAAATTGTTTCCGGCGAGGGGATTTTAATCCGCGACAAAAGCAGTTCGCACAAACTTGACGCCAATGGCTACGTTCATTTCGCATAGTCCGGCGGAAACGGAATCGCTCGGCGAGAAATTTGGCCGGACGGCGCAAAGCGGTTCTGTTTTTGCGTTGAGCGGAGAACTTGGCGCAGGCAAGACGCAGTTTGTGAAAGGACTCGCGCGCGGACTCGGAATTTCTGCGCGCGTGCATTCACCGACTTTTACCTTGGTGAACGAATACGCCGACGGACGATTAAAACTTTTTCATTTGGATTTGTATCGGCTGGAAACGCCCGCGCAAATTTTTTCCGCAGGCATCGAGGAATTTTTGCAGCCGGATGGCGTGACGGTTATTGAATGGGCGGAGCGAATTGCGAACGATGAATTGCGAATGGCAAATTTGAAAAAAGTAAAAATTGAAATTGTCGGCGAGTCGGAACGAAAAATTGTTTATGACGATTTTGGCGCTTGAATTTTCCTCGCCGCAGCGGAGCTTCGCAATCGCGCGCGACGGAAATGTTTTGGCCGAGGCCTGCGAAACCGGCGGGCGCAACACGGCGGCGTTTGGCATGATTGAAAAAGTTCTGGCCGACGCAAAAATCGAGCGCGAGGAAATTGAAACGATTGCCGTTGGGCTGGGGCCGGGTTCCTACACCGGCATTCGCGCGGCGATTTCAATCGCGCAGGGCTGGCAACTGGCACGCGGGATAAAATTGCTTGGTGTCAGCAGCGTCGAGGCAATCGCGGCGCAGGCGCAAGCAGAGAAGATTTTCGGGCGCGTGAATGTGGTGATTGACGCGCAACGGAATGAATTTTATCTGGCGACATTTGAAATTTCAGCGGATGGCTGGAATGAAATTGAGTCGTTGAAAATTTTATCTTTGGCGGAAGTCCAATTGCGCGCGGAAGCGAGAGAAATTTTGGCCGGACCAGAAGTTGCAAGATGGTTTCCGAATGGCCGGACGATTTTTCCAAGCGCGTCGGTTCTGGTGAAGCTGGCCACAGGCAGGAGTGATTTTGTGGCGGGCGAAATGTTGAAGCCGATTTATTTGCGCGAGACGAATTTTGTCAAATCATCGCCTTGCCGACCGACTGTTTCCTGAAAGTAAATTGTCAAAATCCTCAAACAAAGCGCGCTGGTTTCCAAAAATAGGACACTCTGCCAAAGATAGCTTTCTTCATCCGCTCAGGAAGAGGCAAATTGCCTGTTTAATGCAATGGCATATCGTGTGCTTTCATTTCACTGACGAATTGGAATCTTTCGATGCGAATATGATTGTTTCTTTCAAAAAAACTGCTGGCCGCAAAATGTGTGTGGCGTACGCCGCATTTACGCTCATCGAACTTATGATCACATTGGGCATTTTTGTCTTGGTCACGTCAGGAATAATTTATGGCTATGTGCAATCCAATCGCTTTGCGGAATGGAGCGCCATGTCGTTGGCGGCACAAGCGTATGCTGCACAAGGTGTGGAACAGGCACGTTCAGCAACGTGGAGTATATCAACCTCGGGGACAGGCGTGGGAACAGGTGATGAACTGACAGCGCCTACGCGTTATTCACAAATAAATACCATGCAAATCCCGATTTCAGGACAAACATTCAACGTCACAAATTGGATCAGCGTCTCAAATGTAACAACTGTTGCTTATCCGTTACGCCAAATCCGAGCGGATTGTTATTGGAAGTTTCCACTTACCGGAAAATGGTTCACAAACACCGTTATTACTGAACGCGCGCCCGACCAATGAAACTTTTACCGTCAATTCAAACCCAACTCCGCCGCCCATCGGTCTCTGCCTTCACATTGGTGGAGATTATGACGGCGATGTTTGTTTTTGTCACATTCCTCGTCGCCGGAATGGTTGCCGTTCAAATCTTCGCGCTGCGTATCAACCATTTTACGACGGACAAGTTACTGGCCGCCGGAGGCAGTTCCAAAGCCATGGATCAAATCTGCAACAATATCCGCAGCGCGCAGTTTTTGCAGGTTGGAAATCTCTCCACCAACAATTATTCTTTCGCTTCGATTGCGAACGGCTCAAGCCAACAGGGCAACGCGTTGAAAGTCTTCCTGACCACAAACTCAACTCCTTATACAATTTATTATTTGAACACGGCGACGCATAATCTGTATTACATCACAAATGGTCAAACGGCTACAGCAAACAGTCCGGGAATTTTATTGGCTAGTTGGATAACGAATAGCCCCTGTTTCTGGTCTGAAAATTTTCAAGGAACTGTCAATACAACGACAAACACCTTTGCCGCTGATGAGAATTGCACCATTCGCATGGTTTGGAATTTCCGCCAATATGCCGCCTCATCCACAAGCCTCGCGTCCGAGTTTTATACATTTCAGACCCGGGCGACGCCGCGCGCGCCTAATTTCTAAACGCAATAAAAAACAAGGAGCATTTATGCGCATGACATTCAGACCTCCCCGACTAGCCGACAAAGGCTACGCCTTGATCATGGTCATGATATTTTTAGCCGCCACTTTGCTGGTTCTTGGCAGCGTGATGATGTGGACAGAATCGAATGACAAGGAAGTTAAACGCAATAATTTATATTTCACGAGCCAAGCCGCCGCAGAAGCCGCCGTCGAGCAAGTAGTTGCCAATATGAACCGGGACTATCTTCAGCAAGGCATGAATTCATCGGGCACCTACCAGACCAATATTCCTTTGCAAACCGGTTGGCCCATCCAATATACGTTCAGCAGCGCGGCGGGCACGAATAAAACCTATGTCAATCTTGGCGCGACTTCGACCACCCTGCAACCTTTAGGTTCGCAGTGGTCAGGCTTGGAAGGGTATCCTGCAACCAACCAGGTAACTTCCACCGCGACACCAAAGAATCAGCGTTACACGGTTCCCGCAACCGTCACCGAGAATGTAATATATGCTGATATTCCCCTTTTCCAATTCGCCATTTTTTACAATATGAACTTGGAAGTTCAACCCGGCAGCGGCATGAATGTTGGCGGTCCGGTGTTTTGCAATTATAGCATTTGGGCAGCTTCACCTATGACATTTTCAAATTCGGTTACAGCGGCTGGCACCATTAACTCCAACAACATATCGGATCCATTTATGACCGCTGGCAGTAAATCTGGTAGCGGCAATCCTACATTTATGGGTGGAATAGCCACTAATCATTCCGAACTAAATTTGCCCATAGGAACAAACAATAACCCTGCCAGCGTCGAGGCTATTCTTAAACTTCCTCCGTCAACTTATGGCTTGGGAACCTCGGGTGCCTATACAACCAACGGCCAGATTTATTTTGCTAACCAAGCTGATCTTATTATCACCAATACCAGCACTGGCGGCACCAATATCTCGGTATATTGGCAGGATGTCAGTAACAGTCCTACTATAACCAAGATCCCAAATAATTATTTTATCATCTCAAACAAGACTTCCCACGCTGTATCCTCTACCAACACAATTGCTGGTCTTTCTTCTACGACGTATTCAAACCTATATTGGGGATATTCCTTTGTGACGAACGTCAGTCTTTATGACTACCGTGAAGGTAAAACAGTGCAAGCCATCCAGATTAATGTAACAAACCTCGGTGTGTGGGCCGCCAGCGCCGCAGCGAATGGTGGTAGCACAATAAACAGCACAATTTCTACTGACAAGGGGCACAATATTGATAGTGTTTATGTCTATAATAATGTTCCGTTAAGTGGGACAACCCTTCCTGCTGTTTCTATAACCAACGGAGCGCAGTTGCCGAGCAGCAGTGGTCTAGCAGTCGCTACGCCTGACCCAATTTATGTGATGGGCAATTTCAATACTCAAACCAACAGTGCCCATTCGGACACCAATTTAAATTCCACAACCTACACCTATCCCGCCGCGCTCTTTGGTGACGCACTTACCGTTCTTTCATCCAATTGGAAAGATAGCTATACTTCAGCCACGTCCCTCACCGCCTCCACTGGTGGTGGCCCGCGCACTCCCGTAGCAACTACTGTCAATGCCGCAACACTTGAAGGCATTGTCCCTTCAAGTGGCGCAAACTATAGCGGTGGGGCTGAAAATTTTCTTCGTTTGTTGGAAAACTGGACTAGTTCCATAGCTTTGACTTACAATGGCTCAATCGTCGTCATGTTTCCCAGTCAGTATGCAACGAATATATGGCAAAATACAGGCAATTATTACAACGCTCCTAAACGCCAATGGGCTTTCGATCTTAACTTCACTCATCAAGGCGGCCTGCCGGCAATGACACCTCGCGTCAAAGGCATCATCCGGCAGGGATGGGTGCCTTAATGGTTTTATCTCCAAGCATAGAATCAAAACTTTTCTTCCGCTTTAACCGCTGGCAGTCTTAAACTGCCGGCGTGAAAGCCGCCATTTTGCACGGACAGGAAAAAGTTCAGATTGAAAACATCACGTCACCCACGCTCAAGTCGGGCGAAGTCCGCATCCGCATCGAAGCCGCGCTTACCTGCGGCACCGATCTCAAAGTTTTCAAGCGCGGCTATCACGCGAAGATGATCGTGCCGCCCGCCGTCTTCGGCCATGAATTCGCCGGAGTGATTTCGGAGATTGCGCCTGACGTTCGCCTTTGGAAAACCGGCGAGCGCGTGGTCGCGGCCAATTCCGCGCCGTGCGGTGCCTGTTTTTTTTGTGAAAACAACCAGGAAAATCTTTGCGAAGATTTATTGTTCCTTAACGGCGCTTACGCCGAATCCATCGTTGTCCCCGCCCGGCTCGTCCAAAAAAATCTGCTGCGTCTCAAATCGGAAACGGATTTCCGCGACGCCGCGCTGACCGAACCGCTCGCGTGCGTCGTTCAAGGCGTCGAAGACGCAAAATTGTGCGCGGGACAAAATGTGCTCGTCCTGGGCGCGGGACCGATTGGCTTGATGTTTGTCGCGCTGGCGAAAAAACTCGGCTGCGAAGTCACGGTCGCCGGACGTCGCGCGGTGCGGCTGGAAGCGGCGAAAAAACTTGGAGCATTGCAAGTCATTGATATCGGCGACGGGGAAAATCTCGCGGGAAAAATTCGCAGCCATTTCAAAAACAATTTCGACGTGGTAATTGAAGCGGTGGGCAAACCGGAAACGTGGGAAGCTGCCGTTCAACTTGTTCGCAAAGGCGGCGCGGTGAATTTTTTTGGCGGTTGTCCATCGGGCGCGACGGTTTCACTCGACACACAGTTGATTCATTATTCCAATTTGACCTTGCTCGCAAGTTTTCATCACACGCCGCGCACGATCCGGCGCGCGTTGGAATTCATCGAGGCGGGCGTGATTCGCGCGGCGGATTTTGTTGATGGCGAATGCCCGTTGACGCGGTTGCCGGAATTATTCAAATCAATGGCAGCCGGAAATTCCGCTATCAAAACGCTGATCCGCGTTCGCGAATAATTTTACGGCTTCAGAAAACTTTCCAAAATTTTCTGCATTTTTTTCAAGTCGGGCAGATTGACATACATCATGTGACCGGCGTCGAACTGGGCGTAGGTGATGTTGGTGCGGTAAGCCGGATCAAGCGCCATGTGGTCGAGCGCGTAATGCACGGTGTCAATTGGACAGACCAGATCACACCGTCCGCCGAACACGAGAATTTTCATGTAAGGATTCTGGTTCATCGTGGAGGCGAGTTTGTCGCCCGCGCTGGCGTAGCTGTTGTGAACGCTGTAATTCCACGGCTGCACGCCGGCGAGAATTTCATAGGGCAAATCGTCTTCGAACTTTAATTCGTCGCGCACGTAGGAATTCATCGCGGCAGAAAACGGCCCGAGCGTCGCCGCCATGGACGGATCAAAATCAGGATACTGTGACGCGGGATCGTCGTCGCGTCCGGTGATGCGCGCGTCGTAAGCGCCGAGAACCAAACCTTCGTCGTGCAACAATTGTTTTCGGAAAACGCCTTCGTCAATCCGCAGATTGTTGTCCTCGATGATTTGCGGTTTCAAGCCGGTGAGCCGCGCGAGTTCGGCGACGATTTTTTTCCGCTCATCAGCGGAGAGCGCATCGCCCTGTTCCAATGCGGACGTATATTCGCCTTTGGCAAACGCGCGCGCCTCGGCGAGCGCCTTGGGCAAATCGTTTTGCAAATCGGGCGGCAATTTTTTGTGGAACTGCGCCGCCGCCGTGTAAGCCGGCAAGTAAAGCGGATACGGCACATCGTTGCCCGGATTGTTCCAAATGGTCGCAAAATCCAAAACGCCGGAAACGAGAATCAGCCCGTTCAAATACATTCCGTAACGCGAACGCAAATGATCGGCGAGACCTGCGGCGCGAAAAACGCCGTAACTTTCGCCGCAGAGATATTTCGGCGAAAGCCAGCGTTCGTGCCGCGTCGTCCAAAGGCGGATGAATTCGCCGACGGAGTCGAGATCGGCGGAATCACCAAAAAATGCGTCGGCTTTTTCATCCTTCGCCGGACGGCTGAAACCGGTCGCAACCGGATCAATAAAAACCAGATCGCTCGCGTCCAAAATCGAATATGAATTGTCCACGAGTCCGAACGGTGGTTTTGGCAGCGTGCCGTCTTCGTTCATTTTCACGCGGCGCGGACCGAGCGCGCCCAAGTGCAGCCACACGGACGATGAACCCGGACCGCCGTTGAAGCAAAACGTGACGGGCCGCGTGGATTTGTTGGTTTCGCCAACGCGCGTGTAGGCAATGTAGAAAACCGAAGCGCGCGTCGTGCCGTCAGTTTTGAGGATTGGCAACATTCCCGTCTCGGCGATGTAAGTCACGCCCTCGCCGGCGATGGTGACGGTATTTGTTATGAAAACCGGCTTGTGCGAGGCGTCGGGAATTGTCGCGGCTTCAATTTTGGCGGGCGTATTCGTGTCGGCGGACGGTGAATTTGTTTTCGGCGCATCGGCGGCGCGAACGTGAACGACGGATATTGCCAGGAACAAGCAGAGAATTTTTTTCATTTGCGCTTTAACGGTTACGGTTTGAAAACTTTTGACGCTGATGGTAATCCGTTTGTTCACTCGCGCCTACGGAAAACTTTTGCGTCAGATGGGTAACGACTTTATTACAGTCATGTGAATTATGTGAAAATGTGGATAACTTTCAAAAGAATTGCTTGCCAGAATTTCAAAGGTGTGGAAAAAATATGTCCGTCGCAAAAAGGAGCGGCAAAAATTCCATTCGATGTTTTAAGTCAACTGGAATGAAGAAGTTTTATGGAAACGCAAAAAAAGAAGCAGGCGTGGTTATTGCAGACTTTCAAGGTTGTTGTGTTCTGCGGGATTTTGCGCCGGGTTTTTCGTGAATTTTAAAAAATCGCCATTGAGACGTAATGGATGCTTGATAAAAAACACTTAAATTGTAAATGCAAAAATGAAAGATTCAAATATTATGAAAAAAATAGCGGCTCTATTAATCTGTTCGCTTTTCACAGCCATTTCCATGCGCGCGGATTTGTTATTTTCAGATAATCTAAATTACCCGGACGGTTTGATTGAAACAGATGGCCAATGGTATTGCTATTCGCCAGCCGTTCCGCACGGGGATGCATTTGTGACGAATGATCTTTTGATTCTCGATCAAGCCAACTTTGACAGCGTGGCGGCTCCCACCAACAATTTTAGCCCCGCAGGTTCAATTGTGTATGCAAGCTTCACCATCAATGTCGCCACGCTGCCAACTTATAAAGGCACGTTCTTTTCCAGTTTTAAGGGTTCCACCAACGTCTATATTGCCAACATTTTTATCGCTACTACCAATACGACCGTGCCGGGAACTTACCAGTTGGGGATTGGCAACGCCGCTACTTCAGTGACCACGCCGGGCGTCGAGCTTTTTCCATTGGATTTAGCCACTGGTATAACCTATCAGGTTGTTTTCAGCTACGATGAGAATGCTGAAATTGCCCAACTTTGGGTGGATCCGGCATCAAGCAGTGACACAAGTGTTGAAGCCGATGATAGTGTGACAAACAGTGATGAAGCAAATATTGCAATTTCCCAAATAGCATTCAGTCAATACTTTGGTCAAGGCGTGGAAGCCATAGGCAATATTTTAGTTGGCGATAATTTTAGCGATGTCGTTACCAACCCACCCCAAGTGCCGGTTGTCGGCATTGAGCCGCAGGATACAAATTTTTATTCGGGCAACAATTTAACGCTATATGTCGCGGCATCGGGGACCGGCCAATTGACATATCAGTGGCTTTCAAACAGCATTCCGATTTTTGATGATGGTGGCGTGACTGTTTCGGGTTCGCAATCGAACATCGTCACACTGAATAACCTTCAAGTCAGCGCGGGTTATAGCGTAATAGTTGCCGATTCAGCGGGCAGTGTTACGAGTCGTGTCGCGACGATTTCAGTTGACTCTACTCCTACTCCGCCGTTTTTTGTCAAATTGCCATACGGCGCAACGAACAGTCTCTTTTCCTCGATTACGTTAAGTGCATTGGCCAATGGCACAGGGCCGTTGACTTATCAATGGTATTTTGAAGCGACGAACGCCCCCAGCTTTACTGCGTTGTCAGGGCAAACCAACACGGTTTTATACTTGGATAATTTGGGATACACGAATTCCGGCCTATATTATGTTGAAGCCACAGGCGGGGATGGATCTACCAACAGCACGACCAACAATGTGCTGGTAACTGCACCAATCAATGTCACGATTGCCCAATTGCATAGCTTGATGCAAACGAACAATTCTGGAAGCTATACTATTGGGCTAGGCGCGTATGTCACTGTTCAAGGAGTGGTCACGAGCTTTGCGCCGTTTTCTTCGGCCACTTCTACTGCCGGAGAGTTTTATATGGAAGATACAAACGGAACTAGTGGGATTTTTGTGTATATTTATAGTCAAGGCAGCAACAGCGTCCCTCCCGCCGGAACTTTGGTGAGCGTCACCGGTCCGTGTCAGGTCTATAGCGGCCAGTTGGAAATAGACCCCAATCAAGGCACGGTTATTAATGGCGTGACTAATGGATTGAGTATTCTAGCCACCAATTGTCCCTTGCCGCCATCTCAAGCGGTTGATTTCGGTCAGCTTGCCACCAATTCGTTGAGTGCTTATGGCCTTCAAATGCAATGCGCGCTGGTGACGTTTACCAATGTTTATGTTTACACTAACTATTCTGGTGCAGTTCCTGTTTTCAATTTCCCCACTAATAAAAGTGTCGGCTATTACTTGTATAACCAACCCTACGCTGCTGGCTTGACCAATGTTGAGATGTATATTTATGGGTCCACTGGTGAAGCCACCAACTTCTGGGGACAGTTGATACCGGGACATTGTTACGAAATCACCGGCATTGATGGACAATATAAAAGCGTGGTGAATTTTTATCCCACCCGGTATGTGGATTTGGTTGCCAGTCTGCCTGCGCCCTTCTCCATCAAC
>DASYAA010000038.1:0-8547 GCA_036501565.1 Verrucomicrobiia bacterium
TTATTCCCGCCTCGGACGGCGTGACCGCCTTGAAGCGCGTCGCGTTGCGGATGCCCGATTTAATCCTGCTGGATTTGCTGATGCCCGGAATGAGCGGCTGCGAAGTTTGCGTGCAATTAAAAGAAAATCCCGAATGGAAAGACATTCCGGTCATTTTTCTTTCCGCTGCGGACGACAAGGATTTGATTGTCCGCGCGCTGGATTCCGGCGGCGTGGATTACATCACCAAGCCGTTCAATCAGGCGGAACTCATTTCGCGCGTGCGAACGCAACTGGCGCTGAAAACCGCGCGCGACCAGCTCAAGCAACTGGCGGAAGACAAGGATGAATTGCTCGGCATTCTTGCGCATGATTTGAAAAATCATCTCGGCGGCATGAACATGAGCGCCGAATTGCTGCGCAACCACATCGAACATTTTCGCGACGAGCGCCTCACTCGATTGTCTGAAAATATTTTGCGTTCGGGCGCGCAGTTGCTCGCATTTTTGAAAGAATTTCTCGCCAACGCCTCGACAGATAACATTTTCACTCCCAAATTGGGCGTGGTGAACCTTGTGGAAATCGCCGGCGCGGTGGTTCAGCAATATCAGGAAACAGCACAACGCAAGCGGCTGGAAATTCAAACGGATTTTCCGGCCACAGCGGTTAATGTGCTTGCTGATGCTTCGGCGCTGGATCAAGCGCTGGATAATCTTCTCTCGAATGCGGTGAAATTTTCGCCGCTGGACAAAATAATTTTTGTGAGCATTCGCCTAACCAAAGGCAATCGTGTCGAATGTGTGATTCGTGATGAAGGTCCGGGATTCAGTGCCGAAGACAAGGTGCGGATGTTTCGCCGTTACGGGCGGCTTTCGGCGCGTCCGACCGGCGGCGAACCGTCCACCGGACTGGGCTTGAGCATCGTCCGCAAAGTGGTGCAGGCGATGAGCGGTGAATTATTGTGCGAAAGCAATCCGGGGCAAGGCGCAACTTTTACAATTTGCCTGCCGCGCCCGGTTTCAAAAAAATAAAATTATTTTATGGATTTTTTAGTCATTGACGACGACAAAACATTTCGCGACGCGACTTGTTTCTTAATTGAAGAAGCCGGGCACTATGCCGAAGGCGTTGACTCCGGCCAACTCGGACTGACATGGCTCAAAGAGGACAAATTCGACGCCGTGCTTTTGGATCTAAATCTTGGAAACGAAAACGGTCTGGAAGTGCTGACGGAAATTCAAAAGCAGCGACCGCAAACGCCGGTCATCATGTTCACGGCGCAAGGCAATATAAAAGTCGCCGTCGAAGCCATGCGGCGCGGCGCGGTGGACTTTCTCGAAAAACCATTTCAGCGCGAGCAATTCACGACTGTGCTTGCGCGTTTGCAGCGGCTCAAGCAAATGAGCCAGCGCATCGAGCGGCTCGAGCAACAAGTCACCGAAACCAAATCGCAAAATCTCGAACCTATTTTTGATTTCACCACACCCATAATGCGCGAGGCGATGGACGTTTTGCTGCGTGCCGCCAAAACGCCCGCGTCCATTCTCATTTTTGGCGAAAGCGGCACGGGCAAAAGCGTTGCCGCGCGCGCCGTTCACGAACGAAGTCATCTGGCCGACAAACCATTTGTCACCGTCAGTTGTCCAAGCCTTTCCAAGGAATTGCTCGAAAGCGAACTTTTTGGCCATGTTCGCGGTTCGTTCACCGGCGCGATCAAAGACCATTGGGGCAAGGTCAAGGCCGCCGAGGGCGGAACACTTTTTCTCGATGAAATCGGCGATCTGCCAATGGAAATCCAGCCGAAACTTTTGCGCCTGTTGCAAGAGCGCGAATACGAACGCCTCGGCGAAAATATCACGCGGCAGGCCAATCTCCGTGTCATCGCTGCGACCAACCGCGATTTGAAAAGGCGCGTGGCAGAAGGTTTGTTCCGCGAAGACCTTTATTTCCGGCTTAACGTCATCGCCGTGGAAATGCCGCCGCTGCGTTCGCGCGACGGAGACCTGATCAACTTCGCCGAGCACTATGAAAAATTTTTCGCGGAGCAGTGCGGGCGCAAACTCGGAGGACTTTCGCCTGAAGCGATTGCCTGCATCCGCGCTTATTCCTGGCCTGGCAACCTGCGCGAACTGCGAAACGCCATCGAACGCGCTGTCATTCTGGCCAAACACGAAAAACTTTTGCCGGAAGATTTTCCCGCCGAATTGCGCGGCCAAAGCACGCTGGCAACCACTGCCGAGGAAAATTTGCCGCAAGTCGGCTCGCTCATTTCATTGGAAAAACTGGAAGAAGCGCATTTGCGAAAAGTTCTGGATCGCACTCCCAGCCTGACGGAAGCCGCGGAAGTTCTTGGCATTGACCAGGCCACCCTCTATCGCAAACGTAAAAAAATCGGCTTGGAATGAAAGATGAGACTAGACCAAACGCGACCTCGTGCAAGGTCACGCAGGATCAACTCTTGCGTGAAAATGCGCGGCTGCGCGGCGATTTGCTGACCGTCGCCCGGCGCATCAGTCACGATTTGCGAACGCCATTGGGCGGCATCATCACCACAAGTGAAATGTTGAAAGAAATTATCGCGGAAAAAAACCCTTCATCCGCAAAACTTGTAAATCCTGTTTTGAATTCGGTGGACGACATGAACAAACTTATTGAGCGTGTGAGTTTTGTTTTGAAGGCGTCTGCAAATCCAATTTTCAAGAAGCGCATGAAAATGGACGAAGCCGTTTTCAGGGCGCTGCAAAGTCTGGAAAGTAGAATACTTAAAAAAAATGCGGCAGTGTCCGAACCCTCTTCATGGCCGGATGTGAACGGAGTTTCCGGCTGGCTGGAAGTCGTATGGTGGAACTTAATCGCCAATGCTTTGCAATATGGGAACGACCGCATCGAACTCGGCTGGCGGGAGGAAAAAGAAAGATTTCGTTTCTGGGTTTGTGACAATGGCGGCGGCGTTCCAACGGAAAAGCGAGGCAAATTATTTCAGCCGTTTGATTCGTTGCATGAACCGGATGCGGCGCAGGGATTGGGTTTATCCATTGTCCAACGGCTCGTTGAATTGCAAGGCGGCGGTTGTGGATATGAACCGCGCGTGGAGAGTGGCTCGTGTTTTTATTTCACATTGCCGGTTTGAAAAAACTCGGAGATAATGTTGAAATAGGGAATTAATTCGACATTTTGGTTGGAACCGCAACAGTGCGTTCTTCATGACTTTCATTTAATTCATTTCCCTTCGCGGCTTGTCTGTCTTCGACGGAATGGGACGAAATGTGGAATACCGCCCCGTGAAATTTGCCAGACGCGCTTCAGCCGGTTCTTCCAAAAGATGGCGAATCGTGTAAAAAAGCTTCACAAAATCAAGCGGTTTTTCCAGCAATGCTCTGGCGCCCGAAGCCAATACGGAAGAAAATTGATTGGGATAAGCGGTAATCAGGATAATCGGCAACAGCGGGTTTCTTGATGAAAGTTGTTCAAAAGTTTCCCAGCCGTCCTTGACGGGTGTGTTCAAATCCAGCAGCACAAGATCAAATTTTGTGGTTTCGGCGAGTGCGAACACTTCGACTCCGTTGGCTACCGCCCGCACGAAGTAGTCTTCTTCTTCCAAAATATGAAGCAGGATTTGTCGAATGGCCGGATCGTCGTCAATTAGCAGGATTTTACGTTTTACAGATGTCATGGATTTCAATTGAGGAAAGACGCTGGCATTTTAAGTATGGATTCATAAAAAAGCGCTTTTAATCACATTTGTTAACTTTATTTTTCAGGAGCAATTTCAAGTTCGCTCCCCAAACGAGCTTTAGCGCAAATCGTGCCAATGTTGAAAGCGCGGTTTAACCATATTTTCCATCGAATTTTCGCAGTTAAAAAACCTATTATTCCTTTGTGAATGGTAAATTTTTTGAATTGTTGGTAATTGGCTGACCACTACTTGGGTCAAATTTCTTGGAGATTTTTTTGAGGATTGAGTATATTTTGCGCGTCCCGCTTGGGAAGCCGATTGGCTGAAAGCATTGCTATGAATCCGGGCATCATTTTCAGGCTCACCATTTTTTTTGCGACGGTCATGTTGCTGCTGGCGCTGATTGGCTGGACGGCTCATGCCTCGTGGCGGCGGACAGGCGAGTCGCTTAAACAACTCTCGGACGAACAATACAAAAGTTTTCAAATTGCCGACCATTTGCAGCAGAACATTCTTAGTTTGGATAATACGATCTTACGTTATGCGGCTTATCGTGATGACGAAGACTGGACGAATTTTTATGCGGCCAGCACAGAACTCGGTCATTGGATCAATAAGCAGCAGCCGCTTTTATCCGTGCAAAGGGAACGTCCATTGCTCGACCAAATAAATGAAGCTTACAGGGACTACATGGTTGCAGCGATGGCGATCAATACCAAGATTTACGCCACACATCAGTCCATCACCCGAGTTGTTGAATTCACTGATCTGGAAAAGCGATCCAAGCGCATTCTTGACCTCGGCATCCAATTGTCGGAGGCCCATCAGCAATCTATTGATGTGGTCCAGTCGCAGATCATCAGGTCGCTCAATGTCCTGCGGTATGGATTGCTTGGTTCACTGTCATTGTTATTCATTGGCGGCATCTGGCTGGCAATCGTAGTCTATCGCGAATTGATCGCGCCTTTGCGCGTGCAATTGGTGGAAAGCCGTCAGCTTATGGAACGGCAGGAAAAACTCGCTTCGCTCGGTATGTTGGCTGCCGGCGTCGCACACGAAATCCGCAATCCGCTCACCGCCATCAAGGCATGGCTTTATTTGCAGCAAAAACATCTCACGCGCGGCACGCCGGCATTTGCCGACGCCGAACTCATCGGCGGCGAAATTGACCGGCTCGAGCGCATCGTCAAAGATTTTTTACAATTCGCACGCCCATCCGAGCCACAATTCGTTGTCATTCCGGCAGAACAGCCGCTGCGCGAAGTTAAAAAATTGATGGAACTTGACCTCGAAAAATCAAAGATCAAACTCGTGTTAAAAGAAATTGTGCAGGCGCAAATTCGCGTAGACCCACAGCAGATCAAACAGGTTTTGATCAATTTGATTCAGAATGCCACCGACAGCATCGGCGAAAGTGGAACCGTGACACTACACGCGCGGCGCGATGAAAAGTGGCTTGATAGCCGGCAGACGGAAGTTGTAATTTTGGAAGTCACTGACACTGGCAAAGGAATTCCGCCGGATGCTGAAAAACGATTGTTCGATCCTTTTTTTACGACAAAAGATTTTGGAACCGGCCTGGGTCTGCCCATCGCGGCGCGCATTGTTGAAAAGCATCACGGCGCGCTTCAATATCAAACCCAAGCCGGCTTTGGCACCACTTTCGGAATTATTCTTCCCTTGCATAAACTATGAATCAACCGCCAAAAATTTTGCTCGTCGAGGACGATTCGGCCATCGTGACCACGTTGCGCCGCGTGCTGGCCGATGAAGGCTATCAAGTGATGGTCGAACAAACAGGCGACGCAGGCCTGAACCGCGCGAAAGCTGATTCGTTCGACGTCGTCATCACGGATTTGAAACTGCCGGGAATGAGCGGATTGGAACTCGTGCGCGAACTGCACGCCTCGCGGCCACGGCTGCCGATTTTGATGATGACAGCACACGGCACGACGGAAACAGCGATTGAAGCGACGCAATCGGGCGCTTACGATTATCTTCTTAAACCATTTGAAATACCGGAACTGTTGCTTCTCGTCGAGCAGGCCGTCGCCGCGAGCCGGCTCATGTCCGAACCCGTGCAACTGGGCACGGCGGGCCATGCGCGCGACGCCATTGTCGGGAATAGTCGCTCCATGCAATCCATTTACAAGGAAATCGGGCGCGTCGCCGCCAAACCCGTCAGCGTTTTGATTCGCGGCGAGACGGGCACCGGCAAAGAACTCATCGCCCGCGCGATTTACCAGCACAGTGATCGCATCAATGCGCCGTTCGTCGCCATCAATTGCGCAGCCATTCCTGAAACATTGCTGGAAAGTGAATTGTTCGGCCATGAACGCGGCGCGTTCACCGGCGCGGAATCGCGGCGCATCGGACGGTTTGAACAGGCGGATGGCGGAACAATTTTTCTCGACGAGATTGGCGACATGACGCCTATAACGCAGGTTAAATTGATGCGCGTGTTGCAGGAAAAAACCCTGCAACGTCTCGGCGGCAAGGAAACCATTCCTGTGAACGTGCGCGTCATTGCCGCAACGCATCGCGATCTGGAGGCGGGCATAAAACAGAATCAATTTCGCGAAGACCTTTACTATCGCATCAGCGTGGTGGTGCTCAACCTGCCGCCGCTTCGCGAACGCAAGGAAGACATCCCGGATTTAATCCGTTTCTTTTTGCAGAAATACGGCGTTGAATTTGGCGTTAAAAATCCAACCATTCATTCCGACGCGGTTGAATTTCTGCAAACTCAAACCTGGCCGGGCAATGTGCGAGAACTGGAAAATGTCACGCGCAAGATGCTGTTGCTGGCGCAGAGTTATACCATCAGCGTCGAACACGTCCGCGCGGCGCTGGCCAAAGTAAATCTGCCGGCGCCTTCCGTAGAAAAATCCCTTCAAGCTTATGCGGACGAGTTGCTGGCGGCAGCGCAACGTGGCGAACTGGCGGATGCCCACGCGCGTTTGCACGAAACCGCCGAACGCACCATCATCAGTCGCGCCATCGAAATAGCCCACGGCAACCAGTCCAAAGCCGCGCGCTGGCTCGGCATTTCGCGACTGACATTGCGCGAAAAATTGATTCAATTCGGACTCCATCCGGGTCAGGAATAATTTTTTTTGAAAGAAAATTTTGCAACAGGCGCAAACTGCGCGTGAATTGCGGTTTGCAAACAAAAGAAAAGTGTGTCTCCGCATTTTGCATATTTTTTCCCGCTCAAGAATCTCAAAATCACAAAAGAGGCGGCTTCTGTTGAAAATTTTCGTTGGCACGAATTGTGCGAGATAATTTCATGCACAAAAACAAGATTGGAAATGAAATCGTATGTTAGGTTGGACACTACTTTTTTTGATTATCGCTCTTGTCGCGGGCGTGTTGGGCTTTAGCGGCATTGCCGGTGCGGCAGTAGGAATCGCGAAAATTTTATTCTTTATTTTTCTCGTTTTGTTTTTGGTGTCATTGATCGTCCGACTTGCCGCCAAATGATGAACAATTACAAAATTATTCTATGTTGAAACTCAAATGCGATAGCCGGCTTATGACAAATATCTCAATAATTCTCGCGGCTCTCACTATCGCGGTTATGGCGGCTGGTTGCAAACCATCCAATCCAGATGAAAATTCTTTGTCTGGCGAAACCAATGCGCCATCCGCCACGAATGCGTGGGACAAAACCAAGGAGACAGCCACCAACTCCTGGGCGGAGGTTAAGGAAGGAGCTACAAATGCGTGGGCTACCACAAAAGAAGCCACCACGAATGCGTGGACGGATATAAAGGATTCATTCCAGTCAACCAAAGATTATACTTATGACAGAAAAGATGACTTTGTATCCAGCGCCAACGCCGATTTGAATGCGCTGGACCAGAAATTACAGGAATTATCGGACAAAGCCGCCAATGCCAGCGATTCCGTGAAAGCGGAAGCGCAAACGAAGATTCAAGACCTGCGCACTCAACGCGCTGCCCTGAACACGAAACTGGACAACGTTAAAAATGCGACGGAAGCGAACTGGGACGATGCGAGGAACGATTTTAACAATGCGTATGAAGATTTGAAAAATTCACTCAAGCAAATGTGGCAGTGGTTGGATGACAAAATAAATCAATGATTTTTTCGCATTCCCCAAAATGCGAAAACGGGCGGACACGGAACTGCTTAAAACCAGCGTGTCCGCCTTGACTTTTTTATTCAAAAAAATTCACTCATAATTGAAATTTTACATCCACGAGGTGTTCGCGGCGATCATCCGCGAGTTTCAGCGCGGCATTCGGCTGTTCGATTCCATCAAGCGAGATTTTGGGCGGAGTTTTCCATGCGCCCGATACATTGATGCAATTGATGTGATAAACTGTTTCGCGATAGCGATAGTCGAGCTTGAAAGATTTCCAGTCCAGCGGAACTCTCGGTGTGAAATGTAATTCGTCCACGGTCAGTTTCACGCCCAAAAATGTTTCAAGAATCAAGCGATACATCCATCCGGCAGACCCGGTATACCAAGTCCATCCGCCTCTTCCGACATTTGGCGGCACGCTGTAAACATCCGCCGCCATGACATACGGTTCAGTTTTGAAACGCGCAATTTCTTTTGGAGTGCTTGTGAGCAAAATCGGATTAATGAGCTTGAACAATTCCCACGCGCGCGCGGTCTCGCCGGCCAGCGCAAAGGCCATTACCGTCCAGATCGCCGCGTGCGTATATTGGCCGCCGTTTTCGCGCACGCCGGGAACGTATCCTTTGATGTAACCCGGTTCCAATGCTGATTTGTCGAAGGGCGGATCGAATAATTGGATCAATTTATTTTCACGGCGCACGAGCCGGTGCGCGACGGCGTCCAGCGCGGTGCGGACGCGATCCTGACTGCCCGCGCCGGAAATGACTGACCAACTTTGCGG
>DASYAA010000039.1:0-7290 GCA_036501565.1 Verrucomicrobiia bacterium
AAATTCCACTGCAAATTTCAGACTTTTAATTCACCGAACTCGGCGGCGGCTTGACGACCGGCCGGCTCACGTTCTTCAACCGCTCGCGCACCATGTCGGCGCGGATCAAATCACGTTCCTCGGCGGACAGCTTGTCCGAAAGTTTTTTCTGCAAATGCGCCGGCTGCGTGACCAGAAACAATTCGTCCACCAGCGACCGTTCCGCGCCCGGAAACAATCCCAAATCTCTGCCCAGACGCATCAGCGAGAGCAGGTTCATCGTCTCCTTCGACGAAATGCTGTGCGCGTTCGCCAGAATCCCGAACGCGCGCCCGATGTGATTGAAAATAACTTTCGGCTTTTTTTCCAAAAGCGTCTGCCGCGCGTTTTCTTCGTGCTCGATGATCTGCGACAAAACTTTTTCCAGCCGCTCGACGATGGCCGGTTCGTTTTCGCCGAGCGTCATCTGGTTCGAGACCTGAAAAACATTTCCGAGCGCCTCCGTGCCTTCGCCGTAAAGTCCGCGCACGGCGAGGCCGAGCTTGTTGACGGATTGGATGATGGGATTGATCTGCTCGCCGAGAACGAGTCCGGGCAGATGCAGCATCGCGCTGACGCGGATGCCCGTGCCGAGATTCGTCGGGCACGCGGTCAAATAACCCAAATCGGAATCGAATGCGTAATCCAATTTTTTTTCGAGCGCGGAATCGAAATTGTCAATCGCGCTCCATGCCTGTTTTAATTGCAAACCCGGACGCAACGCCTGCATCCGCAAATGATCTTCCTCATTGATCATCACGGAAAAAGTTTCCTCGCGGTTCAAAACAATTCCGCTGCCGGAACTTTTTGCGGCGTGCTCGCGGCTGATGAGATGGCGTTCGACCAAAATCTGTTTGTCCAGCGCGCCTAGATTGTCCATCGCCTCGGAAAAAGCGTCCTTCATCTCCGGCAAACTTTCGACGGCGGGACGGATGGTTTCCAAAATTTTCACGCGCTCCGGCTTTTTCGCCCAGCCGGGAAACGCCGCGTCCTTCAAGTTGCGCGCCAGCCGCACGCGGCTCGACATCACGATGCGGTCGTGCGGCCCGTGACGACGCGCGGTCTCGGCGGGGGAAACTAAAAATTCGTGCAGGTCTTTCATTTTATTTTCGTAGGAGACGACGTAAGGAGTCTCTAATTTTTAATTTGAGTCTCGTCACCTCGACTCCTACTTAAATTATATTTTTCATCGCGCCAAATTAGTTGTCGTGGCCGGACGTTCATTGATTTTTTTCAACTCATCACGCAACTGCGCCGCCTCCTCGAAATTTTCCGATTCGATCGCCTTGTTCAGTTTTTTCTGCAACGTCTTGAGCCGGTCGGAATTTTCCCGCGACGCGCGCAATGCCTCCGGCGACTTGCCCGTGTGCCGCGTGCCTTTGTGCATCGTCTTGAGCAGGCCGCCCAAACCTTCCGCGAACGTCTTGTAACATTCCGGGCAGCCGAGCCGGCCGGACTTCTTGAAATCCGCCTGCGAAAAACCGCAGCGCGGGCATTTCAGATCCGTGCCGACCGCCTGCTCGACTTCCTGCGCCGCGCCGAGGCCGAGCATGATGTCCGCCAGCGCGAAGCCCGACGGGTCGTTGACGCCCTTGGTCTTGGCGCAATCCTCGCACAAATCCAGCTTCTGCATTTTGTCACCCACGATCTGGGTCAGATGCACGGTGGCCGGTTTTTCTTTGCAAATGGAACACTGCATAAATTGTTAAATCGTCGAACGAATAAATTTTACAACGCAAAATAAAAAAATGCGAATTGAATTATTAAACAATGCGTGGCTATTTTTCGGCCACTTGCTGACTTGCGGGAGATTGAACGGAAAGTAAGGATATTTTCCGTTTTTCAAAACTGTTAATGAAATTCAAATAGGATTTTGGATCTTTTGTAATAAGAAACACGTTTTGGTAAGTTTTTTTGATTCCTTCATACATTTTACGGTCGCAGGTCAAAATCATGGCTTTCGCGAGAATGCCATCCGTAGCGATAATAAAATCATTGCTGCGAAGACTCGAGCTGAGTTTTTTCTTTGAAAATCTTTCATAACGTTCAAATATTTCAAATACTCCAATTTTACCATCATTCACGGCAACACGTCCTTCGCAAATTTCTTCAATTAACCTATCGAATTCTGCTCTCGCTTTTTTGAAGGAATGTCTTTGTTTGAGTTTGGAAATCATTTCAAGCAAAACGAGATTTGGCAGGAAAAAATCAAAAAATCTGCGCTGCGTTTTTAAGAAAGATACAACTACTCTTGTAGATGGAGTATTTGCATCCGAACCAATAATGTAGGAAAGCAAGAAAGATGTGTCAGTTAAAATGCCAATCCGATTTTCTTCCAAAGTTTCCTTCTGTTGTTGCAAGCGCTCAAATTCCTTGTCGCTTTTTTCAATTTGTTTATAATGTTCTTCTGATGGAATTTTGCTCCAACCCAATATCCATTTCGCATTTTTCTTTATGTGATTTAACTCTTTGCGTGTAATTCCATGTTTGTAAAGCGTTCCGTCTGGGATTCTGTCGAGCCATTGGAGGTATTTCTTTAATTGATTTTTTAAGTGATCAATTAATTCATTTACACCTTCTATTCTGTGCATATTGACTGTTGCAGAAATGTGCAGGAGCGTGTCCATTGTTTGCACAACGGACTGAATGGCGCCTTTATCTGTAATGCGAAAAGCAAATCTTTTGTTACTCTCTTCTGATTTCTTTGCCATGAGGTAATTGTGTCAAAACCTTTCTTGATTTATAGCAAAAAAACGGCCTTCGTTTCCGAAAGCCGTCTTTAATCGTGGTAGTCTGTATTCTTCGTTAATTTTATATCGGCTCGCCGGAGACTTTCGTCAAGGCGCGGTAATCGGCCACGAGCTTGCGCGTGAGCGCGCCCGGCTTGCCGTTGCCGATGACGCGACCGTCAATCTTCACCACTGGAATCAATTCGGCGCCCGTGCCGGTCAGGAAACATTCGTCCGCATTGAACAAATCGTAGCGCGTCAGGTTCGGCTCGGAAACTTTCAGGCCGGCTTCCTGCGCCAGTTCGATCACCGTCTGCCGCGTGATGCCGTAAAGCGCGCCCGCCGAAAGCGGCGGCGTGAACAGCTCGCCGTTCTTCACGATGAACAGATTGTCCGCCGTGCATTCGGCCACGAAGCCTTCGGCGTTCAACATCACCGCTTCCTCGACGCCCGCGTTGTTCGCCTCGATCTTCGCGAGGATGTTGTTGAGATAATTCAGCGACTTGATGGCCGGATTCAGAGCACTGTGCAGATTGCGCACGGTCGGAACGGTCACAATGTCCATGCCGCGCGCATAAAGCGCTGGAGGATAAACTTGAATCTTGTCCGCGATGATAATCACCGACGGCTTTTTACAATTGCGCGGATTGAGTCCGAGATTTCCCACGCCGCGCGTCACGACGAGGCGAATGTAGCCGTCGCGGAGTTTATTTGCGCGGCAAGTCTCGACGGTCGCTTTCATTAAAGCTGAATGTGACAAGGGAATTTCCAGCAAGATCGCCTTTGCGGAACAAAACAGCCGGTCAATGTGTTCCTTCAATTTGAACACGCGACCATTGTAAGCGCGGATGCCTTCAAAAATTCCGTCGCCGTAAAGCAGTCCGTGGTCGAACACGGAGATTTTTGCGTTGCGCTCATCAAGATATTTGCCGTCTATGAAAATTTTCATGCGAAATCGGCTGCCAACGTATTTCAAAAAGCGAGTCGAGGCAAACGTGAATTTGGATTTTGCGTGACAGCGGTTGAAAGATGATTATATTGGCGCGCTCTTTGACGACCCTATGGTCTAGCGGTTAGGACACTGCCCTTTCACGGCGGTAGCTCGGGTTCGATTCCCGATAGGGTCGCCAATTTTCAAATTTCAAAAATTTTCACCCGCGCTTGCATCCAGCCGGATTTCCGCTGAAACTAATCGCGCATGAACTGGCTCGATAAACTTTCCCAGTTCTGGCCGCATTTGGCCGCAGGCTTCGATTTTTTCGCCGCGCTGTTCGCCTCAATTCACGCGCTGCTTCACAAGCGCGATTCGCGCGCCGCGACGCTTTGGCTCGGCATCATCTGGTTTCTGCCTCTGCTCGGACCGATTCTTTACCTCTCGCTCGGCGTCAACCGCATCCGCCGCCGCGCCATTTCGTTGCGCCTGACCAATCCTTCGTCCAAAATAATTCCTGAAAATTTTCCCGAAGCGCCGCAACTCGAGGCCGAACATCTGCAAACTCTTGCGTCCGTCGTCAAGCGCGTCGTCAACCGTCCGCTCACCGTCGGAAACAAAATTCTGCCGCTCGTCAATGGGGACGAGGCGTTTCCCGCGATGCTCGCCGCGATTGAATCGGCAAAAAAATCCATTTCGCTTTCGACTTACATTTTCGACAACGACGCCAGTGGTGTAAAATTTGTCGCCGCGCTCGAACGTGCCGCCCAACGCGGCGTTGCCGTTCGCGTTTTGATTGACGCCGCCGGAACGCGCTATTCGTGGCCGCCCATCACTTATAAATTGCGCCACGCAAAAATTCCTTTCGCCAAATTTTTGCCTGCCTCGCTGCTTACGCCCTGGCGCGTGGCCACCATCAATCTTCGCTGCCATCGCAAGTCGCTAATCATGGATGGGAACACCGCCTTCACCGGCGGCATGAACATTCGGCACGGCAACGTGCTCGCGGAAAAACCAAAAAGCCCCGTTCAAGATTTGCAATTTCGCGTCGAAGGCCCGGTCGTCGCGCAATTGCAGGAAGCCTTTGCGAGCGATTGGGCGTTTTGCGCCAAAGAAGTTCTCGAAGGCGATTTGTGGTTTCCGCCGCTGATCAACACCGGCAACGTCATCGCCCGCGCCATCACGGACGGGCCGGACGCCGATTACGACAAGTTGCGATTGACGCTTCTGGCCTCGCTCGCCGACGCGCAAACGTCCGTTCAAATTCTCACGCCATATTTTCTGCCGGACATCGCGCTCGTCACCGCACTTAATCTTGCGTCGCTGCGCGGCGTGCGCGTGGACATTATTTTGCCCGCGAAAAATAATCTGCCGTTTGTGCATTGGGCATCGCGCGCGATGTGGTGGCAGGTGCTCGAACGCGGCTGCCACGTCTGGCTCACGCCGCCGCCGTTCGATCATTCCAAATTGATGATCGTGGACGGCCACTGGGTTTTTCTCGGCTCGGCAAACTGGGACGCGCGCAGTCTGCGATTGAATTTCGAATTGAACGTCGAGTGCTATGGCCGCGAGTTCGCGGTGGAAATGGAAAAGGTCATTGCGAAAAAAATCTCTGCCGCGCATGAAATCACTTTGGCCGAGGCGGACGCGCGAAGTTTTCCGGTTAAATTGCGCGATTCGATTGCGCGTTTGTTCTCGCCTTATCTTTGAAGAGCGACGACTTCAACTTTTCCAATCGAACGCTTTTTTCTTCAGCGCGTAAAGGTAGCCGACGAACAAAATCGCCAAAAACGAAATCATCGAGCCGAAAACGACGTTGCGTGTCGCAGGGTCGGCGAGCATATCGCGGTAAACAACCGCCCACGGAAAAAGAAAAACGACTTCGATGTCGAAGAGGATGAACAGCATCCCGACGAGGTAAAATTTGACGGAAAAGCGCGCGCCGGCTTCGCCAATGGGATTCGCGCCGCATTCGTAGGCCGTGTCTTTGGCTCTTGTGCGGCGGGCGAATTTGCCGAGCAGGACGGATAGCAACAAAACTCCAACCGCAAAGCCAATGGCCGCGGCGAGCAAAATGAGAATCGGAATGTATTGCGCGACTTGAGAATCAGCCAAATTTTCCATGCGCGAAATTTATGGCGGTTTGAGAAAAACTTCAACAATGAAATGAATGCAGAAAATTATTTCCTGAACAGCCACAGCAACAGCGTCAGGATTGCGCTAATGATCAGGCACGTCACGATGGGAAAATGAAAGCTGAAATTTTCCTTTGAATAATTGATGTCGCCCGGCAAACGTCCAAGCCAGTTTTTGCCGATGCCCGACCAAAGCAAAACGCCAACAATGGCGATTGAAATACCAACGACGACTAAAAGTTTTCCGATTTCATTCACATCACTGAACTCCGACGCGATAGAAATAGGGGCCGCCGTTCGTGGCCGAAGTGTCGGTGAAACTTGTCGTGCCTGCTTGACCGACAATGTTGCTTTGGATCGTCGAAAACGCCGGTTGCACGCTTAAATCCGAGCCGCGCTGAACGAAGTAATTTATTCCGCTAACACTCTGCCAACTGATGGTGACGCCGGAAGAATTATTCGTAGGCGCTGGCGAAAACATCTGCAACAAAGACGAAGCGTCTATGGGACTTGTTCCCGCGCGCCATTCCTGCCAGTTATTGAAACCGTCGCCGTCGGAATCCAAATAATCCGCCGAGCCGTCCGTGGGCAGGCCGTATTGCTGTGCCCAAGCGTAAGAAAGAATTGAACTCGGCGATTGATATTCGTAAGCGCCGATGTCCACCGTGCCGCCGACAATGCGCGCATTGCCATCCAAATCATTTGCGACAGTGACGTAAGCGTTGTTGCCGGAATTGATGCAAGGCGAGTTGGATTGCAGGTGAAAATCGCCGTCGGCTAAATCCACGAAAGCAGGTTCGGTGGTGATATTTCTAATCCCATTAGTCGCAAGCTCTGATACAGCGTCGCAATAATTCAAAACGCTTCGGTTGTCGTTCGGATAGTCAGGAATTTTTGGAGCGAAGTTGTGATAGATAATGCAATTGTTCAACGTCCCGCTATCAACGCCGCCGCCGGTTTGTGACGCAGTGTTGCTGATGATAGTGCAGTTAAAAAAAGTCGAGCCGGAAGCGCCGCCGCCAAGATTGCTCGCGGAATTATTTTTCACAATACAATTGTTCAGCACGTTCGAGTAAGCGCCGCCGCCGGAATTGGATACATGGTTGCTGGAAATAAGGCAGCCACTTGCGACGCCCATACATACACCGCCGCCAAAATTGCCAGCGTTATTGCTCACAACACAACTCGTCAGCGTGCTGAATGCAGCGCCAGCACCGCCGCCGCTACAACGATTGGCCACGAGGAAACAATTGGTCAACGTCGAATAAATCGCGCCGCCGCCGCCGTTCAAGTTCTGAAATGATGCGAAATTATTAACAAGGGTGCTGTTGATGAGGATATTTGAACAGGCCCCGCCACCATGACTGGCGCTATTGTTTGTCAGGATGCAGTTAAACAAAACTCCTTGAAATGCGCCGCCGCCATTTTGGTTGGCGTTATTGTTCGCAAGAATGCAATTTAAGAGTGTGCCTTGATA
>DASYAA010000040.1:0-7497 GCA_036501565.1 Verrucomicrobiia bacterium
GCGTTGTGCCGGAGAATCTGCGGCAGGTCGAAGCGTTCGATGACTTCGGTGACGGACAGTTTTTCGCGATTGTCCTTGGGCGACCAGCCGAGCAGGCAGAGATAATTGATGACGGCTTCGGGCAAAAATCCTTCGTCGAGGTAGCTGGTGAGCGACGCGCCGGTGTCGCGTTTGCTCATCTTGGAACCGTCGCCGTTCAGAATGAGCGGGATGTGCGCGTAGTGCGGCGGCTTGACGCCGAAGGCCTGGAAGAGCGCGATGTGCTTGGCGGTGTTGCTCAAGTGATCTTCGCCGCGGATGACGTGCGTGATGTCCATCTCCAGATCGTCAATGACGTTGACGAGATGAAACACGGGCTGTCCGTCGGAACGCAGGATGACGAAGTCGGGATCAACTTCCTCGCGGTCGGTGAGTTTGCGAATGACGTCGCCGACGACTAAATCGTGAATCGTGACGGGCTCGCGTTGCATCTTGAATTTGACCGCGCCTTCGTGTTCGTAGGCGAGGCCGCGCGATAACAGTGCTTCGACACGGGCGAGGTAATTGGCTTTGCGTTGTGATTGAAAATATGGCCCGCAATTACCTTTGCTCGCGCCGGTGGCGTCGCCGGTGAGCGGGCCTTCGTCCCAATCGAGTCCGAGCCAGCGCAGGCCGCTCAAAATGACTTCGACGGCTTCCTGCGAATTGCGCGCGGCGTCGGTGTCTTCGATGCGCAAAATAAAAGTGCCGCCGGTGTGACGGGCGTAAAGCCAGTTGAACAAAGCGGTGCGCGCGCCGCCGATGTGCAGGTAACCGGTCGGTGAGGGAGCGAATCGGACGCGAGGTTTCATTTTTCAACTGCAGATTACGCGGATTTTCGCAGATTAAAAACAAAAAGTCTCGGACTTGAACATTTTTCAAATTGGCGGAATTTATCCTCGTGCCATTTTGTTTCAAAAGAAAGGAATCCGTCCGCAAAGCCGTGCGGCGCATTTGTCGCGAGCGGGTTCACGAGGCGCTGAAATGTTTGCGCCACACAAATCATCTGGAATGTGTTCATGAAGTGCGCAAGGAAATCAAAAAGTTGCGTGCAATTTTGCGGCTGATCCGTGGAGAAATTGGGAAAGGCATTTATCGCAGGAACACAAATGCGTTACGCACAGCGGCGAATCATTTGACGGCAATTCGTGATGCTCATGTAACATTGAACGCTTTCGAAAAGCTGACGCATCATTTCGCCCGCAAACTTCCGGCACGGCCATTACCTGAAATCAAAAAGGCGCTGCGAAAAAATTGCCGCCGGCGCGAAAGAAAATTTTTGAAAGGCAATTCTGTTCCTGCGGTGAGGAAAATTTTGCAGGCATTTCGGGGCCGGGGCCGGAATTTGAAAATCGAATCGGACGGCTGGGCGGCGATTTGTCCGGGTTTGAAACAAAGTTATTGCCGCGGAAAAAATGCGCTCAAAACTGTTGGCAAAAATCCGTCGCCGGAAAATTTTCACGAATGGCGCAAGCGCGTGAAGGATTTGTGGCACCAAATCAAATTGCTGTGCCCGGCGTGGCCGCAGGAATTGCGCGCGGCGGCGGACGAATTGGAATCGCTCGGCGAATTTCTGGGCGATGATCATGATCTGGTCATGCTCAAGAAATTTTTAGCGGATGCCTGCGGCAAAATTGAAGGAGCAAAATTGCTGAATGAATTGATTGAGTTGCGGCAAAAGGAATTGCGTTCGGCGGGTTTGAAACTGGGCGTGAAGTTTTTTGCGGAGAAGCCGGTGGCATTTTGTCGCCGGTTTGAAAATTATTGGAAAATCTGGCGCAGCGAAAAATAAAAAAGGCGCTTCGAAAAATCGAAGCGCCTTTGATGAGACTGAAAATTACTTCATGCCGAGGATGGCGTCCTTCGCGGCTTTGGCGACGCGGAATTTCACGACGCGCTTGGCTTTGATTTGGATGGCTTCGCCGGTTTTCGGATTGCGTCCCATGCGGGCGGCGCGGTCCTTGAGGACGAGCTTGCCGATGCCGGGCAGCGTGAATGTGTCCTTCGCGTGCTTGTAGGCGAGCGCGGCAATGTGGTCGAGAATTTCGCCAGCCTGTTTCTTGGAGAGTTGCGCCTTGTCGGCAACGGCGGCGATGAGTTGTGATTTTGAGAGTGCTTTTGCCATACGGTGTCCTTCCTGTTGATGGTTGTTATGTTGTTGTTTGTTACAAAAGTCGCGTGACTTGGCTCGAATTAAAGGACTTCGCGGGGTTCGTGCAAGCAAAAAAACATAAAAAATTTAGTCCTTCCTTTTGGCGGCCAAGAGCAGGACTTGACTTCGATGGCTAATTTTCCACTATCCGCGTGTGCCGCTGTTCACAATCCAGAGCGAATTTCGTTATGAAATCGTCCGAAAAATTTTCGAGGGCGGCATGGGCATCGTGTATGAAGCCGAGCAGCATGGCGCGCGCAATTTCGTCAAGCGCGTGGCCATCAAGATCATTCGTCCCAGTTTCGCGAGCCAGAAGATGTTCATTGATAACTTCATCGGCGAGGCCAAACTCGTCGCCGACTTGATTCACACGAACATTGTTCAGACTTATCATCTCGGCGAGGCCAACAGCGTCTGGTTCATTTCTATGGAATTAATCCGCGGCGTAAATCTGGAGCAGTTTACCCGTCAGCTTGCCGACAAGAAAAAAGTGTTGCCGAAGGAACTCGCCGTCTTCATCACCAGTCGCGTTACGCGCGGGCTGGCCTACGCTCACGCCAAAGCCGACAAAGACGGCAAACCGCTCGGCATCGTCCATCGTGACATCAGTTTCAAGAACGTCATGATCGCGTTCGAAGGCGACGTGAAGCTGACGGATTTCGGCATTGCAAAGGCGCGCGGATTCTTGACCGATCAAGAAGGCGAAGTCGTCGCCGGCAAGGCCGATTACATGAGTCCCGAACAGGCCGATTTCCAAGTCACCGACAAACGTTCCGATATTTTTTCCGTCGGCGTGGTGCTGTCAAACTTGTTGCTCGGCAAAAATATCTTCAAAGGCGCGACGGCGGAGGAATCGCGGCATCGCATCATGACCCAGCCGAGTCCCGATTTTCGCGCGCTCGACCCGCGCATTGACGACAAGCTCAACGACATCCTGCATCACTGCCTCGCCCGTGACCCGGCGCGCCGTTACGCGACCGCCGACCTGTTGATGTATGACCTTGAGTATTACATCTACCACAGCGGCTACGGGCCGACCAATGAGACGCTCGGCAAATTTATCCGCGAACTTTTCGGCCAGGAAACTCCCCGCGCCGCCGTCGAAGATGCGCACGGCAAAACCATCATCCTTGAAGAAACCGCGCGCCTTCGCGAACAAATCAAAAAAAATGAAACGCGCCGCCGTCGTTAAACTCGGACTGATTCAAGCCGCCTGCTCACCCGACACGGATGCGAACTTGAAGAAAACAATTTCGCTCGCCGAACGCGCTGCGAAAAAAGGCGCAAACATAATCTGCACGCAGGAACTGTTTCGCTCGCAGTATTTCTGCCAGAGCGAAGACCATAAAAATTTTGAGCTGGCCGAAAAAATTCCCGGCCCAAGTACCGAAGCGTTTTGCAAACTCGCGAAGAAACACAAGGTCGTCATAATCGCGTCGCTGTTCGAGAAACGCGCCGCCGGAGTTTATCACAACACCGCCGCAATTATTGACGCCGACGGTTCACTGCTCGGCATCTACCGCAAGATGCACATTCCCGACGACCCGCTGTTTTACGAAAAATTTTATTTCACGCCCGGCGATTTGGGTTTCAAAACGTGGCAGACCAAATTCGGAAAAATCGGCGTGCTGATCTGCTGGGATCAATGGTATCCCGAAGCCGCGCGGCTGACCGCAATGCAAGGCGCGCAAATTCTTTTTTATCCGACTGCCATCGGCTGGCATCCGGGCGAGAAAAAAGAATACGGCGAACGCCAGCACGGCGCGTGGGAAACGATTCAACGCAGCCACGCCATCGCCAACGGCTGCTTCGTCGCCGTGCCGAACCGCGTCGGCCACGAAAAAATTTCCGGCGTGCGCGGCGACGGCATTGAATTCTGGGGGCAAAGTTTCGTGGCCGGAACTTCCGGTGAAATTCTCGCCAAAGCCTCGGCGGACAAGGAAGAAATTTTAATCGTGCCCGTTGACCTCGCCAAAGTGGACGTGACGCGCACGCATTGGCCGTTCCTGCGCGACCGCCGGATTGATGCGTATGGCAATCTCACCAAGCGGCTCATTGACTAATCTGCATATTTACCGGGGGCGAATTGCGCCATCGCCGACGGGATTTTTGCATCTCGGCCACGCAAAAACCTTTTGGATCGCGCAACAACGCGCAAAGGAAAATGGCGGCGCTTTGATTTTGCGGAACGAAGATTTGGACTCCACGCGTTTCAAAATGGAATTTGTCGGCGCGATGCTCGAAGACTTGCGCTGGTTCGGTTTTGGATGGAGCGAAGGTCCTGACGTTGGCGGAAAATTCGCACCTTACAATCAAAGCGAGCGGATGAATTTCTATCGCGCCACGCTGGAAAAATTGCGCGCCGGAAATTTCATTTACCCCTGCACCTGTTCACGCAAAGACATCCAGCAGGCCGCGACCGCGCCGCACGCGGAAGGCGACGAGCCGATTTATCCCGGCACTTGCAGGACAACATTTCCATCTGCCAATTCCAATTTCCCGTCTGCTAAATTCAACTGGCGTTTTCGCATTCCTGACGGCGAGACGATTTCTTTCGTTGACGGAAATTTCGGCGAACAAAAATTTGTCGCTGGAAAAGATTTCGGCGACTTTGTCGTCTGGCGGCACGACGACGTTCCGGCGTATCAACTCGCTTGTGTCGCGGACGACGCGGCGATGGAAATTTCCGAAGTCGTGCGTGGCGCGGATTTGCTCGTCAGCACGGCGCGGCAGATTTTGCTTTATCGCGCGCTCCGTTTGGCCGTGCCGGATTTTTTTCATTGCGACTTGATGCTGGATGAAAAAGGCGGGCGGCTGGCCAAGCGGCATGATTCCTTGAGTTTGCGGGCGTTGCGCGAAAAAGGCTGTAGGCCTGAAGAACTGCAGAATGATTGGCGGTTTTGAAGAGTTTACCGGTCAAAATTTTTCAAAAAAACGCTTGTGAAATTTTTCACGATGAGGCAGACTTCATTTTCTCGGAAGCACTATTGGCTTGTCTTAACTGCCAGCGGTGTCGTCTGAAACAATTTTTTTGAAGTGAAGCGACTCTGGAAAATTATTTTCGTTCTCGCATTTCTCGCCGCCATTTTTTTGGCGACGGCAAACGCGCAATCGGCTCCAGCCGAAACGGAAGCAGTTGTTCCGTCGGCTCCGCCAGCGATTTATACAATTCCGGGAATTGATTTGCCGATAACAAATTCGATGATTTGCACATGGATTGTTGCGGGAGTGATTTTAATTATTGTTCGCTCAACCACGCGGAAAAATATCAAGGAAATTCCAAGCGGAATGCAAAACGTTTTGGAATCGCTCGTGGAACTTTGGGACGGACTGATTGGCGACATTTTGGACAAACGCGTGACGCGCTGGGTTTTTCCATTCGCGACGACATTTTTCATTTTCATCGTCATGGCAAATTTTACGGATTTGATTCCGGGCGTCGGCAGCATTGGAAAAACTTCGCCGGACGGAACATTCACGCCGTATTTTCGCCCCCCGACAACGGATGCAAATTTGACAATTGCGATGTCCGCCATCTTTTTAATTATGAGTTTGTATTGGGCAGTTCGCTACAACGGATTTTTCGGCCTCATCAAACACATTTTTGGCGTTAAAATTGAAACGAACAAATGGATTTATCCGTTGTTCCTCGCGTTGTTTATCTTTATCGGCTTTATGGAAGTAGTTTCCATCATGTTCGCGCGGCCGGTTTCGCTGGCGATGCGGCTTTATGGAAATATTTTTGCCGGTGAAAGCATTTTAGACATGACATTTCATGCAAATAATTTTGCATTGGGTTTGTTGCTTTCAATTTGCACTTATTTTTACGAAACATTCGTCTGCCTCGTGCAGGCATTTGTGTTCGCATTGCTGGTCGTCGCATTTGTCGGCACGCTTTGTATGCACACGGACGAAGAACACGGCCATTAAATTTTTGAATTTGCTCCGGCGAAAAGTTGGAGCGACAACCAAAACCAAAAGAAAGAAAATTATGATGCTTGCACAAGCGACTGAGACGTTACATGGCAATATCCACGTCGGCCTTGCCTTCGGTGGCGCGGCCATCGGTATCGGCGTTGCGACCGCCGGCGGTTTGACCGCGATGGCGCGCAATCCCGGAATGTTCGGCAAAATTTTGGTATTCATGTTCATCGGCATGGCGCTCGCCGAAGCGTGGGCAATCTTCGCATGGTTCCTCATTAAATAATTTCGTTTATGAGCGAACTTGGAATTCAATGGAAAATTCTGCTGATGCAGACCATCAGCTTTTCCGTCGTCTTTGCCGTGCTTTGGTATTTTGCCTACAAGCCGATTTTCACCATGCTGAATGCGCGACGCGAAAAAATCGCCGAGGCGCTCGCCAACGCGGAAAAAATAAAAGCCGACGTTGCGAAAACGGAGGCTGATCGCCAAAAAATCCTCGCCGATGCCGGCGATCAGGCGAACAAGTTGATTGACGACGCGCGTCAAGCCGCCGCGCGCGTGCGCGAACAGGAAACGCAAAAGGCAATTGCATCCGCCGAACAAATCGTCGTCAAAGCTCGCGAAGCCGCCGCGCAGGAACACGCGCAGATGCTTGCGACGTTGAAGCGCGAAGTTGGACGGCTCGTCGTGCAGACGACCTCGACCGTCACCGGAAAAATCCTCACGGCGGACGATCAAAAACGGCTCGCGGAAGAAACCGAGAAACAATTGGCCGCTTGAAGAATTTGAACCGCAGAGCCGCAGAGAAAACAAAAATTGAATTTGAAACTCTGCGCCTCGGCGGTGAAAAATAAATGAAAATTTCCAAACAAGCACAGCGCGACGCCCGGCAACTGTTCCGTAGTTGCCATGCCAATGATTTATTGGACGAAAACCGCGTCCGGCAGACGGTCAAATTGTTGACCGATCAAAAACCGCGCGGCTACGTCGAGATTTTGTCGCGGCTGCATCGTTTGGTGAAAATGGATCTGGAGCAGCACGCGGCGCGTGTCGAGAGCGCGACGGCTTTGCCCGCTGATCTGCAGTCGGACGTGACCAACGAGATCAAAAAGAAATACGGCGCGGGCGTGAGCATTTCGTTCGCGCAGAATCCGGCGCTCATCGGCGGTTTGCGGATTCAGGTCGGCAGCGATCTTTACGATGGCAGCGTGAAAATGCGTCTGGAAAAATTGGAAGAAAGTTTTTAACGAAATTTTATGAGCAACTTATTGCAGGAAATTGAAGCGCAAATCAGCGGCGCAAAAATCGCGACGGCGAAACAAAACGTCGGCACCATCCGCGAAATCGGCGACGGCGTGGCCAAAATCGAAGGTCTCACCGACACGATGCTCAACGAGATGTTG
>DASYAA010000041.1:0-29576 GCA_036501565.1 Verrucomicrobiia bacterium
GTAAATCCACTGGCGTTGTCAGTGCCGAATCCGTTTCACATCACGTTCCTGCGCGAACCGGTTGCGCGGGTTTTGTCCCAATTTCAGGAGCGCACCATCGTCAACCGCAAACAAAGCAGACCGGCTCCGGGATTTGCCGACGCTTTGCGCACGGATGGCGAGCTGGAAAATCTCCAGGTAAAATTGATGGCGGGCGAAAGGAATTTGGACAAGGCAAAATATTATCTGGAAAAATGTTCTTTTGTGGGCTTGACCGAAAAATTCGATCTTTCGCTGAATGTCTTGAAACATATTTATCCCGGCAAATTGAATCTACAGTATCAAAAAAGCCGGGTCGCCGCTGATAACACCATAAAAAAATCCATTGAGGCCGATCCGCAATTGATGGAATTGGCGCGGGAAAACAACCGGTTCGATATTGAATTATACGAATTTGCTAAAAATGAAATTTTTCCGAAACTTTGTGAGCAGGCCGGCGTCAATCCGATGGAAGAATCTGTTTCATTGGAAAATGATTTTCACGGGATTAAAATGAGAAGGCGTTTGAGCCGTTTCTACAATCTTTCCGTTTATCGGCAGCTTTGCAAAATGCGGAACAAGTTGCTGTGACGCCGAAATTTTTGATAATTTTTAAAAATGGACAATAAAACGCCGGATAAAGAATTTCTTTTAGGCGGAGAAGCCCATGCCGAACGGGCCAAGCAAGCCTGGCAATCCGCCGAAAGCGCGGCGCGCTATCGGCAATCCCGCAACCTGCTCAATAATTCCAGAAGCCGCCGCGAAGATGCCATCATCAAGGAATGGCTGGGCAAGTTGCCGCCCAAGGCGCAAGTCCTCGATTTGCCCTGCGGCACGGGGCGTATGATTGACAACATCACCAAACTGGGTTTCCAATACACAGGCGGAGATGTTTCTCCTCACATGATTGACGTGGCCAGAAAGGAGGCGGCGGGCAATCCGAACGTGATGCGTTTTCTGGAAGCCGACCTCGAAAAACTTCCGTTCGAGGACAATTTCTTCGACTGCATCATCATCTGGCGCATCCTGCATCATCAGGCTGATCCGCTGGTTCGCGAGCGGATGCTGGCTGAGGCCGCGCGGGTGACGCGCCGCTGGGTGCTGGTTTCATTTCATCATCTATTGAGTGCCACCGCGCTGCGAAAATTCATTCAGAGAACCTGTTTCGGGCGGCAACAGAACGGACGCCCTATTACGCATTGGCAGCTTGGCCGCGAGGCGCAACGCGCCGGACTCCGGCTGGTGGAAACCAAAGGTCTGCGGAAATATGCTTCCATCAACTGGTATGCCTGTTTTGAAAAAATAGACCGGACTTGATTTTTCTCCCGGCCACTGAAGATTACTCCGAGTCCGGTTCGCCATGTTTCGGCTTCCGGCCATGCAGCCACTCCGCCCGTTTCATGGATTTCCGTAGAAATTTTTTCTCCGTCGCGCCCAACCTTTGCTTGCCCTTATAGAGTTTGAAAAACCGCAGTTGTGTGGCGCGTTTCGCCCCGGCTTTTTGCAGCGCGAACAACATGGAACCGAAATCCTTGACCAGCCAGCGCGTGCGAAATTTGCACGGTCCCAAAACCCGCTGCAAATCAATCAAGGTCAATTCCAATTCGTCATCCCGTTCCGCCACGAAAATGTGGCCGAGATAAAAATCCTTGTGAATGAAGCCCGTCTGATGAAATCGCCGCGTCAGGTCAGCAAGTTGCGGGATGAAATTACGCCGTTTGGTATCGTTGCTCGCCGCCCAAAAGTCATAGCCCGACACTGCGCCAAAAATTTCGGCGCTCATTACAAAACTGCAAATCTTGTTTCCAACCTGCCGCCAGCCGACGGCGATGGGCGCGGCGGTGCGAAAACCTAATTTGCGCAGCGCCAAGATTTGCCGCCATTCGTTCAGGGATTCCAATCCATTTTCCGCATCGCTACTCAAACCCAGCCAGTGTTTCGGCCATGGCAGTTTGTATTCGCAGCATTTCAAGTAGGCGGCCAGCTTTGAACCGTCGGGCAAATTAAGTTCGATGCGCCGCGTTGTCCGGCCGGGCATTGATCGCACAACCGTGCCGCCGGCCAGGGACAGGAAGTCTTTCGCGCCCGTCAAATGATTGGCCAACAAGATGGACTCATACTCCGGTTGGACGAAGTATCGGCTTCGATCTGGTTTGTCCGAAAGGGCGCGTTCCATTCAAGCCACCGAACGGTAGTGTTTCTTGTTGAACCGGAAACCGAACCGTTTTTCCAGCATCAACATGAAACGGTGTTTCTTTTCGCGCGGGCTTAATTTGTGGTTTGGATCGGCCTGAAATATTCCTTCCGCCTTTGGCAGCCAGTCACGCACGGCCTGCGGATGCGTCCCGTCAAACAGTCGCAGCACGGCGGGATCAATCTGGTTGTATTGGATCGCCCGGGATTGTTTTCCGCGCCAGTGATTGTGGGCGTCAGAAAATTTCGCCGTCATCTCTGCTTCGCTCCGCACCCAGCCGTAATGGTAAATCGTCGCGCCCGTGTGCGCGGCGCGCGGGTAGCGCGATCGCAATTGCGAATCCAGCACGGCAAAAAAAAGTCCCTTCGGCCCCCACGCCGGAATCGTGTTGCGCAAAATGCGGACTTCGGAGCGATACCAGCGTGGCGACCATGCGTAGGTATTCGCATTGCCATAAAAATGCAGATAGTCGAACGCGAGTGCTTCGACGCGCGAGTCGTCGAGGTGTTTTTCCATCGCGGCGCGGATTTTCGGCAAATCATTTTCGTGAACCACTTCATCGCCTTCGAGATAAAACGCCCAGTCACCGGTGCAATTGAACAGCGCGATGGATTTTTGCTGGCCGTAGACAAAACCCTTGATGCTGTAATCGCTCCGCATTTTTTCATTCCATTGTGTGGGAACGATTTTGATTTTTGCATCGCCGATTTCGCGCAACATTTTTTCCGTGTCGTCGTCGCACGGGCCGAGCGCGATGACAAATTCATCCACCAGCGGTAAAACCGAGCGAATGGATTCGACAAACGGATAACCGAGCTTCCGCCCGTTGCGCAAAAAAGTGAATCCGCTGACTTTCATGCGTTATTTTTGCAGGACATCTTTTGCTGCGCAATACACTTCCTCAACTGTCAGTTCCTTCAAACAATCCATGCCATGATATTCTTGGCAGCGGCGCACGCCGGATTTCAAGCAAGGGCATGGACGACGGATAACGCGATGTCCCGCTCCCCACGGTGACCATACTTCATCGTTTGATGGGCCAAATATTGCAATCACCCGCGCACCCACAGCAGCCGCAATGTGCATTGGCGCGGTGTCAACTCCCAAAAACAAATCAGCATGACGGATGAGCGCGGCCAGTTGTCCTAAACTTAAATCACCGAGCCGTGCATGAATTTTTCTTTGGCAGGCGTTTGCGATTTGCGCGCCTATTTTAATTTCCTTTGCTTCAGGCCCCGAAGTCACGAGCACGGTTGCATTGAAATCGTTTTGAATCTTTTCAATGAGTGCCGTCCATTTTTCCGGTTCCCAGCATTTGTAAAGCACGCGTGAAACGGGGTGAACGACCACCCGCAGATTGTTGCCGCTGTCCCACGTTTGCCACTGTGTTTGCGCCCATGATAAATCCTCCGCGACGGGATTGAACGCGAGCGGACCGGGGTTCAATCCGGCTTCGGTCGGCAAGGTCGCGAGATGGCAAACCATATGGAAATTTTCCAACACTTTGTGTTCGGGCTTTTCAGGGTGTGGACAAAGATGGGTGTAAAAACAATTCTTGGTCCAAAATCCGCTGCGCGCACGCCAGCCAACCCGTTGCCGCGCGCCGCTTAAAAAAGTGCAAAATGCGCCGCGGTCGCTGTCCGTAAAATGCACCGCCAGATCAAACCGTTTGCGCCGCAAAGCGGTCAGCAATTTCAATCCCCTTGGAATTTGTTTGAGCCGTTGTCGGAATGAGGCTTTAGTTCGCAAATGCATTTTCTGATTGCTCGTGATTTTTCCATCCGTGTAAATATGTGCAACCAACGGATTGCCCTGCAAAACCATTCCGGCGTCGTCGCGCACGAGCGCGGAAATTTCAGCAGCCGGATAAAGTTTGCGCAGAAGTTCCAGCGCGGGCGTCATCAAAAGCACTCCGCCGATGTGACTCATGTTGATGACCAGAATTTGGCGGACAGGCGAATTTTTAGATGCAAAAATCATTCTTGGTTTAGAGCCTAGATTGCTGAAATCGTCCAGCCATGCGCTCCTGCCGATACCTGATGATAAACATAATTCGTTTTTCATGAACGTTTGCATTTTTGCGCGCGTGTCACGCTTTTTTTGCCCGCAACCCGCAGGAATTTTTGCGGTGATTTTCATGCTGGAAATTAGTCAATGCTCCCAATTTTGAACAGTAGAATTACATCACTGCGGCTTGATTTTGCCTTGATAATTTTCGTTTGCCCAGCGTATGCTCACGCCACGATACATTCTGGCGCGATCTTTACCAAAAAATTGAGTTTCGCATGGCCAATCCCAAAAAAATTATTATTTCCTTTCGCACAGGCCGGCTATCCAATCGCCTGATTCTTTTTGCAAATGCCATTGCTTTGGCCGAGGAATGCGGCTGGCAGGTTTCCAATGTTGCCTTTCATTCCTATGCGGAATTTTTCAAAACGACGCGCTCGGATATTTATTGTCGTTACCCGGTTGCAAAAAAAAGAAGCCGGTTCGATATGATTCCCGGACTGGCGGGCATCCTCCGCAAAACTAGAGTTTTAAACCACGTCTTTCGTTTTGCCGCCCGGCAACACCGGCGAATTCCATTTCTAAAAAATTCCACCATCCTGTTGCGCGAAATGCCCGGCGACATCGGATCAAATCTTGAAAGAGAATCATTTGAAAATCAGACCGGCGGCGCGCGAATAATTTTCATTCATACCTGGAAGTTCCGCGCGCCAAAACTGGTTGAACGCCACGCGCAAAAGATTCGGGATTATTTTTCCCCAATCGAATCCTTGGAACGCGCAAGCAGCGAGGCGGTCGAAACGTTGCGACGCAACTCGGACATCGTTGTGGGGGTTCACATTCGGCACGGCGATTATCGCGGGTGGAAAGGCGGCAAATATTTTTTCACGACAGAGCGCTACGCGGTATGGATGCGGGAGTTGGCCTCGCATTTTCCCGGGCGCAAGGTTGCCTTCCTTGTATGCAGCGATGAACCGCGCACAACGGAAGAATTTTTAGGATTGGCGGTCGGTTTTGGGACGAAATCACCGGTGTCCGACCTCAATGCCTTGTCTCAATGCGATTACATCCTTGGTGCCAAGAGCACTTTCTCACAATGGGCTTCCTTTTATGGCGGGAAACCGTTGCTGCATCTTTCCAGTGCTGATGATGAGGTCAAGCTGGAGAAATTTCATATCTCTTATCTGGGCTGGGGTTGACTTTACTGGCAGTAAAGCACCAATTCCAATGTTAGTCGCCAAGCAATTTTTTCAATTTGTCGCGCGCCAAGGCTTCGCGCGAATTGATTTCCGATTTCGGCGTCCATTCGCGTTTGGCGAATTCAAAATACTCGCAAAAATTCCCGACGGCCTTTTCCAAAATCGGCTCTGCGCGACGCTCACGACATTGCTGCGCGACGCGCGGATCGTAATGCGCGCAGTTCAGACACACGCGCAAATCCGCGCGGCATTTCATGCAGGTCTCACCGCGACCCGGATTTCCAGGAAGCGTCCATGGCTCGCCGCAGTTGTGACAATGTCGCGTCATTTGAATTTACGATATGCGATTTACGATTTACCATTTCGCGCGCAAAGGCAATCCTTTGCGGCAGAATGAAACTCGGCATTTTCGGCGGCTCGTTCGATCCGGTTCACCTCGGCCACTTGCTCGTTGCGCAGGTGGCGATTGAAGAACTCGGCTTGGACAAATTATTTTTTGTTCCAGCGGCACAATCGCCGTTCAAATCTGAAAACGAAATTTCTCCGGCGGAAATCCGCTTGCAAACGCTCCGGCTCGCGCTCGCGGGCAAAACGAATTGCGAAATTGACGAACAGGAAATCCGGCGCGGCGGAATTTCTTATTCAATTGAAACTTTGCGTGATTACGCAAAAAGATTTCCAGCGGCAAAATTGTTTTATCTTATCGGCGCGGATAACATTTCCAAATTGAACGAATGGCGTGAGGCGAACGAACTGGCGAAACTGGCGGAATTTGTGGCCGTTCCTCGTCTGGGCGAATCAACGGTGGAATTTCCAAACCCATTTCGCGGAAGAATTTTGAAAGGCTTTCCAGTTGAAATTTCATCGTCGCAAATCCGCGCGCGAGTGAAGGCCGGATTGCCGATTGAAAATCTTGTGCCGTTGTTCGTGGCCGAAGCGATTCGCGCCGCAAAACTTTACGTTTGAATTTTATCCGTGTCCATCCGTGCCCATCTGTGGTTAAATTTTCCCTGCAACTATGGATTCAAAAAAACTGGCGCAGCTTTGCCGCGATTTTGCGGACAACAAAAAGGCGGAGAACACTGTCATCCTCGACGTGCGCGATTTGTCGTCGGTCACGGATTATTTTGTCATCGCGTCCGGCACGAGCGAGCCGCATTTGCGCGCCATCGTGGATGAGATCACCGACCGGCTGCGCGATGATTACGATTTGCGACCGATGCGCAAGGACGGTTCGATGCAGGGCGCGTGGGTGGTGCTGGATTTTTTCGACGTGATTGTCCACGTCATGCGGCAGGACGCGCGCGAGCGTTACGATCTGGAAGGACTTTGGGGCGACGCGGCGCGGGTGAAGGCGAAAAGCAAACCCGCTAAATTAAATAACCGTCAAGCTTCCAAGAAACGAATCAGGAAAGTCGGAGCAGACAGGAAATGAAAATCCGCGTCGGTTTCCGTCAAATCAAATCACCGTTCCGTGCGGAATGAGGGCATTTTTAGGAATGATGACGATGCCGTCGCGGATGAAGTAAAGCTCGTGGTCAACGCTTTCGGGTTTTCCGGCGGGCGAAATCGTCACATTGTTTCCGATGCGCGCGTTTTTATCAATGATGGCGTTTTCGATTTTGCAATGCGCGCCGATGCCAATGCGTGGCTTGCCTTCGCGTTCGTGTTTCAGGATGGATTCCTGATTTTCGTAATCATCGCAGCCGAGAATGATGACTCGGTTCAATTCCGTTCCCGCGCCGACAAATGTTCGCAAGCCGACGATTGTGTTCTTGATGTTCGCCTGATTGATGATGCAGCCGTCGGTGACGAGCGCATGCTCGATGTGCGCTCCGTTGATTTTTGAGCCGGGCAAATAGCGCGGACGCGAAAAAATCGGCGCGCTCATGTCGAAAAAATTAAAGCGCGGCAATTCGGAAACCAAATCCAGATTTGCATCAAAAAAAGAACGGATCGTTCCGATGTCTTCCCAATAGCCTTGGAAAACATAGGAGAAAACGCGGTTCGTATTGATGGCGTATGGAATGATATGTTTGCCGAAATCGGACAGCGGATTGTCGAGCAATCCCTCAATCAACGCGCGGTTGAAAACGTAAATGCCCATCGAGGCGAGAAATTTTTCATCGTCGTCCTTGACGCCCAATTTTTTCAACCACGCCTGCGGCAGGTGCAGGGAGTCGAGCAACGCGGGGTCTTTTGGCTTTTCCTCGAAACGCGTGATGTGCCGGTCCTCGGCGATTTGCATGATGCCAAACGATTTCGCTTCGTTTCGCCCGACAGGAATCGTGGCGACGGTGATGTCCGCGCCGGTTTCGACGTGCTGATCAATCATCTGGCGGTAATCCATTCGATACAACTGGTCGCCGCTCAAAATGACGAGGTAATCGAAATCGTGATTAAGAAAGTGCGTCAGGTTTTTTCGGACGGCGTCGGCGGTGCCTTCATACCACGACGTGTTGGTGAGCGTCTGTTGCGCCGCGAGAATTTCCACGAAGCCGCTGGTGAACTGATCGAATTTATAAGTCCGCGAAATGTGCCCGTGCAGCGACGTGGAATTGAATTGCGTCAAAACGTAAATGCGCCGGAAGCCGGAATTGATGCAATTGGAAATCGGAATATCCACGAGGCGATATTTTCCGGCAAGCGGCACGGCGGGTTTCGCGCGGTCTTTCGTCAGCGGAAACAGCCGCGTGCCCTGGCCACCGCCCATGATGACACACAGAACGTTGCTGGTGTTCAAAGATTGGCGGCCGGTTTGAGACATAAAGTTTTGCGATGCGACCGAAATATACAGACAAATCGTGTGGCGGCAAGTCATTGACTCGATTCAAAAATTCTGAAACGCTGTTTATGAAGTCCAACAAACAAACCTCAACCCGATAAAACCATGAAGAAACAAATGATTCGAATCTCGATTCTGCAATCCAGCAAGATAATGACCGCGCTTTATGTCTTGATGGGCTTTATTTACAGCGTTATCGCCGTTCCCATGATTGTCTTCGGCACCCCGCAATTAAGAATAATTGGCTTCGTTTATCTTTTCATGCCGGTTTTGATGGGCATTTTTGGGTTTGTCTTTTTCGTAATTTTTGCCGCGATTTACAACTTGCTGGCAAGCTGGCTGGGCGGCGTTGAGATTGAAGTTAAGAATATTGATTAAGAATTAAAATTTGTCCGCACGATAAACGGTGCGAATTCGCCGTGATGTTGCGGCGGAATGCGCGCTTTGAATTTCGCAGTCTTGCCGTTGTAACGGCGTTCGATGATTTGTCCGACCTTGTGCAACCGTGCGATGACGGCGGATTGCTCGTGCGGAATTTTCAATTCCAGAAATTCGCGCGTCGGGCGCAATTGCGTCCCAAGTTCGGCGAGCAGATTTGAAACACCTTCGCCCGTCGCAGCGGAAATTTCAACTTCGTGCGGAAATTTTTCCCGAAGACCGTTTAGCGCGCTGCCGTTCAGTTTGTCCATTTTGTTGAAAATCATCAGCACAGGTTTTCCTTCCGCGCCGATTTCTTTCAGAACGGAATTCACGGCTGCAATCTGTTCCTCGGCCTGCGGATGGCTGATGTCAACGACGTGCAAAAGCAAATCCGCCTGCACAACTTCTTCGAGCGTCGCCTTGAACGCCTCGACGAGCCCGTGCGGCAATTTTTTGATGAAGCCGACGGTGTCCGTGAGCAAAACATTCTGGTTCGTCGGCAATTTCAATCGCCGCGTCGTCGGGTCGAGTGTCGCAAATAAAATATCCTTTGCCAAAACGTCCGAGCCGGTGAGCGCGTTGAGCAATGTGGATTTTCCCGCGTTGGTGTAACCGACGATTGAGGCAAGCGGCCAGTTGCTGCGCTGGCGTCCGGCGCGCTGCGTCGCGCGTTGGCGGCGGACTTTGTCGAGTTCGCTTTCAATTTTATCAATGCGCTCGCCCACTTTCCGGCGGTCGGCTTCGAGCTGCGATTCGCCTTCGCCGCCGCGCATGCCGATGCCGCCGGCCTGACGCGATAGGTGACCCCAGAATTTTGTGAGTCGCGGGAGCAAATGCTGGAGTTGCGCCAACTCAATTTGCATTTTGCCTTCGCGCGTGCGTGCGCGTTGTGCGAAGATGTCGAGGATGAGCGCGGTGCGGTCGAGAATCTTGCACTCGAAGATTTTTTCGAGGTTGCGGCTTTGCGCGGGCGAAAGTTCGTCGTCGAAAATCACCGTGTCTACGTCGTTCGCTTCGCAAAATTTTGAAAATTCCTCGGCTTTGCCTTTGCCGATGAAAGTCGCGGCGTTCAGTGATTCCATTTTCTGAATTCCGTCGCTCACGACTTCCGCTCCGGCGGTCTGCGCGAGTTCGGCAAGTTCGTCGAGCGATTCACGGAGTTCGGCGCGGTCGCGAGTTTTTAGTTCGACGCCGACGAGAAAAACCCGTTCGGTTCGTGAATTCGATGTTGAGACAAGAGCTTTCAATTGCTTCGGCGTTCATTCTAACATAAAAAAATCGCGTTGCGATTTGAAAATTTCTGAACGCCGCGCTTTACATTTTGTCTCAATTTCGTTTTCGTTTTGAAATTATGAAAAAACTTTCGTTCTTATTGGCGTCCATTTTCTGTTCGTTGGTTATCACCGGCATCGCGGCGGCGCAATCGCTGCCGAAAATCGAACTCAAACAGGTTTTTCCGAATCTGCAGATTGACCGCCCGGTTTGGATGAGCGAAGCGCCGGACGGTTCGGGGCGGTTCTTTGTCGTCGGCCAGGCCGGACAGATTCTCGTCGTCAAAAAAGGTTCGGACGGCGGCGACGCGAAGGAATTTTTGAATATCGTGGATCGCCATCCTTATTTTGAAAACGAGGACGGCTTGTTGAGCATCGCGTTTCATCCGGGTTTCAAAACGAACGGCCTGTTTTACATTTATTACACGCAGAAAAATCCGGTGGACCAAAATCTGAAGCCGCAGAATTATCCATTTCGCAGCGTCGTCAGCGAATTCAAAGTCTCCGCGACCGACCCGGACAAGGCGGACATGAGTTCCGAGCGAATTATTTTGGAAGTGCAGCAGCCGTTCTGGAATCACAAAGGCGGCGAATTGTGTTTTGGTCCCGACGGTTATCTTTATCTCGGCCTCGGCGACGGTGGTCTTGGCGGCGATCCGTTTGGCAGCGGGCAAAATTGTTCGACTCTGCTCGCGAAAATGTTGCGTATTGATGTCAACTCGCGCGCACACATTGGCCGGCACGATTTGCAATACGGCATTCCTTCGGACAATCCGTTTGTCCACGAGCCGGAACGAGGCGACAGCAGCACGCGCAAGGAAATTTTTGCCTACGGCTTGCGCAATCCGTGGCGATACAGTTTTGACCGTCAGACCGGCGATTTGTGGGTCGGCGATGTTGGGCAGGATTTGTGGGAAGAAGTTGACCTTGTGACGAAAGGCGGCGATTACGGCTGGAACGTCCGCGAGGGAATGCACCATTTCAAACCCGGACCATCCGGCGCGCAATATATTGATCCCATCATCGAATATCCGCACAAGCCGAATCTCCAACCGGAGGCGATGTTTCCCGACCACAGCATCGGGCTTTGCGTGATCGGCGGCTACGTTTATCGCGGGGAAAAATATCCGTCGCTCGACGGCGTTTATATTTACGGCGACAACAGCCTCGGAACAATATGGGGTTTGCGCTACGACCGCGACGCGCACAAAGTCACCGAGCACGGCACGTTGCTCCAACAGCCGGGAAACATCAACAGCTTCGCCGAAGATCAAGACGGACAAGTTTATGCGATTATGATGAACGGCAAAATTTATTCAATCACTGTGCCATAAAAATAAATTGCGCTGCCAGAAAGTTTGCTACGACTTTAGATTGACTCTCTTTTTTGAAGAGTTTTCCTAGAAATCCAAAATGCTTCCGTTGGTTTGATAACCAAGACATCAATCGGTCCGCCGACAGTTTTTCCTCGAATCTGAAAACGCATAGTATCCGCAGTGGCTCTAATAGGTGAGCCTTTAATCGTTGCAGTGCCAAATGTAGATATTCCGATATTTCCTTTACCCAAAAAAGTCTTGTAACTTGTATCGCTCTGGGAAACTCCAAAGTTAATCACTTTTTGTCCGTTGACATCATTAGTGTTTGTAAAAGTTAGCCGGCTATCGCTAGCCATGACAATTCCTTCTTGGCCGTGCAGTGTAATTATTAGAGACATGATAACTCAGTTTGTATTCAAATCTGAAAATCCACTGCCGTTTTTTTGTCCGTCTTGCTTAACACTCGCATATCGAGGCCGTCGTAAATCACCAGCGAATTTGGCGCGACGCTGTCCATGATGAACACATTGCCGCCAATCGTGCTGCCCGCGCCGATGATTGTTTCTCCGCCGAGAATCGTCGCGCCCGGATAAATCGTTACGTTGTCCTCGATGGTCGGATGCCGTTTCTTGCCGCGCAACGCCTGACCGCCCGCCGTGGACTTTGCGCCCAGCGTCACGCTATGATACATCTTCACGTGATTGCCGATGACCGCCGTCTCGCCGACGACCGTGCCGGTGCAATGATCCACAAAAAAATGTGAACCAATTTTTGCGCCCGGATGAATTTCCATTCCCGAACGCCAGTGCGCCCACTCCGTCATGATGCGCGGGATGAGCGCGACATTTTTCAAATACAATTCGTGCGCCAAACGCTGAACGGCAATCGCCTCGACAAACGGATATGAAACCAAAATTTCTTCGCGGCTCAACGCGGCGGGATCGCCGTCAAACGCGGCGGTCACATCCGTTTTCAAAATTTCGCGGATGTCCGGCAGCTTGCCGAGAAATTCCACCGTCAAGTTGTGCGCCGCCTTGGTGATTTCTTTTTTTGGCAAATCTTGCGGCGGATTGTATTCAAGGCTCTTGCGGATTTCGTCCTCCAATTTTCCAAGGACGGAATCCAGCAGCGCCGCCGTTTCCGTTTTGATTTCCGACGAATGGATCAACTTCTCGTCGAAATAACCGGGAAACAACAGCCGCAACAAATCCTGCGTGATGGCTGTGATCGCGCGCTTGGACGGCAGATTTTTCCCGTCCAAATGATTGATGCCGCCCAGCCGCGCGTAGGACGCGACAAGTTCGTTCGTGAGTTTGGTGACGGTTTCCACAGGGCAAAAATTACCACGAAGACACAAAGACACAAAGACTTTGTGCCGCGATGGTTCAAACAGATTGTAAAACGGCCTCAACAACTCGCTCGACGCTGATGCCGTTCATGCAGCGAAAGTCAATCGGGCACTCGCGCAAAAAACACGGCGAACACGGCGCGTCGGATTTGAGAATTTGATGACGCAATTCATTTGAAGAAATCGGCCCGGTCAATTCCGGCGACGTGCTGCCGAAAATCGCGACGACCGGTGTTCCAAGTGCGGCGGCGACGTGCATCGGGCCGGTATCATTTGTCAAAAGGACGCGGCAAAGTTTCAGCAACGCCATAAGTTCACGCAAAGAAGTTTTGCCGGCGAGACTGCACACGCCACCGCCCACCAAACGATTGAATTCCCAACCAAATTCTATATCAGCTTTCCCGCCAAAAAGTAACCATTGAAATTTGCCGTGTTCCCTCATTTTACGAACTACTTCAACGAAATTCTCAATTGGCCAACGCTTCGCTGGGCCATATTCTGCTCTTGGGCAGATGCCCATTAGTGGCAGTGTGCCAAATCCGGCATTATCCCATCCACAACGAAGTGGACTCAAAAATCTGCTGTCAACTATTTTAATATCTTCCGGCGTGACGAACAATTGTGGCGCGAGCGGTTCGGGACTCGCGCCCAGCGCAGCGGCCAGATGCAAATAGTCGTGAATTTGATGCGCCGATGGATTTGCGGCTTGTGATTTGCGATTTGCGATTTGAATTTCTGGTTGCGCGACGAGTTTTCGAATTTCACCGACAGAACGCTTCCGCATTTTCACGGCGTCGGCGCGCGGAGTGACGGCTTGCGTCAGGAAGAAATTCCGCCACGGTCGCGCGTAACCGATTCGTTTTGGAATTCCCGCGAGAAAAATTTCAATCGCTGAGCGCGGTGAATTCGGCAGCACGAGCGCAAGATCAAAACTTTCTGCGCGCAATTTTTTTGCGATGGTAAAAATATTTTCGCCCGGCGCGATTGAAATGATTTCGTCAATCGCCGGATGATTTGTCCAAAGTTCGCGCAGTTTTTCCGGCGTGAGCAGCGTGATGTGCGCGCCGGGAAATTTTTCGCGCAGCCGTATCAGCGCGGGCGTGGTCATCACAGCGTCACCAATCCAGTTAACGCCGCGAATCAGAATTCTTTTTTGGTCTGAACTCATGCGTCAGTTTTGGCTCACTATTCCAGCCTTTGTTTTCAATGGTTTCCAGCGTTTATGAACCCAAAACCAATTTGCCGGATCACGTCGCACGGCGATTTCAAGTGCACGGTTCACATCGCGCATGATTTCTGCGGTCGAACGGGCATGGCCATTTTCGCGCGTGGAAATTTCATCGCCGCCTTCGATACGCCATTTTGCCAGGCCGACGCGATAACAAATGGCGGTGTGCAGCGGACAGTTGTAACGCAAAGCAAAAACCGCAGGCGCGGCGGAAGTGGAACATTCGTGGCCGAGGAACGGCAGGCGCAATCCGTTTGGCCCGGCATGATGATCCGCGAGCAATCCGAGCAGCAATCCGGTGTCGCTCATCGCCGCTTTGAGCGCGGCGGCATCGGTGCGCCGTTCAAAAAAGCGGCAGCCGGAACGTGCGCGCAAAGACACCATGATCTGATTGAGCGCAGGCTGCTTCAACGCGCGATACGTCGTGGCGCATTTGAAAATAGGCACGAACTGGCCGAAACGCGCGTAAAGTTCAAAATTTCCAAAATGGCCGATGGCAATAACCCGGCTTTGCGGTCCGGCACCGGCTTCGTGCGGCATGATTTTTTCCGCGCCGGTGAATTCAAAATACGGTTTCAATTCCTGCGGACTCATCGCGGCGGTTTTGACGGCGCAGCAATAATTTTCTCCGAGACGGCGAAAATTTTCCTTGGCGATGGCGCGAATTTCGCCGGGCGATTTTTCGTCGCCGAAACACATCGTCAAATTTTTCCACGCCACGCGGCGTCGTGGCGCGTCAATCCAATACGCCAGCGCGCCGCACGCGCGACCGAGGCGTGCAACCCAGACGAGCGGCATGGATTGCAAAAATGCGACGAGCATGCGCGCGAACCAGTAAATCAACGTGTCCATTTTCAACGGAAGCAGATTTTGCGGACGCAATCTTGAAAGTCGTTCGCGCCGGCGACGATTTTGATTTCCACACGCATGAAAAAAATCGGCAGGTCGCGCCGGTCAATTTTCGGAAAACGCACGGCGTCTTTTTGCGTGGTGATGATGACTTCGGCCTGCCGTTTTTTGGCGCGGTTGATGGCGTTCAAAACTTCCTGTTGCGAAAAACGATGGTGGTCGGCGAAACGTTTGGAATAAACCACTTCGCCGCCGAGCTTGACCAGGCTTTGCTCAAAACTTTCCGGCTGCGCGATGCCGCTCAACGACGCGACTTTTTTGCCGCGCAAAAATTCCACCGCCTGACGCTCGGCCGTAAAAACGTCTTCGAGATAAAGCGGATGATGTTCGCATTCGATGATGGCGGCGGTGGAATTTAATTTAGCAATGCGCTGGCGAAGTTCCGCGCTTTGGCCATCGCTCTTCGTGATAAAAATGGTGTGGGCGCGCGCCAGATGCGACGGCGGCTCGCGCAACGTGCCACGCGGCAGCAAATGTTCGTTGCCAAACGGCTGCTGGCGATCAATTAAAACCACATCGTGCCGGCGACCGCGCAAATCCCAGTATTGAAAACCGTCGTCGAGCACAAGCGTGTCGCAGCCGAATTTTTCAATCGCATAACGTCCGCTTTTGACGCGGTCCTTGTCCACAAGCACGATGACGTCGCGCAAATTGGACGCGAGCATGTAAGGTTCGTCGCCGGCCATTTCCGAATCCAGCAGCAGCGATTTGCCGTCGGACACGACGCGCGGCGGCGTTTGATCTTCGCGAAAAAGAATTTTGTTGATCAATAATTCATGCAGCGGGCGCGGTTTGGAACGGTAGCCGCGCGAAAGAATGGCGACGGTGCGCCCGGCGTCGCGAAGTTCGCGTGCGAATTTTTCCACAACCGGCGTTTTGCCCGTGCCGCCGACGGTGAGATTTCCAATGGCAATGACTTGAACGCCGAGCGTTTTGTCGCGCAGCAGGCGGACGTTGTAAAGCCAGCGACGGATTTTAACGGCGACTTGGAAAATTTTCGAGCCGCCAAAAAGCAAGCCACGCGTGAAGTTCGCCTTGAAATCGCGACGCTCCTCGAAAATGACTTCGAGGACAAAAGTTTCGAGACCTTCAAACCAGACCCGGAATCGTTCGCGCATGTCCGGTCAATGTGCCAAGCGCACCGAGTCGCGGCAAGAAATCAGAAACCGAGTTTTGCGATTTCGGCTTGCAACGCAGTTTGAAATTCCTGCACGTCCGCCGCCGAAGGTTTGTAACCTTGCTGCGCAGGCACGAGGCCGAGCCGTCCGGTTTGATCCAAATACCAGTCGGCGATTTGACCATCGCTGAACGTGACTTTGCCGCTGACAACTGTGCCGGGCTTGGCGATTTGATCCACGCTCACGGAAACGCCGCCGGGTGCCGGCGCGGATTCAACTGTCAACGGAGATTTTTTTTCATCAGAAATTTTTGCTTCCGTCGGCGCAACAACTTTTGGCGGCTCCGGGTCTTTCGGCGTCAATTTCAAATCGTCCACGAGCAACCGCACTTCCATGTAAGTGAGTTTCACTTGGAATTCCGACAACAGCCGATTCTGGATTTCTGAAAGCTTTGCGCCTTCCAGAATCCAAGCTGTGACGCGCTGACGTTGGTCTTCGGTCAAATTCATATCGCCAATTTAATCAAAGATGCTTGAGAATCCAGTCGTAACCTTGCGCTTCGAGTTGCAATGCAAGTTCTTTGCCGCCCGACTTCACAATCTTTCCATCAACCAAAACGTGCACAAAATCCGGCACGATGTAATTCAACAACCGTTGATAATGCGTGATGACCAGTTGCGCGTTTTCCTTCGTCTTCAATTTGTTGACGCCGTTGGAAACGATTTTCAGCGCGTCAATGTCGAGGCCGGAATCTGTTTCGTCCAGAATCGCCAGCTTCGGTTCGAGCACGGCCATCTGAAAAATTTCGTTTCGTTTTTTTTCGCCGCCGGAGAAACCTTCGTTGACCGAGCGCTTGAGCAAATCGTCCTTGAGTTCGAGGAGTTTGATTTTGTCTTTCACTATTTCCAGAAATTCAATCGCGTCCAATTCCGACTGGCCTTTCGATTTGCGGATTTCGTTCAGCGCGGCCTTCAAAAAATAAGTGCTGTTCACGCCGGGAATTTCGACCGGATACTGAAACGCGAGGAACAAACCTTCGCGCGCGCGTTCCTCGGGGTCGAGATCGAGCAAATCCTTGCCATTGTAAATCACCTCGCCGCCGGTCACGTCGTAACCGTCGCGTCCGGCGAGCACTGCGGCGAGCGTGCTTTTGCCGGAGCCGTTCGGTCCCATGACGGCGTGGACTTCGCCCGCGCCGATGGTGAGGCTGACGCCCTTGAGAATTTGTTTGCCCTCGACGCCCGCCGAGAGATTTTTGATTTCGAGAATTGGTTTGCTCATTGTAAAAATTTTTCAACCACGGATGAACACAGATAAACACGGATCATAAATCATAAGACGATGCGCTCGAATTCCAGTCGCGCATTTTTGAAATTCAAAATCAAGCCGACCCGTAATTTTGTGATGCGCAAATAATTCAACATTTGCCCGCGTTCATGGTCGGTGATTCGGTCAATGACTTTTGTGTCAATAATCACTGAGCCAAATGCAATCAAATCTGGAATAAACAGACCGACTTCGACGTTTCGAAATAAAACCGGAAAGGCACGCTGTTGATCGAACGCAATGCCGTTTTGCTTGAACAAAACCGTCAGCGCATTTTCGTAAATCTTTTCATTCAGACCATGCCCAAGCTCATTCAAAACTTCAAATGCAAATCCGATAATCTTTTCAGTTTCTGTTTTGAAAAGCAGTTTGGATTCTCCGCCGCGACGTAAATCTGGAATTGTATCCGTGTCCATCCGTGTTTATCCGTGGTTAATTTATCCAACACTGCCTTCCAAACTCACACCCAAAAGTTTCTGCGCTTCGACGGCAAATTCCATCGGCAGTTCCTTGAACACTTCCTTGCAGAAGCCGTTCACAATCATGTTGACGGCGTCCTGTGTCGCGAGGCCGCGCTGGTTGCAGTAAAAAATCTGGTCTTCGCCGATTTTTGAAGTCGAAGCTTCGTGCTCGACGCTCGCCGACGTGTTTTTCACTTCGATGTAGGGAAACGTGTGCGCGCCGCATTTGTTGCCAATGAGCATCGAATCGCATTGCGAAAAATTGCGCGCGTTCGTCGCGCTCTTCTGGATTTTCACGAGGCCGCGATAACTGTTCTGTCCGTGCCCGGCGGAAATTCCTTTTGAAATAATTGTGCTGCTCGTGTTCTTGCCGATGTGGATCATCTTCGTGCCGGTGTCGGCCTGCTGATAATTGTTCGTCACGGCCACGGAATAAAATTCGCCCACGGAATTGTCGCCGAGCAAAATGCAACTCGGATATTTCCAGGTGATCGCCGAGCCGGTCTCGACTTGCGTCCAGCAGATCTTCGAGTTCTTGCCTTTGCACAAACCGCGCTTCGTCACGAAATTGTAGATGCCGCCCTTCCCGTTTTCGTCGCCGGGATACCAGTTTTGCACGGTCGAATATTTTATTTCGCCATTGTCGAGCGCGACGAGTTCCACGACGGCGGCGTGCAATTGATTTTCATCGCGCATCGGCGCGGTGCAACCTTCGAGGTAGCTGACGTGCGCGCCTTCGTCGGCGATGATGAGCGTGCGCTCGAACTGGCCGGACTTCGCGGCGTTGATGCGGAAGTAGGTCGAAAGCTCCATCGGACAGCGCACGCCTTTCGGGATGTAACAAAACGAACCGTCGGTGAACACGGCGGAGTTCAGCGCGGCGTAATAATTGTCCGTGTGCGGCACGACCGAGCCGAGATATTTTTTGACGAGTTCGGGATGGTCATGCACCGCCTCGGTGAACGAACAAAAAATGACACCCTTTTCCGCGAGCTGCTTGCGGAACGTCGTGCCGACCGAAACGGAATCAAAAATCGCGTCCACGGCCACGCCCGCGAGCTTGGCATGTTCGCGCAACGGAATGCCGAGCTTCTCGTAAGTCTCCAAAAGTTTTGGATCCACTTCGTCCAAACTTTTCGGGCCATCGCCTTTTTGTTTTGGCGCGGAATAATAGGTGATGTCCTGATAATCAATTTTTTCGTGATGCACCTTCGGCCACGTCGGCTCTTCCAACGTCAGCCAGTGGCGAAACGCCTTGAGCCGCCAATCGGTCAGCCAAGTCGGCTCGCTTTTTTTGCGCGAAATCAGCCGGATGATGTCTTCGTTCAAGCCCGGCGGCGCGGATTCGGTCTCCACGTCAGTGACGAAGCCGTATTTATATTCCGTCTTGACCAAATCTTCGATTGTGTCGGTGGCTGTCGGCATTGTTTTGTTAAATCGTTAAATCGTTGAATCGTTGAATCGTCATTTCTTTTTCGCGCAGTCCGCGCAAAGTCCATGAACGGCGATGTCATAATGGTCTACTTTGAAACCTTTCGGACGCGGCATGGCGGTGGAATCTTTTTGCAACGGCACGTCAAAAACTTCGCCGCACGAATCGCAAAAATAATGGCAATGCTCCTCCATGTTCGGACAAAACCGCGTCGCGCCACGTTCGAGTTGAACTTGTCGAACGAGGCCGCATTTCACGAGCGCATCGAGCGTGTTGTAGACCGTGGCATGAGAAATCTCCGGCATCGTTTTTTTCGTGCGAATGAAAACTTCTTCAGCAGTCGGATGGTCGCGCTTGTGCAAAATCACGTCATAGACATGCTGGCGCTGCGGCGTGAAACGAAGGCCGCTCGTGTTCAGCCGTTCGCTGAAATCCTGGTTCAATTTTTTCTCAACCGCGCTCATTCGGAGAAACAAAATAAGTGGAAAATTCGGAAGCGTCAAGATTTAGAATAATTCTAAATCAGTCCTTGCGGACGGCCTCCGTGTCGGCGCAGCTTTGACTGCTCTATCTGGTTTATTTTTGGAAAACGCTGACACGCGCGGGAGGCAAATTGAGCCAGACGATTTTGGAAGCATGCAATTTGAAACTTGACGCGCCGCGCGGACGCAATCTGTGGATTTGATAACTATATTGAACCCATTTGCCTTTCAGTTCAAGAATGCCGCGAATTTTTTCGGCAAGTTTTTCGGCTTCTTCCCGTGGAAAATTCAGAAGCGGCAAACTGGAAATGACCGCGCCGACTTTCTCGATGGGTTCGAACCGTTCGCGCAGCAAATCGTCCAGTTGCCACGCGTCGCCAGTGATGATATGCGAGCGGGGAAATTTTTCGCGCAATAATTCCGCCAGTTTGGGATTGTGTTCGATGGCCACCAGGCGATCTTCGCGCAGTCCCCGCCGAAGCAACGCTTCTGTGACCGCGCCCGTGCCGGGGCCTAGTTCGAGCACGAAACTTTCGGGATTGGACGGGAGCCATCGCGCCATCGCGTCGGCGAGTTGAGGGGAACTGGGCGTGACGGAGCCGGTGCGTTGCGGATTTGTGAACCATTCGCGCAGAAACACCGTCGAATCGGTCAGCGCCGCGATGATTTTTTTTGCCATTGTATTTGCAAATTTTCGCCGCTCGGATTTCAGCCGATAAACTAATTCACGCGCGCGCTTGCTGCCACTGAAAACTTCAGAATAAATCAGCGCATATTTTTAGGCGGTTTGGCGGACGCTGAAACTTCGTTCAAAGTTTCGCGGGCGGCATCGCGGCGCGCCGACCAATCCTCCCAGCTTTGCTCCCATTTTCCGCCGATGAGTTTTTTTTGCGCAACAGGCCAGAGCGCGTCGAGCGTTTTCAATTCATTTTTCGCGCCGCCGTTTTCATGCCATTGCAAAAAGGTTTCGATCAGGTTCAAATGATTTTCAGGATAATCCGGCGCGAGTTGCAAAGCGCGTTCCAGCCAGTCGCGCGCTTTGCGCTTGCTGCCGATGCTCGCCGGCCAGCCGGGCGCTTCGCGGTAAAGCAATCCGAGATTTCGTTCCGGCCCGGCGTAATCAAACAGCGGGTCCAACGCTCCCGCCATTTTGAATTCACTTTCCATTTCCCGGATGATTTTCAACGCGCCCAGATTTTTGGTGCGCGCAAGCTGGCCGAGGTTCATGCCAAGATAATAATGCGCGGCAATTGAATTTGTGTCGCGTGCAATGAGTTGGCGGCACGCGGCGATGCCCTGATCGGCAATGGCGGCGCGTTCCGTTTTGTTCGTGGCGAAGTCGGCGAAATTGTAGCACGCACGCGCGAACTGGCTGGCAGCGGCGGAACCGTTCGTGTTCGATTCAAATTGAATTTGCGCGCGATGAAATTCTGCCTCGGCGCGCGCGGCGAAAATTTTATCCGGCGCGTCATCGGCAAGAACAATTCCGGCGACGAAAAGAACAATTCCGGCGGCAAATCTCCATTTCGCGTCGCGTCTGTGCTTAGAATTAAAAGTTGCCTTCACGTCCGGCTGTTTTATACTGGGCAAGTGAGATTAAATTGGAATTTTGTGGGTCTGGCAATGCTGTTGACGCTTGCGCTGTTCGGCGCGGGCTGTAGCGGCATCAATGCCGGCACCAGCGTTTCGCCCGCGTCATTCTTTTTGCCGGGACTTTTGAAAGCCGATTCGCCGCAAACCAACGCTCCGGCTTCTTTCCGGGAAATTTCAAAAGAATTCGCTTCGACAAAATAATTTTATGCGATTCCCATTCGCGCTGACAAAAAAAATCGCCAGCCACATTATCAAGCACAAACTTCGCAAAACGCCGAAGTTCGCGATGGTGCTGCAACTCGAACCGCTGCACACCTGCAATCTAACCTGCACCGGCTGCGGCAGAATCCGCGAATATTCCACGTCGCTCAAAGACATGGTGCCGCTGGAAAAATGTCTCGAAGCGGCGATGGAATGCGATGCGCCGATGGTCTCGATTTGCGGTGGCGAACCGCTGATTTATCCCAAGATCGAAGAACTCATCGCCGGACTTTTGGAACAAGGCCGCGTCATCTACGTCTGCACGAACGCCATGTTCATGCGAAAAAAGATGAAAGATTATCTGGCCGCGATTTATTCGCCGGACGTTGAACCAAAAATTAAAAAATTGCTCGAACAAAAATTAATTTCCGAAAAAGACGCCGAAACGATTCGCAAATCTGACAATACGGCGAAGAAAAAAGTCGTCATTCGCCCGACGCAATGGATGTATTGGAACGTTCACGTGGACGGTTTGGAATTCACGCACGATTTGATTGTCGAACGCGAAGGCGTTTTCAAAGAATGCGTCGAGGCGATCAAAATGGCGAAGATTTGCGGCTACCAAGTCGCGACGAACACGACGGTCTATAAAGAAACCGACGTTCAGGAAATCGAGGACATGTTCAAATATCTTTCATCGCTCGAAGTGGACGGCCACACGATTTCGCCCGGCTACGATTACGACGCCGCGAAAAAAGACATGGTCAAACGTCTCGGCAAAGACCCGAAACAATTTTTCCTCACGCGCGACATGACGCGGCAGAAATTCGCGAAGATTCAGGAATGGGGAAAAGCGTTCACGATTTTCGGCACGCCGGTTTATCAGGAATTTCTCGCCGGCAAACGCGAACTCACCTGCACCGCGTGGGCGATTCCGACGTTCAATGTCAAGGGATGGAAAGCGCCGTGCTACTTGATGACCGACGGCCATTACGGCGGCTATCAGGAAATGCTACGCGAAGTGAAATGGGAAAAATATGGCGTCGTCAACGGCGTCGCGCGCGATCCGCGCTGCGAACATTGCATGGTGCATTGCGGTTACGACCCCAGCGGCGCGCTCGGCACGAATTACCAAAGTGGCGACAACTGGAAAAATTTCAAATACAACTTCGGCGCAAAACCGAAACCGTTTCCGGGGTCGCCGGAATTGGAAAAACGCGCTTACAACGGCGTCACCATCGGCAAAGGCCATTTGGCCGAGGCGAAAGCGGCGATCAATTCCCCTGCCGCCGGTGCGCGCGGCGCATTTTCCAACGAAGTTCATCACGAAGCGCACGTCGGCAGTTCCTGTGGCACGACAGATACGTCCGAGCGCGATGAGTTGCTGGCTAAAATCAAAGATGCAAAAAATGGCAACGTGCGCGCTGAATAATTAAATGGGCAAATGGAACAAATTGCGCGAAAAGATTTTGATCGGCAATTCTGATGCGAACATTGATTTTGACGATCTTTGCCATTTGTTGCGACGACTTGGCTTCGCTGAAAGAATCAGCGGCAGCCATCACATTTTCAGTCAAAACGGCATCGAAGAAATTGTGAACATCCAGCCGAATGGCCGGATGTCAAAAAACTATCAAGTCGCGCAGATTCGTGGCATAATTTTGAAGTATCGTTTGGGAGAAGAGTCGAATGAATGATTCCAAATACGAAATGATTGTTTATTGGAGCGAACAGGACAAAGCGTTTCTGGTCGAAGTTCCTGAATTGCCCGGCTGCATGGCCGACGGCGAAACGCGCGAGGACGCGATCAAAAACGCCAACGAAGTCATCCGACTTTGGATTGAAACGGCAAAAAGTCTCGGACGCGAAATCCCCAAACCGCGCGGACGGCTGGCTTACGCGTAAAAATTTTCATGAGCAGAACACTTTATCTTTCACCACCGAGTTTCGACGGTTTCGATGGCGGCGCGGGCGCGCGGTATCAGGCACGGCGCGAAGTCACCAGCTATTGGTATCCGACGTGGCTTGCGCAACCCGCCGCGCTCACGCCAAATTCCAAATTGCTCGATTGTCCGCCGCACGACGTTGATTTGAAAAAGTGTCTGGCGATTGCGAAGGATTTTAATCACGTCATCATCAACACGTCCACGCCATCGCTGAAAAATGATTGTAAAGTGGCCGAGGCGATCAAGGCGCAGAAGCCCGACACGAAAATCGGTTTCGTCGGCGCGCACACGATGGTTTTGCCGACGGAAACGCTGAAGGCGTCACCGGCGATTGACTGGGTCGGGCGCAAGGAATTTGATTTCACCTGCAAGGAAGTCGCCGAAGACCGTGATCTCGCGACGATTGCCGGTTTGTCCTACAAAGATCGCGACGGAAAAATTAAACACAATCCCGAACGCGAAATGATTCAGGACATGGACACGCTGCCGTGGGTCGCGGACGTTTACAAACGCGATTTGGAGATTGAGAAGTATTTCATCGGCTACCTGCTGCATCCATATATTTCGATGTATACGGGCCGCGGCTGCCCGGCGCAATGCACGTTCTGCCTCTGGCCGCAGACGATCGGCGGACACAAATATCGCGTGCGCTCGCCGCAAAATGTCGCGGACGAGATGGCCTACATGAAGAAACTTTTTCCGCAGGTGCGCGAATTTTTCTTCGACGACGACACGTTCACCGCAAATCTCCCGCGCGCCCGCGAAATCGCCAAGAAGCTCGCGCCGCTGGGCGTTCATTGGAGTTGCAACAGTCGCGCGAACTTGGATTACGACACGATAAAACAATTCAAGGACAACGGTCTGCGACTTTTCTTGGTCGGTTACGAAAGCGGCAACGACGACATTCTCACCCGCATTAAAAAAGGCGTGACGATGGACGAAATGCGCCGTTTCACAAAAAATTGTCATCAGGCTGGTGTCGTGATTCACGGCACGTTTATTTTGGGATTGCCGGTTGAAACGCAAAAATCCATCGAGAACACAATTAATTTTGCGAAGGAACTCGATGTTTTTTCACTGCAAGTTTCGCTCGCCGCGCCGTATCCGGGCACGGAACTTTACGAAATGGCGAAACAGAACGGCTGGTTCGTCAAAAAAGATAAAACCGATTTGGTCGAGAGCGACGGCTTGCAGCAAAGCACGCTCGAATATCCCGGCTTGGACAAGGATAAAATTTTCGAGGAAGTGGATCGTTTTTACCGCACATATTATCTGCGCCCGAAACCGATCCTGCGAATCATCAAGACGATGCTCGAGGACAAGGACATTTTGGTTCGCCGCTGCCGCGAGGGCTACGAATTTTTCAGCAGTCTGCGTGAACGTAAGAGCGATCTCGCGGCTGCGAAAGCCGCAGCCGCTTGATTTAGTGGCTTCTTTCCATCATCGGTGAAGCAGGCTGGCCGTGCCATCATTGATGCTGGCGCAGCCGGGCTTCGGCGAGGTCAATGTCCCGTTGGATGCGCCGCAGGACTTCATCGCTGATGGCGTTGTCGTTGCGGAGTTGAAGAATCGTCCGGCGTTCCACTTGAAGCGCTTCGCGTGAAAGGCGTTCGAATTCAGAAGAAAAAAGACGGAGCGGCGTGCCGGTATTCTCGCGTTCCGCGCCTTCCACCTGACGGATGTGGTCTTCGTATTCGACGCGCAGGCGTTGCAGCGCGTCGGCTTTCGCGGGATTGCGTTCTGCGATTTCATTGAGATTGGCGAGGGCGGTTTGATTGGCTTTGAGCCGGGCTTCGCGTTCTTCCTTTTCCATCGAGCCATCGTCCTTGACGCCGAGCCAGCGGATGAGCGGCGGCAGGCTCAAGCCTTGCACGACGAGCGTTGCCAAAATCACGACAAATGTGAGGAACAAAATCAAATCGCGTCCGGGAAAAGGTTCGCCATTTTGAATCGTGAGCGGTAGCGCGAGAGCCGCCGCGAGTGAAACCACCCCGCGCATTCCCGTCCAGCCGATGATCGTGACATGCCGCCACGACGGATAAGGATCGCGGGTACGAATGCTCTTGAATAACAAACGCGGCAGATATGCCGCTGGAAAAACCCACAAGATACGAATGAGAATCACCGCAAAGCTGATAAGCAGCGCATACCAGATGAGCCGGTGAATGGGAATGTCGTGGCTGGACAATGCGTGCAGCACTTCGGGCAGTTGCAGTCCGATGAGGATGAAGACGAAGCCGTTCAACAGAAATTCCACCATTTCCCAAACCGGCCCGCCCTGAAGCCGGGTTTTGAACGTGAGCAGTTCAGGCATTCGCCTGCCCAAATACAAGCCAGCGACGACAACCGCGAGCACGCCGGAAACGTCGAGACGTTCCGCCAGCAAATAAGCCGCGAACGGCGTCAACAGCGAAACGGTGATTTCAATGGGCGCATCATCCACGCGCCGGTGAAATTGTTCCGCCAGCCAGCCGACCGCCAAGCCGATGAGAATTCCGCCGATGCCCACGATGAAAAATTGTCCGCTCGCGTGCGCCAGCGAAAACGAACCGCTAATCACGGCCACCACCGCGAAACGGTAAGCGACAAGCGCAGTCGCGTCGTTGACGAGGCTTTCGCCTTCCAAAATCGTGACGATGCGGCGCGGGACTTTCAGGCGTTCGGCAATCGCCGTGGCTGCAATCGCGTCGGGCGGCGAAATGATCGCACCCAAAACAAATCCGACGGCGAGTGGCAGGTTCATAAAATAATGCGCGAAATAGGCGACGGCCACCGTGGTGAAAAGAACAAGGCCGATGGCGAGCAGCGAAATGGGACGAAGATTCAATCGGAAATCACGCCACGAAGTGAACAGGGCCGCCGGAAACAAAAGCGGCGGCAGAAAGAAAAGAAAAACAAGATCGGGATTGAGCCGGACTTTTGGAAGGCCGGGAATCCAGCCGAGCAACAATCCGCCAAGCACGAACAAAATGGGATAAGGAATGTGCAGTTTGCGGGCGACCAGCGCCAACACTGCCACCGCCAGCAACAATCCCACAAAAATATCAACAATGCTGTCCATTTGCCGCCAAGCTTACGTCGGCATTTAGTTCGCTGCAAATAATTCGCTATTCCGCCGGTGGACGGCGCAATTCTTTTTTGGCCGAATGACGGGATTTATCGGCGAGCATTTTATTTTTTGCGCGGCGGGAACGTTTTCTTTTCTGACGGCGGATTTTTTCGATCTCGGCGCGGCGCGCGGCGATGAAGCCGTTTTTTCGTTCTTCAATTTTATCAAGCAACAAACGACGCGCGATGAAACGATTAAGTCCCTGCTGGCGCGTCTCCTGACATTTCACCTGCACGCCGGTCGGACGATGGAGCAACATCACGCAGGTGGAAACTTTGTTCACGTTCTGCCCGCCATGGCCGCCGGAGCGGACGAAACTTTCTTCGATGTCCGTTTCGCGCACGCCCAGCGCATCCATGCGTTGCGCGAGTTGATTCTCTTTTTCGAGACCGACGGGAAATGCGCTCATACGATTATCAGCGATAATCGAAACCGATTATGTTCAATTTGCAAGCGCAGAGTCAAAGGAGCCGATTCTGTTCATTGCGAGCTTGCGAGCCGATATTCATTTTACCGACGACCACCGCGCCCGTTTCAACGACCAGATTCGCGGCGTCCAGATTGCCGAAGAATCGCGCGGAGGATTTCAAGTTGACGGTTCCGCTTGCGTGCAAATTGGCCGTCAGTTCGCCGGCAATTTCTGCCGAGCCGATCTTGATGATGTCCAGCCATCGGAAATGATTTTCCGCCGGGATGATCAGATGCGCGGCGATCAGGCTGCCTTTGATTTCGGCGGTGGAATAAATTGTCAGTGATTGTTCCGCCGTGAGCTTGCCGTGAAATTTTCCTCGGATGATGACCTCGCCGGCGACGGTTTCAGTGTTGAAAACATAACCTTTTGGTTCAACCGTGAACGCGCCCTTGGTTTTGAAATTTTTGGCGACTGCATTGTTGATGTGATAATCGTGCAAATCCAGATAACGGCTGCACTTCTTGCACATGGTGGATTCGGCGCTGGCGGGAATATCCAGTTCCGCGCCGCACTCGAAGCAAACGATGCGCCGCAGGTCGAGCGCGCGCGCGGTTTTTTTCCGCGACGGATTGAGAGCTTCCTGAACGTGGAAATGCTGTCCGCACTTTTTGCAATTGGTGGAAAATGCGGCGCGCGGTTCAGGCTGCTGGTGGCCGCAATGAGGGCAGGCCACCAGGACTTTGTCCTGTTTCGTTGCCGGCATTCAATGTGGATTCCTCGCCCGGCGGTTCAACGCTTGATCGGTTCGGAAAATTTCGGCGGTTCAACGGGACGAGATGGCGGCGCCGTGGGCGCAACCTTGTTCGGGTTGACTTCCGTTTTGCCGACGAAGGTCACGCCTTCTTCGATGGCGAGTTTCGTGGCGCGGATGTCGCCGAACACCTCGGCCTTGGCCTTGATCTCGATTTTTTCCTTGGCGTTGATGTTGCCGTTGACCTTGCCGCGCACGACGACGGACTGCGCGGTGATGTTGCCGTTGACGACCGCGCCGTCGCCGAGCGTCAATGTGCCGTCCGTGTTGATTTCACCGTCCAACTTGCCCTCGAAGGCCAGTTCGCCGGAGAATTTGATGTTGCCCTTGATTTCAACGTCCGAGTTCAGGACGTTTTTGCCTGCGCTGTTTGAATTCATATTTGTATCCATAATTTTTAGTCTCCGCCATTGGCATTCGACACGCAACCATAGAAATGCGCTCGAAACAATTTCATATGAACCGAAATAAATTTTTTCGACGCGGGAAAGTCGGCGGCTAAAATTCCGGGACGTTTATTTCGGTTCCGGCCCTTGCGTCACCTGCACGAGCCCGTCGGCACGCAGCCATTTTGCGAAAGCATTCTTAACATCGTCCGCGTCGAGCTTCACAAAAATTTTTCCGGCGTGGACTCGTTCGTCGAGCGGCAGTCCAAGCGCGGAATAAGCGAGCCAGCCTTGCGCGATGTAATCCACGCTCGATTCCGCCAGCGGAATGTCGCGCAACAGCATCAGCTTGGCCTGATGCAATTCCTGCGCCGAGACTTTTTTCGTCTGCATATCCTTCAGGTCTCGCAAAATCACAGCGCGCGCTTTGGAAACATTCGGCGGGTCGCAGGCGTATTCCACTTGATAAACGCCGCGCGTCAAACCGACTTGGAACGACGAATCCACAAAATAAACCAGCCCGCTTTTCTCGCGCAAATCGCGATACAGCCGCGTCGCATAAAATCCGCCGCCGAGAACGTGATTGCCGAGTTGCAGCGCGTAATAATCCGAATTTGTCCGCGTCAGTTGCAATGTTTCCGCCAGGGTGATTTTGTCCTGAACGCGGCTGGCGTCGGGAACGTGCGTCACGGAAATGGAATTTGTCGGCGCGGGCGGAAACAGTGTGTTCGGTTTTTCGCCGGAAGATTTCCAATCGCCGAAGTATTTTGAAATGACGTTCACGGCGTTTTCCGTCGAAATTTTTCCGATGACGACGATTGTCGTCAAATCAGGACGAAACGAGCTTGCATAATAATTTTTCACGTCGTCAATCGTGAGCGCGCTGACGCTGCCGGGCGTCGTCTGGCGTCGAGCCGGGTCATTTTGCGGAAACAGCGCCGTAGTCAGCGCGTGCTCGGCAATGTGACTCGGACTTTTCAACTGACCTGCGACGCTCGCGGCCAATTGCGTTTGAATGATTTTGAAATCGTCTTCCGGCAACGCGGGAGAAAGTTCGTTGTCCGCGAGCAGTTGCGCGCCGCGCTCAAAATTCTCCGGCAAAACTTGCAGCGAAAAATCCGCGCCTGCCGATTCGTTCGCGCCGATGTCGTCGAGCGCCTTTTGAAACGCGAGCCGGTCGAGCGATTTTGTGCCGTAGGAAAATAATTTGTCGAGCGCTTCGTCCACGCCGTCTTTGCCGTCGGGCATTTGAACTTTCGCATTATTTTTGACGCGACCATAAATGCTTATCGTGTCGCTTACGGTTTCCGGTTGCACAATCAGCTTGATTCCATTGGGCAGATTCGTGACGAACGGATTCAGCGTCGTGGCCGGAACGGGAAGTCCTTCGGTGATTTTTTTCGCCCACGACGGCAATGTGACGTTCGCGTTTTTTGTTGAAACCAGCGATTCACCGCCACCAAAACTTTTTCCAGAAATCGGTTTGTCCGATGGCGTCGGTGTCAAAATCGCACTGATAGTGTGGTCGAAATCCAGATATTTTTTGGCCACGCGATTCACGTCGTCAACGGTGACGGCGCGAAACAAATTGATGTCGTCGTCCG
>DASYAA010000042.1:0-5322 GCA_036501565.1 Verrucomicrobiia bacterium
CGGCGTTTCCCAGCTTACATGGCCGACGATAACCGGCTCGACTTACAGTGTCTATAGCGCCACAAATATCACGGGCCCTTGGACCCAAACATTTGGATTGAGCTATTATCCAAGCATCGGTATTTATACGTCCACAAATGCTACGGCAACCCAGTTTTATAAAGTGAGTTCGCCATAATTGCCGTGCTGAAATTCAGGAATGTGTAAAAAAAATAATGCATCAATGAGCGTGAATGCCACTGTCAAGCGGCGCGCATTCACGCTCATCGAATTACTCGTCGTCATTGCCATCATCGCCATTCTCGCGGCGATTCTGCTTCCGGCTTTGGCCAAGGCCAAAGAAAAAGCTCAACAAGTGAATTGCGTCTCCAATTTAAGGCAGTGGGGATTGACCGTTCAAATGTATGCTGGAGACAATAATGACGGCATCCCGCGCGACGGTTATGGCGCCAAAAACAGTTGGTTTGACACTGCAACTTATAATGGCCATCCGACGGGCACTACTAATGATCTTTTCGCATGGTTTAATTTATTGCCACCTTACTTGGCCGAACACCCGTTAAGTTACTATGCTGGGCAGGTAGGTGGAAACGTGTTAAATAAATTCCCTCCATTTGATTACAATGCCAGCGCTCCCTACGCTGTTGCCAGCAAGATTTGGGAATGTCCCACTGCAAGCATGTCATGGCTATCCAAAAGCACGATCGGGAATGGCAAATTGGCCGGTCCCGATAATAGTGGAGTGCCCGGGGTAGGGGGTTTTTTTAGTTATGCCATGGATATTGATTTAAAAAGGGCTTCTGATGGCACCACGGCTTTGCCATATCCAACCATGCCCAAACTGACTTCTTTTAGAAATCCGTCCGCCGTAGTCTTTTTGTTTGACATGGTTTTTGATCCAGTGACTGAAGCGGTCAATAGTTCACCTCAATACAATTCGGTCAATCCGGCAGGACGTCAGAATAGTTTCGCATCACGTCACAACAAAGGCGGTGTCATCAATTTTTTTGACGGTCACGCTGTTTATTTCAAAACCAGTTATATTCAAAACAATCCTTCCAATGGTGGAAGTTCTGCAACGAGTGAACCTCTGTTGCCCGATGTCGTTTGGAATCCGCCATATCGTTTGAATAATTAGGAGCTTAGGAGCTTTGATTTCAAACCGCCGCCGCAATCGCATCACCCATTTCGCGCGTGCCAACTCTACGGACGTTCGTTTCGCTCGCGTTAAAAATATCGCCCGTGCGATTACCAGCTTCAATCGCTTTGGCGACGGCATTTTCAATTGCAATAGCCGCCGGATATTTTCCAAAACTGTGGCTTAACATCATCGCCGCAGATAAAATTTGGGCGATAGGATTTGCCAAATTTTTCCCGGCGATGTCCGGTGCGGTTCCGCCCGCCGGTTCGTAAAGGCCGAAAGTTTTTTCAAAATCAAAATTTGGGTCGCCAATTGTCGCGCCGAGGCTTGCGCTGGGCAACATTCCGAGCGAACCGCCAAGTGCCGCCGCTTCATCGCTCAAGATGTCGCCAAACATATTTTCACAGAGTATCACGTCGAATTGCGCCGGCCTCAAAACAAGTTGCATTGCGGCGTTATCCACAAACATATGCTCAAGCGTCACGTCGGGATAATATTTGCCAACGCGCGTCACAACTTCGCGCCAGAGAATTCCATTTTCCAAAACATTCGCCTTGTCAATGCTCGTAACTTTCTTTCGGCGTATTTTTTTCGCCTCTTTGAACGCGACATGTGCGATGCGCTCGATTTCCGGCGTCGTATAAACCATCGTGTCAATCGCGCGGAAATTTCCATCGTCAAGTTGTTCAGTTTTTTTTGGCTGGCCGAAATACATTCCGCCCGTCAATTCGCGCACGACCAAAATGTCAATGCCGTCACCTTGACGTTCCTTCGCCAGCGGACACGCGTGCGACAAAACTTTCGGCAATTTCACCGGACGCAAATTTGCAAACAATTTGAATTCTTTTCGCAGCCGCAAAAGTGCGGCGCGTTCGGGACGTTCTTCTTTAGGAAGACCCGGATCGCGATCCGGCAAGCCGACGGAGCCGAACAAAATCGCGTCGGAATTTTTGCAAAGCGCGAGCGTCGCGTCCGGCAATGCTTTTCCAGCGGCGTCAATTCCCGCCCAGCCGACGGGCGCTTCGGTGATCTCAAGTTTGAAATCAAACTTCTTTTCCGTCGCGCGCAAAACCTTGACGGCTTCGCGCATGACTTCCGGGCCGATGCCGTCGCCGGCCAGCGCTGCAATTTTGAAAGCGTTCATCAATTTTGAGCCGCGATTCTAAATTGTTGGCGCGCGGCGGCAATGAAGAATTTACGATTTATGGTTTTTGATTTATGATTTGCCGGCTTCATCAGGAAGCAATCATAAATCTTAAATCATAAATGTCTTTGGTTTTGCCCTACAAAGTCGCCACGCTGCTTTACTGCTTCAACGAGCGCGACGAAATTCTTTTGCTTGAGCGCGCGCAAGAGCCGAATCGCGGCTTCTGGAGTCCGTGCGGCGGCAAATTGAAAATGGACATCGGCGAATCGCCTTACGCCTGCGCGTGTCGCGAAGCCGCCGAGGAAATTTGCCTGAAAATTGCGCCGTCGGATTTGCATTTGACGGGAATCGTGAGCGAGCACGGCTATCAAGGACAAACGCATTGGCTGATGTTTTTGTTTGAAGTGAAAATTAAATTGAAAAATTTGCCTGTGGATTGCAACGAAGGCCGTTTTCAATTTTTTCAAAAGGCAGAACTGACTGGCTTGAAAATTCCGCAAACGGACGCGGAAAAAATCTGGCCGTGGTTCTGGAAATTTCGCGGAGGTTTTTTCGCGGCGCACTGCCACTGTCATTCCGATGGCGCGAGCGATTGGACACTCGAAGAATTTTTTTATGGACGAGCCAATCATTGATTTGCACAGCGACGATTATTTCATGGGCGAAGCGTTGCGACAGGCGGCGCGCGCTTATGAGGCTGGCGAAGTGCCGGTCGGCGCGGTCATCGTGCGCGAGGGAAAAATCATCGCGCGCGCGTTCAATCAGGTCGAGCAACTAAAGGACGCGACGGCGCACGCGGAAATGCTCGCGCTCACGCAGGCGGAAAGCGCGGTCGGCGACTGGCGGCTGACAGATTGCACGCTTTATGTGACGAAAGAGCCATGCCCGATGTGTGCGGGTGCCATTATCCATACGCGGCTGGCGCGCGTTGTTTTTGGCGCGAGCGATCCAAAGGCTGGCGCAGCCGGAAGCGCGATGAATCTGCTGCAATTTCCCACATTGAACCATCGCTGCGAAATTTCTTCTGACGTGCGAATGGAAGAATGTCGGGCATTGCTGAAAAGTTTTTTTGCGGAACAACGGCACGCGGCGAAAGTTGAAAATAAAAACGGAGACACTGATTCCGACCATCTTTAAACGGCTTTTCAACGCCTCCAGTTGATGCGATAAGATAAAACGAGGCATCCTTGCGGATGCCTCGTTGCGTGATACAAAATTCAATCAATCTTATTGTGGGAAATTATAATACAATCCGGTGGTGGCCGTGCTATTGGTAGCAGCCTCTAATGCATTTTGTAATCCATTGACTGTTTCCTGTTGAACGCTGCCATCTCCCAAGATAATGTTGCCGTTTTTCAGGTGCAAATCGCCGCTGGTCCATGCCCACCATCCAATGTTCATACTTTTCCCGGTGCCATTTCCACCGCCTATACCATTTCCCGCCAAAGTGTACATCCCAGTGGTTGTGGGCAGGTTTGCGGCGTTTCCGCCGTCACTGCCAATGTTGCGATCGCCACCCAAGATGGACTGTGGTTGTGTGTCAATGGCGTCACCACCAATGAAATAGCTGATATACTGTCCGCCGCCGGTATTGATGCCTCCAGTGGTAGTGATAAGTTGTGTGTTGAAGTTTGTCGCCGAGTTACGAGTGTCTGAAGGGCAAACCAAAATTTTTGGCGTGCTCAATTCATTGGACATAACGGTAAAACAATACGCGATATTGTTGGAAAGGCCGGCTGAATTATTAGGAGCGGTTTCTGATGCGCTGTAAATATATTCCTCGGCACCGCCTGTATTAGTGCTGACGGTCATCGGAAACTTGTCGCCGTTGTCACCTTCCCAAAGGCGGAAGGCCAAACCGACTTGCTTGAGATTGCTCACGCAGTTGATGCGTTGCGCCTTGCGCTTGGCGGCGGCGAGCGCCGGCAGCAGCATGGCGGCCAAAATGGCGATGATGGCGATCACGACGAGCAGTTCGATGAGCGTGAAGGCCCTTTTCTGTTTCAGGATATTTTTCATACGATGAATTAAGTTTTTGTTTCGTTTTGTTCGGGTGACAGTCTGCGAAATCTACCGACTTCGCGCGCGCTGTCAATCCTAATTCTGGAAAATCTTTAGCACTACTGATGCCAAACATCGTTTTGCTGAAAATCGCAGTAAAATTGCCGCATAATTTTTCGCATCGAAGCCAACCGCGCAAAATTTTCCCGCGCCAGCGTGAAACCCACGCTTCGCCCTTGCGATTTGCACAATGAAAATCTCATTTACAGCGCCGCGCGATTGACGAACACTGACTGACTGATTTATGGCCGAGCCAAAAGAAAATCCGATCATGGAAAAAATCGTGTCGCTGTGCAAGCGGCGCGGGTTTGTGTTTCAGTCCTCCGAGATTTACGGCGGCATCAACGGCTTTTGGGACTACGGCCCGCTCGGCGCGGAACTCAAGCGCAACGTCAAGGAACTCTGGTGGCACGCCATGACGCGCCAGCGCGACGACGTCGCCGGCCTCGAAGCGACCATCATCATGTCGCCGCAAATCTGGAAAGCCAGCGGCCATGTGGACACGTTCGCGGATTTAATGGTTGAATGTCCGATTACAAAAAAAAGATTTCGTGCGGATCAAATTGAACCGCAATCGGGAACCGCATTTTATTTTTCAGGAGCAGTATGCGGCGATAACGAACAAGCCCGAGAAGCCATTGACGAAGTTATTCGACTCAACGGGCGAATAGTGGAAACGCAAACAATCATTGATGCTATTACAAATGGCAAACCACTAAATAGTTTAAGCCTGCAAGAACAACAACAAATAGAAAAATACAATGCCATTCTTGTTGAGTTAAAAACTCGCTTTGAGCCAAGCATAGACAAAGCGGTGAAACTAACTTCAGAACATGAAGAAAGAGAAGACACGCGTCAAAAATTAGTAGAAGAAGTTGTGGGTTTGGAAAGTGTTCCTCACTATTCAGCTCAAGATGCAGCCCAATCTCTTTTGAATAAACTGCAAGCGGAATACAAATCAACCAAGCCATTT
>DASYAA010000043.1:0-11287 GCA_036501565.1 Verrucomicrobiia bacterium
GCGTTCATCGTCAAATTTGCCAATACCACGAAAAATTCGATTCATGTCTCGATAAGCGCGAGAAATAAATTTTTCATATTCATTTCCGTTCGCGCCAAAATAGGCTTGAAAGAGAAAATCTCGTTGCTGTTGAAGTGTTGGTTTATTTATCACCGTGAAAAATTCTCCGCCATCGCCACGGCTTTGCGCATGGCCTTGGATTTGTTCACGGTTTCCTGAAATTCATTTTCCGGCACGGAATCGTTCACCCAGCCGCCGCCGGCCTGCACGTAGGCTTTGCCGTCCTTGAGCAGCGCGGTGCGGATGGTGATGCAGGTGTCGAGATTGCCATTGAAGGAAAAATAGCCAACCGCGCCCGCATACGGCCCGCGCACGGTCTGTTCGAGTTCGGAGATGATCTGCATCGCGCGGATTTTCGGCGCGCCGCTGACGGTGCCCGCCGGAAATGTCGCGCGCATCAGGTCGTAAAGCGTCTTGCCGGCGGACAATCTGCCCTCGACTTGCGACACGATGTGCATGACGTGGCTGTAACGCTCGACGATCATCAAATCTTTTACCTGCACCGAACCGAAATCGCACACGCGTCCGATGTCGTTGCGCGCGAGGTCCACGAGCATGACGTGTTCGGCGCGTTCCTTCGGGTCGGCGAGCAGTTCTTTTTCGAGCGCCGAATCTTCGTCGGAATTTTTTCCGCGCGGACGCGTTCCGGCGATCGGGCGGATTTCAACCTTGCCTTCCTCGCAGCGCACATGGACTTCCGGCGACGCGCCGACGAGCGAAAATCCGTCCAGCTCCAGCAAAAACATATACGGCGACGGATTGATGGAACGCACCGCGCGGTAAACGTCCATCGGCGACGCCGTGACCGGCGCGGAAAAACGTTGCGAGCCGACGACCTGGATGATGTCGCCCGCTGTGATGAGTTTTTTGGCGGCAAGGACGTTCGCGCAAAATTTTTCCTGCGTGATGTTCGAAGCAAACGCGACTTCGGGAATTTCATTCGGCACGCTGACGGGAATGTGTTCGCTCGGCTGTTCGAGCAGCGACACGAGCCGTTCGATTTCGCTCGTCGCATTTTCGTAGGCTTCGGCTGGATTTTCCGCCTCGTCCAAAAATGCGTTGACCAGAACGGTGATGGTCTGCGCGACGCGGTCAAAAATCAAAAGCTGGTCGGCGACGAGAAAAACCATCACGGGCGTTTTCAATTCGTCCTGCGGCGGGCGCGGCACGACCGGCTCGACATCGTGGATGAATTCGTAACCGATGAAACCAACCGCGCCGCCGGTGAATCGCGGCAATCCTGGCAGCGACACCGCGCGATATTTTTTCATCACGCGCTCGACGACGACTAGGCCGTCGGCAACTTGGTAGGGCGCGTCACTCCGTGCGCGCCGGGCGTCGTCCGTGTTCGCGGCGGGCAGAGGACTGCCCGCCCTACCAACCACAAAACTCTCCGTGACTTTTCCGTTCTCCAAAACTTCGACGCGATTTTCCGTCTGCCGGATGACGGCGCGCGGATTGCAGCCGACGAAAGAGTAGCGGCCCAGATGTTCGCCGCCTTCGACCGACTCGAACAAAAACGATTCGCCCGCGCCGCGGATTTTGCGATAAGCCGAGAGCGGCGTTTCAATGTCGGCGAGCAGGCGGCGCGTGACGGGGATCACGTTGCCCTGCGCGGCGAGCTTCAGAAATTCATCAGGCGTCGGCGAATACATGAAACCATTTTTAGCCGAAGCGCGGAGAAAACAAAAGCAGGAAGCCGCAGGAACCTGAATTGGGCGGAGACAATGCTCGTCGTGGCAAAGCAAAGCGGAACAAGGATGGCGGAACGATTCTGGACATGTTGAGAAAAACTGTGCGTCGCACTAACACAAAACAAGCAAACTTCAATCAGAGACCGCGATAAATTCCGTCGTTATCAACTGCGTTGGCAAATTCTTCAAAATCCATATTAGCTATCGCCAGATTATTTTCGACTACCCACAACGCAGAAAGTATGACACGAAAAGTGCGATTTGGCTTATTCTGCAAATCAATCACCAAAATGGGATGATCAGGATTTATTAAGGCGATGCGGTCAATAATAAATGCAAAAGTGTGGGATGAATCACCATTGGTTTGCTTTACCAATCCGCGATTATTGTAGGCCGCAGTCAAATCAGGTTTCAGTTCGATTGCTTTGTTGAAATCGGCCAAAGCACCATTCAAATCCTTTTTATCTCGTTTAACAAATCCGCGATTGTTGTATGCTGAAGCTAAAGTCGGTTTTAATTCAATAGCTCGATTGTAATCTTCCAAAGCGCCTTGTTTTCGTTTTGCTTCACCGCGATTATTTATCGTTTCGGCAGTTTCAGGTTGTTGATTTGGCGGATTCATTGGTCGCGAGAAATTTTATTTTTTCTTATTATAAATTTCCTCCGGCGTTTGCAATTGCGGCTCGGTGATTTTGAAACCGCCGTTTTCGACGGAGCGGAAAAAGCACGATTGATAACCTTCGTGGCACGCCGCGCCGGTCTGCTCGACCTGGATGAGCAGCACGTCGCCGTCGCAATCGAACGCGATGTCCTTGACGGTCTGCGTGTGGCCGCTCTCCTCGCCCTTCATCCAGAATTTCTGGCGCGAGCGGCTCCAGAAATGCGTCTTGCCGGTGGCGACGGTTTTTTCCAGCGACGCGCGGTTCATCCACGCGAACATCAGCACGCGCTTCGTTTTGTGTTCCTGAATGATTGCGGGAATCAAACCTTGCGCGTCAAATTTCAATTTGTCGTAAAAGCTCATGCGACGGTCAATTTACCACCAAGACGCAAAGGCACAAAGTTTGAATTTAAGGCGTATTTGTTGGAGCAATCGCATTCGTCGGCGCGATTGAAATGTTCGTGGAAATTGCTGGCGATTGATTTGTTGGCGTTGCCACAACGGGATTTGTCGCCGCGCTTTCGCGTTGGGCGACGGCGCGTTCGAGCCGCGCTTTGAGGTCGGCATACATTGGATTGGTCACGGCGTTGAGTTGCGCGCGCGCTTCGGCGTAACGTCCGGCGGCCATTTGGATTCGCGCGAAATGAATGTAGACGCCTTCGCGTTCGGTGTCGTCGTGCGCGATTTGCAGCGCGTTCGTCCACGCGACGAGCGCATCGTTGGTGCGAAGCGGCTTGATGCCGTAATAACTTTGCGCGTAATCGGTCGCGAGCGGAAAATTATCCGGGTCGAGTTTGACGGCCTTTTGATACAACGCAAGCGCCTTGTCGAAAACCTGTTGCTCGTTGATGCCGTAAAATTCCCGCGCGTCTTTGCGATAAAGATAAACCGTCGTGGCAAAATTTTGATAATAAACCGACTCGTTCGGGTTCAATTCAATCGCCTTTGCATAATAAATAAAGGCATTGGTAAGCGGGCCGTTTTCCCCGTAATAATTGGCAAGATTGTTCCATGCCGCCGGATTTTTCGGGTCGAGCTGCCGGGCGGTTTCATTTTGGAGCATCGCGGCATCCTCATCGCCGATGTCGTTCAGAAAACTGCCGTAGGCCAGATGTCCGCGCACATTATTCGGATAGCGTTTCAGAAAATCCTCGTAACCTTTGCGGACCGACTCGAAGCGCGCGAGGATGCGCTTGTTCAATTCCTCCTTCGATTCGCCCGCGCCTTGCGCGGTGAAGGCGTCGTTGTCGCGAATCCATTTGTCCACTTCGGCTTGCGCCGCGTCGTCGTCGGCCATCAATTTTTGCAATTCCTGCTCCGCCGGATCGTTGGGATTGACGATGGAAACCGAAACGCCCGTCTGCTGCTGAATCAAATTGCTGACGGCTTGCGGCTGGTTGGTGGCCAGCAGCGCGCTCAAAAGGCCGATGGTGAGATTGTTCACGCTGAAAATTTATCCATTTTGAAAACAAAAGACAGGATTAACAGAATGGACAGGATTCACCGAGCCGCGTTCATTTCAAAAATTTATTTTTCCAACTGTTTGCGAATTTTCCGCAATTCTTTCAGGTGTTCTTTCGTCATTTTTGGAAATCCCAGCTTCAAACTTTTCAGCGCGTCGAGAACGATTTGTGAAACGATGAGGCGCGCGTTCGGTTTGTCGTCCGCCGGAACGATGAACCACGGCGCGTCTTTTGTGCTCGTCGCGCCCAGGCATTTTTCGTAAGCAACCATGTATTGCTTCCAAAAATTCCGCTCCTTGATGTCGTCGCCGCTGAATTTCCAGTTTTTCTGCGGATCGTCAATGCGCGAGAGGAATCTTTTCCGCTGTTCCTCTTTTGAGATGTGCAGGAAAAATTTCACGATGCGCGTGCCGTTGCGATGCAAATGTTTTTCCAAATTCAAAATGGAATTGAATCGCCCGTCCCAGATATTTTTCCCGTCGAGCAGTTCATCGGGAATATTTTCAGCCTGCAAAATTTCACGATGCACGCGCGCGATCAAAACCTCCTCGTAATACGAGCGGTTGAAAATGCCGATGCGCCCGCGTTCGGGCAGGCAAACCGTCGTGCGCCAGAGAAAATCATGGGCGAGTTCCATCACGCTCGGATGCTTGAAGCTGAAAACCTCGCAGCCTTGCGGATTGACGCCGGACATGACGTGCTTGATCGCGCCGTCCTTGCCCGCCGCGTCCATCGCCTGAAAAATCAGCAGCAGCGCGTAACGGTTGCTGGCGTAAAGCAGGTTCTGCCGCTCGCTCAATTTTTCCGTGTGCTCGGCGAGAATTTCTTTGCAATGCTCTTTCGATTTATAGAATGGCTTGACGCGCGTGGGCCATTTTTTGAGATTCACTTTTTCACCGGGGCGGACGCGGAAATCGTCGGGATTGATTTTCATATTTATACTTCCTTCACCACGCCCCAGTAAACGTCAAGTCGTTTGCCCAAATAAAGTTTCACGGCTTTGACGAGAACGTCCGCTTCCAATTTCTGGCCGCGCGCGACAAGTTCCTTTAATTCCATTCCAGGACGGACGACAAATGCGCCTTGCGAAATGATCGGACCTTCATCCAGTCGCATGGAAACGAAATGTGCCGTGACTCCGGCGATTTTCACGCCGCTTTCGTAAGCCTGCCGATACGCCTGCGGGCCGGGAAAACTCGGCAACAGCGATGGATGAATGTTTATGATTTTGTTTTTGTAACGCCAAACAAAATTCGGCGAGAGAATTTTCATGAACCGCGCCAGCACGATAAAATCAATTTCGTTTTCTTCCAAAAGTTTTAGCGCGCGATCTTCGGCCTTGGCGCGGTCGTTCCATGAAATTTTCTCGAACGGCAATTTATTTTTCCGCGTGAGCGGCGCGAGTTCGGCATAATTGGAAATGACAACAACAGGATCAGCTTTCAATTTCGCACGCACGAGCGCGTCGAAACAATGCGTTTCCTTCGTAACCATGATGGCGAAACGCTGGCGGCGATTGTGTTCAGTGAGTCGGACTTTGATTTCCATTCCAAGTTGCGCCGCAAGTTTGTCCAAACCGGCGCAAAGCGAATCGGATTTCAGTTCGCTGCTTTTCCACGACGCTTGCAGCGTCATGCTGAATTGCCCGCGCGTGACCTGTTCTTCCAGCGCCTCGATGTTCGCTTTTTGCTCGAAAAGGAAATTCGTGACGCGGGCAATGACGCCGGTCTTGTCGAGGCCAATGACGGTGATGGTGGCGAATTGTTTCATTCAAACATGAATTAAACGAATTGGCGCGAATTGAAAAAGAAAATTCAACCGATGGCTCATCGCGTGTGCCGACAATCCTGCTTTTTTCGGATTAAGATTGCGATTGAGGACTTTCAAATATTCTGTTATCCAATGCAACTTTTTCCGGCTTCTGCTGTTAAATGCTGAAGAAATCAGGACATTAAAATATGGGTTTTAGCTCTGTAAAAAATCTGGTCGCGTCAGTCGCCGAAGCGTCGCCGAATCAATTTGACGACTGGCGCAAGGCGTGGCGCGCGTCGGCGGACAACGGTTCGCAGGAACCGCTGCTGACGTTCATCGCGCGCGAACGCGGCGTGGCCGAGGACGTTTTTGTCCAGCGGCTTGCGTCGTCGCTCGGCTGGCCGTATGTGGATTTGCATACGTTCACCGTCCCGACGGAAGCGCGGAATAAAATCTCCACGAAGGTCGCGTTTCAATATTCCGTCCTGCCGGCGGCGGTGACCGACGGCGCGTTGCAGGTGATTGTGAGCGATCCGTTCGACGCGGCGATGATGAACGCGGTGCGCTTCGACGCGCGAATGCCGGTGGAGTTCGCGCTCGCGCCCAAAGTTGAAATCGAAAAGGCGCTGAAAAAATACTACGGCGTCGGCGCGGAAACGCTGGACGAAATGGGCGAAGGCGAAACGTTGGAACTTGAACTCGCCGCCGACAAGGAAATCACCGAAGACGATCAGGAAGCGAGCGTCATCAAGTTCGTCAATCAAATCATCTGGGAAGCTCACAAAGACCGCGCGACGGACATTCATTTCGAACCGGCGGAAGACGAACTGCGGATTCGCTACCGTATTGACGGCATTTTGCATCAGACGCCGATGCCGCCGCAATTGAAGCGTTATCAGGCCGCGCTCATTTCGCGCATCAAGGTGATGAGCGGGATGAACATCGCCGAGAAACGTCTGCCGCAGGACGGACGCATCAACGTCCGCATCAAGGGCGAGGAAATTGACATCCGCGTTTCCACTGTGCCGACGGTTTATGGCGAAAGTGTTTCATTGCGTCTGCTCACGCGCGGCAAAATATTTTTGAGCCTCGAAAAACTCGGCTTTGCGCCGAAGGATGAAGCGATGATCCGCGAAATCATTGTCAAGCCGCATGGAATTTTTCTCGTCACCGGACCGACCGGCTCCGGCAAATCCACGTCGCTCTACGCTTTTTTGAGCGCGATCAATTCCGTTCACAAACGCATCATCACGATTGAAGAGCCGGTGGAATATGAACTCAAAGGCATCAACCAGATTGCCGTGCGGCCGGACATTGGACTGACGTTCGCGATGGGCTTGCGCCACATTTTGCGGCAGGACCCGAACGTCATCATGGTCGGCGAAATCCGCGATTTGGAAACGGCGGAAATTGCCATTCGCGCCTCGTTGACCGGCCACTTGGTTTTTTCAACGCTGCACACGAATGACGCGTCAAGTGCGTTCACGCGGTTGATTGACATGGGCATCGAACCATTTCTTGTCGCGTCATCGGTGGAAGCGGTCATGGCGCAACGCCTCGTCCGCACGATTTGTCCGTATTGCAAAACGGAGCAGAAGGTCGCGCGCGATTATTTGGAGCGCATCGGTTTTCCTGAAGCCGACATCGAGACGGCAAAAGTCTGGCACGGCACCGGTTGCGAAGAATGCCGCCAACTTGGCTATCAGGGACGCAAAGGCATTTACGAATTGCTCATCGTCAGCGAAGCGACCCGTCCACTGATTTTGAGCCGCGCGCCTGCCACAACCATTGCCCAACGCGCCATCGAATCGGGCATGCGTACGCTTCGCAACGACGGCTGGCACAAGGTCAAAAACGGCGAGACAACCATCGAGGAGGTTTTGCGTGTCACTCAAATCGAAGAACACATGGATGCGCTCGGCGCCGACCTTAAACCAAAAAAATGATGCAAGGCGCGAAGCCAATCCCGCCACCTAAAAATATTTTTTGACGCATGCCCCGCTGGAATTCCTGCAATGTTTTTCAAACCGCGCCTGACGCGAACCGCCTCTGGCAGTTCGACGCCAAAGGCGGCGGCTTTGTGCTGAACCGCGAATCGAGCAGCGCGCCCGGCCAGCCGCTGCCGCCCAAGGCCGTCGCCAAATCCTGGGTCTCATTGTGGCAGCCAAAATTAAACATTGCGTGGCTGCCGCCGGAAAATGTTTTCCTGCGCGTCATCGAACTGCCTCAAAGCGCTTTCGACGAAACGCGCGTGATGGTGGAATTTCAACTGGAAAAACTTTCGCCGATTCCCGTCACGCAAATCGTCTGGACGCTGCACATTTTGCCGCAAACAGCGGCGGAAAATTTGCAGACCGTCATTGTTGTCATCGTCGAACGCCGCTTCGTGGAAGAATTTCTCGGAAAACTTGAAGGTCAGAGCTATCTGGCCGACCGGCTCGAAGTTCCGATGCTCGACCAGTTGGAAACCACGACCGCGACCGAAGATGGTGCATGGATTTATCCGTCGCTGTCCGCTGGCCAGAGCAGCGCACTCGTGGCGTGGCGATTTGGCGGCGCACTGCGAAGTTTGAGTTTTTTGATTTTGCCGCCGACGGGCGACCGTGCAGCGAGTTTGAAAAATCAACTTGCCCAACTCGTGCTGGCCGGCGAACTCGAAGGCTGGTTGACAGCACAACCAAAATGGCATTTGGTCGCCGATGCCACGACCGCCGCTGAATGGGAACCGCTGTTGCGCGAAGGACTGGGCGAACCGGTGCAAATAACAGAGCCATTGCCTCCGGCGGAACTGGCCGCGCTCACGGCGCGGAGAGCGGCTGCGGCGAACCAACAGTCAAATCTTTTGCCCGCGGAATTTTCCGCGCATTACCGGCAACAATTTGTTGACCGCCTGTGGCTGCACGGTCTGGCGGCGGCGCTTGTTGTTTATCTGGCGATTGTAATGGTTTATTTTTGCGCGACAGGTTTTGTCGGCTATCAGACAGGCAAGATCGAATCGCAAGTCGCCGCCATGAGCGGCAGTTATACGAACGCGCTGCAACTCAAGGCGCGCTATGACGTGCTCAAGGAGCGGCAGGATTTGAAATTCGCCGCGCTGGACAGTTGGAAACTGGTCGCAGAACAATTGCCGGACGGCGTTTCGCTCGCGCGGTTCAGCTTTGCCGACGGCCGGAAACTTTCACTCAACGGCACTGCCCCGCAGGATCAAATCGCCCGAATCACTGTTTTCAGCGACGCGTTGCGCAAGGCCAAACTCAACGGCCAGCCGATGTTTGATCCTCTCGGCGGCGATCCGTTTCAATGGCGTCAAAATGGCGACACGGTGACTTGGAGCTTTGGGCTTCAGCTCGCACACACGGAGGAGTCGCAGTGAAAAAATATTTTGCGCAACTTCGCCCGTTGGAACGCCGGCTGGCGGTCGGTGTAATTGTCGTCGTATTTCTTGTGCTGAATTATGCTTTTGTCTGGCCGCACTTTTCCGATTTCAGCAAGTTGCGTGTGCGCGGAGATACTGCGCGGCGGAAGCTGAAACTTTATCAGACAGGAATCGCGCAGGCGGCAAATTACGCCGCGCAAATCAAAAATCTGGAAAGTCAGGGCGGATTTGTCGCGCCAGAAGACCAGTCCTTCAACTTTCTGCGCGCGATTCAATCGCAAGCCGCGATGAGCGGCGTCGGCATCGTCAACACCTCGCGCCAAATCACGCATACGAACGACGCTTTCTTCGTCGAGCAAGTGCAGAACATCAGCGTCATCGCCGACGACCAGCAATTGGTGGATTTTCTTTACAAGCTCGGCTCAGGCGCATCAATGGTTCGCGTGCGCGATCTGGAATTGCAACCGGACGCGGCGCACCAGCATCTCAACGCCAACATCCGGCTCGTCGCCAGCTATCAAAAAAATCCGCTGCCAAATTTGAAATCCGCAACCGCAAAAGCAAAATGAAAACAACCATCCTCGCCCTCATCCTGTTTTTAACCGGCATCAATCTATGGGCGCAAAATTCAACCGCGCCGCGCCGCCTGCCGCAACGCCTCAACAACAATGCCGCCGACATCTCTATTCCGCCGGCGGCGCCAAATTTTCCCGTGACCGCCGTACCGCCGCCTGCGAACGCACCGGCGATTCCGGCGACCGCCGCGACCGCCGAAGAGACAATTCCGGCCGGCAACATCAATTTTCAAGGCGTGGATGTGAGTCAGGTGCTTGACGTGTATGCACAATTAGTTGGACGCACCGTTTTGCACGCGGGTTTGCCGACGGCGCAGATTGTTTTGAAAACGGAAACGCCGTTGACCAAGACCGAGGCGATTCAGGCATTGCAGGCCGTGCTCGCGCTTAACGGAATTTCCGTCATCAATGTCGGCGACAAATTCGTGAAAGTAGTGCCATCGGAGCAGGCAAACACCGCGGGAGCGGAATTCAATAATTCAGATGTGACCAATTTGCCGGATTTGGGATCGTATGTGACGCGCATCGTGCAGTTGAAATACGTCAAGCCGAGCGAAATGGTGCCGATCATCCAGCCGTTTGCCAAATTGGCCAATTCCATCATCTCGATTGACAGCAACGGCATTCTCGTTCTGCGCGATGACGCCGAAAATGTCAAACGCATGATGGAAATGATTGATCAGGTGGACATTGCCGTGCCGGAAGAATTCATCTCCGAAGTCATTCCGATCAAATATGCAATGGTGGATGACATCGCCAATGCGTTGAACAGTCTTGGCGGCAGCAGTTCGGCCATTGGCAGCGCGACGACGCCCGGCTCGCACACCAGCGTAAGCGGTTTCAGCAACGGCGGTGCCGGCGCCGGTGGCGCTCAAAATGGTTACAACCCAAATCAGGCGCGAACGCTTGGATCAAATCCCAATGGCACACCGAGTTCGGGCAATTCGTTCAGTTCGCGGTTGCAGCAAATTATTTCACGCGCCGCAACGGGAGGGCAGGGCGAAATTCAGGTTCTCGGCCAGACAAAAATCATCGCCGATGAACGAAGCAATTCGCTGCTGGTTTTCGCTTCACGGCAGGACATGAACACAATCAAGGACATCGTGTCCAAGCTGGACGTGTTGCTCTCGCAAGTGTTGATTGAGTCGGTCATCATGGACGTGTCGCTCAATCATGGTTGGAACTTCGGCGTTTCGGCGGTGCAAAATCCAAAAAATTTCACGCCCAGCATCATCGGCGCTGGCGGCATAAATAATGGCAATCCATTCATGCAATTTCTCCAGGGCTTTACGACGAATTATGTTACGACTGGAACAGGAACAAACGCGGTAACGTCTATTGGCAGTATCGTCAGTTCGGTAACTTCCGCAGGAAACTCAAATTCGATCTTTGGAAACAACCTTTCCGGCGGGTTAAGTTATTTCGGAAACATCGGTCCGACATGGGACGTGGCTTTGCAAGCGGCGGCGGCGGACAGCAGTGTGACGGTGATTCAACGTCCGCGCATCCAGACTTCGCAGGCAAAAGAAGCATCGTTTTTTGTGGGTGAAACCGTGCCTTATGTGACCAGCACTTACAATGGCGGCAGCATTGGCGGCAACAGTTCTTCATATTCGCAATTATCGGTCGGCGTTGAACTGGATGTCACGCCGTTCATCAACCCGGATGGTCTGGTGGTCATGGACATCAACCAGGAAATTGATGAT
>DASYAA010000044.1:0-1897 GCA_036501565.1 Verrucomicrobiia bacterium
TCGCCATATTAATACTCGCGCAACTGGCCGTTTTGCTTTTGTCCACGACCGTCGTGTTCATTGATGCCGGCGAACAGGCGGTTTTGGAACGGTTCGGCAAGCCGGTGGCGAGCGGCGTTTTGCTGCCGGGCGCGCATTTGAAATGGCCGTGGCCGATTGACAAAACCTACCGCTATCGCACGGACGAAATCCAGACGTTCGAGGTCGGTTACATACCCGACGCGCAAAGTGAAAGCGCGAAGACAATTTTGTGGAGCGTTGCCCACGCGAAAGAAGTCAATTTTCTCGTCGGCAATCGCGCAACGGCGACGGTTCAAAATCAAAACGGCGACACCAACGAAACGCTCAACACGCTCAAAGCACCGCCGGTCAGTTTGATTTCAGTCAGCATTCCGGTGCAATTTCAAATCACGAACGTCATGGACTGGGCTTACAACAATTCCGACCAGTCCAATTTGCTGGAGGATTTGGCGACGCGCGACGTGGTTCGTTTTCTTGCGGGCGTGGATTTGAACGACGTGATGTCGCACGCGCGGCTTGAGGCGGCGCAAGAGTTGCAGAATCAGATTCAATCCGATGTCAATGCGCGTCACCTTGGAGCGAAAATTCTTTTTGTCGGCTTGCAGGACATTCATCCGCCGGTCACCGTCGCCGCCGATTACGAAAATGTAGTCGGCGCAATCCAGCAGATGATTGCCAAAACGAATATGGCTGTCGCCGACGCCATCAGCACGAATACGCTGGCCGGCGCGATTGCATTCACGACCACAAACGTCGCCGAGGCGGCGCGCATCCAATTGGCGACTTCGGCCTGGGCGCGGGCGGCATTGTTCACGAACCAGATTCCGGCGTTTGAAGCCGCGCCGTCGGTTTATGAACAGCGGGCGTATTTCCAGGTATTTGCCGACGCGACCAAAAACGCGCGCAAATATGTTTTGCTCGTCACGAACACGGACAACGTTTTGATTTTTGATCTGGAGGATAAAATCCGTGAAGACCTTTTGAACATGAACGTGCCCAACAATCAATCGCCATGAAAAGAAATATTTTAACCGTCATCGTCGGCGCAGTGCTGGTCGTGATTTTCGCGTTGCTGCTCTTCACTTTCCAAGTGCGCAAATCAGAAGTCGCCGTTGTCACGACCTTTGGCAATCCGACGCGCAATCTCGCGGAGCCGAATCTTTATTTCAAATGGCCGTGGCCGATCCAGAAAGTTTATAAATACGATGCGCGCGTCCAGAATTTCGAGGACAAGTTCAGCGAAAATTTCACGCGAGACAATATCATATTGCTTTCGAGCGTTTACGTCGGCTGGAAAATTTCCGACGCCGGAACATTTATCAAGACGTTTCCCGGCGATCCGGCGGTGTCAATACCCAACGCGCAGGGAAAACTCGAAAGCATGTTGCGCAGCGCAAAAATTGCCGTCATCGGCGGCCACACGTTGTCCGAATTTGTGAACGCGGACACGAAGGAATTGAAATTTGACGCGATTGAAAGCGAGATTGAAAAGAACGTGCAAGGCGAGTTAAGCACGAATAATTGGGGTATCAGCCTTGAATTTCTGGGCTTCAAAAAAATCGGCCTGCCCGAAAGCGTCACGCAAACCGTTTTTGAACGCATGAAATCTGAACGGCAGCAATACATCAGCCAATACCAGTCTGAAGGCGATTCCGAGGCGCAAAAAATTCGGTCCGCCGCCGAGCGGCAGGCTGCCGAGACCATTGCCAAAGCGCAGGCCGATGCCACGCGCATTCGCGCTGAAGGCGAAGCCGAGGCCGCCAAAACACTGCCGGTCTTTCAGCAAAATCCCGAACTGGCTAATTATCTTTTGCGAATCGCCGCGCTGCAACAATCGCTCAACCAAAAAACGACTTTGATTTTCGACGAGCGCACG
>DASYAA010000045.1:0-7271 GCA_036501565.1 Verrucomicrobiia bacterium
CCGGTTCGCTCAAGGATTTGGCGGACGCTTACAATGTTTCCTATCCGACGCTCCGGCTGCGGTTGGACCGGCTGATTGAAAAAATCAAAATCCTCGACAGCCAGAAAATTGACGATGATTTCGAGCGCCAGCTCCGCGCGCATTTCGCCGACGGCAAGCTGGATTCGCAGGTTTTCAAAAAACTTTTGACCGCTTACCAAAACCAAAAGAAAGGAACAAAATGAAAACACTAATTCAATTTAACTTGTGGTTCTTACTGGTTTTGCCCGCCATGAGTCAGCCAATCTTGAATGTTGATTGGAATGAATTGGCACAAAAACATGAATTACTTGGCGGACAAATTATTTCAACCCGTGTTTCGACAGGAGAAGTTTCAACTTTGAAAATTGAAAACACCAACGATGCTCCATTGCGGCTTCAACTATTTGAAATTTCAAATCCTGCGGTTACAAATTTAACCTATGGCTTTATAGGCCAAATCAAATCTGAAAATGTTCACGGCGACGGTTATCTGGAAATGTGGAATTATTTTCCGCCCGAAAAATCCGGCATGTCCGAGAAAGTGTATTCTTCAAGTGACATGATTGGATCAGCACATCCAACATTCGAAAAACCCAAAGGCTTTCCGGTTCAGAAAAATAACATCACTGGCACAGCAGACTGGAAAAACTTCATACAAACTTTTGATGCAACTGGTGAATTAAAACCACCGACAAAAACTGGAATTGGAATTTTTTTGCCGGGTTCTGGAACTGTTTATCTGCGCTATGTGATTTTTTGTCAATATAAAGACAATGGTTCTTTTCCGGTTGCTTCAAATGATTGGTGGTCGTCCAAACAAAGCGGAATGATTGGTGGTATCGGCGGTTCGATCATTGGTTGCTTCGGTGCTTTAGTTGGCTTGCTTGCCGGAAAAGGCAGGGCACGCAGATTTGTTCTGGCCATAACAAAAATTTTTATTGTTCTGGGAATTCTTTTAACGATTGCTGGACTCGCTGCTGTCATGCTCAAACAGCCATACGCTGTTTGGTATGCGTTGCTTCTGTCCGGTATTATCGTAACTTCAGTTTTTGGCGCAAATCTGCGGATAATCCAAAAACGTTACGACGATTTGGAAATTCGTCGCATGGCTTCAATTGACGCAATGGGAAATTGATTATCTATCAAACTCCGCCAATCCATTTGCGATCTTCCCAAACAGCCTTGATTGAAGTCAGGTTGCGCGAGTCGAAAATATTTTTCGCGGCGGAAAGAATTTTTCCCTTCTTCAGATTGTTGAACGCGTCGCTCGCGCTGATGGCGACGAATTGCAGCACGCTCGGGTCGCGGTAGCAGTCAATCATGCAGCGCGTGCAGCCGTCGCGGATGAGCTTCGAGTCGTCCCATTCCCAGACCTTGCACATCGGCTTCTCCCAAAAATGGCAGCGATACAAATCCAGATTCCAGTCGAGGTAAAAATACTTGTGCCCACCGAGGCAGCCGAACTTTTCCTTCTCGCCGCGCAAATGCCGCTGCATTTCGTCGAGCGATTCCGTCGGGTTCACGACGGGATAGCCGCTGTTCTTTTTCATCTGCTTGATCTTTTCAAACAGTTGGATCAGCTCGGCGTTGTTGAAATTCACCAGCCCGCTGTCGCTGAAACTTAAATAGCTGCTCGCCAGCGATGTCAGCGGATAACTAAACGTGCAACTTTTGAAGCCGAGCGTTTCGAGAAATTCTGGCAGCTTTTCGTAATCTTCAATCAACCGGCTTGCCGTGATGCTCGCGGTGGTCTGGATGCCGACGGAATGGAAAAATTCGTTGGCCTTCTTGATTTTTTTGCAAACGTCCGGCAGGCCGCGATTTTTTTCGTGCGCGTTGATGTCGTGCGCGTCAATGGACATGATGACGCTGGTCAGCCCATCGCTGGCGAGGCCACGCATATTGTCGTCGTTCCACAAACCGCCGTTCGTGCAGATCATCGGATGAATCCCGCGCTCGGCGGCGTAGCGCGTCATCGCGCGCAAATCGCGATGCACCATCGGTTCGCCGCCGACGAAAAGCAGATAGCCGATGTGATTTTTCAGCGCGATGTCAATGACCTGCTTCGCTTCATCCAGCGTCACGCTGCGCCGCGCTTTGGGATCGAATTTGGAGCGCGCGAATCCGCAGAAACCGCAGTCGGCGTTGCAGATGTTCGTGATGGCAAATTGCAAATAGCCCGGCCCGCCATGATTCAAAACTTCACCGATGAGTTTGAGCGTTCCTTTTTTTGGACGGACAACCGGCTTGGAAAAATCAATTTCCGGAGGCGGCAAAGAATTTTTTCTTGTCGCAGCCGGATTTTCGGCAATGGCGTTTTCGTTCATTAAACTTTTATATTGTGTCGCTGAAATGTGATGCGGGCAAACAATTCTTTCACGCGAAATTATTGCGATGATTTTCCCTTTGCGCAAATGGCCCAGAAAAATTAGGATACTTGCGGTTTGTCCGATGGTGTAATGGTAACACAGCGCCCTTTGGAGGCGTTATTCATGGTTCGAATCCATGTCGGACAGCCAATTCACTCCTCTAGTTCCGACTCGCAAGCGTCATAAATTTTCGCTGCTTTGGCCGAATCGTTGTGTCCATTCGCAACAGCTGACCGTTTCAACCAAACCATGAGAATACTGATGTCAGCGGGCGACACACCGGAAATGCGCGCCGCTTGACCAATGGTCGTCGGACGAATTTTGGCGAACTTTTGCCGGGCTTCGAGACGCAGGCTTGGGACGGTTGAAAAATCAAAAGTATCTGGAATAGATTTGTCTTCGAGCTTCTTAAATTTTTGAACTTCCAATTCCTGACGATCAATATATCCGGCGTATTTGACCGCAATCTCAACTTGTTGAACAATTTCATCAGACAAAGTTTCGTCTCGGCTTGGCAAATCCTTATATCCAATCTCCGGTCTGCTTAAAATTTTCACCAGAAAATTACTTTCATAACTTATTTTATTCAAACGATTTAATTCATTTTCTATGGCTAATTTTTTTGCGCTGAATTTTTGATAGTGTCGTTCTGGCAGCAAGCCTATTTCACGGCCAATTTCAGAAAGTCGCATATCAGCATTGTCCTGTCGCAGTAAGAGCCGATATTCGGCGCGAGACGTGAACATTCGATAAGGTTCGGTCGTGCCTTTCGTGATTAAGTCGTCAATCAAAACGCCGATGTATGCCTGATTACGCCGGAGAACGATTGGCTCAAGATTTTTTACACGCTGTGCCGCATTGATTCCAGCCATCAATCCTTGTGCACCCGCTTCCTCATAACCAGAAGTGCCGTTGATCTGCCCGGCTAGAAAAAGATTTTTGCAAACTTTTGTTTCGAGTGATGGGAACAATTGTGTCGGATGAGAAAAATCGTATTCGACCGCATAAGCCGGACGCATGATTTCGGCGTTCTCGCATCCGATGATTGTCCGCACCAAATCCACTTGCACTTCGAATGGAAGACACGTCGAAAAGCCATTCACATAGATCTCATCGGTTTCTATTCCTTCAGGTTCGAGAAAGATTTGATGCCGTTCTTTCTCGACAAACTTGACAATCTTATCTTCAATTGATGGGCAATATCGAGGCCCAATTCCTTCAATCACGCCTGAATACATTGGTGATTTGTGGAGATTTGCACGGATTAAATTGGTTGTCTCATTAGTCGTGAATGTTATAAAGCAGGGCAATTGGCCGTTGATTTTATCAAGCACAGAGCCACGCGGATATTTGCCATTTGAGTTGGCCGTCCCAGCAAACCTGCCTCGCATATGTTCCATGTGGAACAAATCATCTTTCCAATAGGTCAAATAAGGAACTGGCTCGTCGCCATAATGAGCTTTTGTTTTTGAGAAATCAATTGATTGACGCAACAAGCGCGGTGGCGTTCCGGTTTTCAATCTGGCAAGTTCAAGTCCAATTTCCTTGAGAGAATCAGAAAGGTTCATCGCCGCTGAATCACCAGCACGTCCTCCAAACTGTTGGTTTGATCCAATATGCATTAGACCACGCAAAAAAGTTCCAGTTGTTACGATAATTGTTTGGCCATGATATTGAACTTCTAAATTTGTCTCAATACCGAAAGCCTCACCGTCCTTATGCAAAATTTTAGAAGATTGTCCTTGTTTTAAATCAAGATTTGGCTCTGATTCACATATCCATTTAAGCCTGAATTGATAAGCTTTCTTATCGCATTGTACCCGCGGAGACCAAACTGCCGGGCCTTTCTTCGTGTTTAGCATCCGAAATTGAAGTCCCGTCATGTCCGTGGCTTTACCCATTTCACCCCCAAGCGCGTCAATTTCTCGGACTAAATGTCCTTTGCCAAGTCCGCCAATCGCCGGGTTGCAGGACATTTGTCCGATCGAATCCACATTCATTGTCAAGAGAAGCGTCTGACAACCCATGCGTGCGGCTGCGAGCGCGGCCTCGACGCCAGCGTGACCACCGCCGACAACAATCACATCATATTTCTTTTTATAAACGTACATGAAAGTTCCGAAATTACGTTCCAGCAAATTTCAGATCGGTAAATAATTCTCAATGCTACAAATTATAGCTTATGATACATTTTTCGCTTTGTTAAATTTTTAAGCACCTCAACACATGTCAATGATAGGCAGTGATATTTATTAATGAAGTAAAAAATCCAAGGTTTGTTTTATGGAAAAGAAGTCACCATTCCAAATTGAGTTCAAAAATTGGAGAAAAATCGAAAAAACAGGCTGCGAAGGGAATTAGGAATGGTTGTAGATGGATTAACGAACCGGAAACGAAAAACCCAAAGAAATTAAATAAGCTTTGGCGGATAAATTATTTCGTTGGAAATTTAATGACGATGTTCGTGCCGCGACCAATCTTGGATTTGATGCGAATTTCGCCGCGATGAGTTTCAATGATACGGCCAACAATCGCCAATCCCAGCCCTGTTCCTTTGGCTTTGGTCGTGGCAAGAACCGCCGTAAAAGCGCGTTTTCGCAATTCTTCACTCATGCCTTTGCCGGTATCTTTAAATTCCACAGTGACATGCGTTGGGTGCGCACCTTTGCGCGACAGGCGAATTTCGCGCGATTTTATTGTAAGTGTGCCGCCATCGGGCATCGCTTCGGCGGCGTTTAGAATCAAATTCAGAAACGCCTGTTCGAGTTGCGGAGCATCGCCCATGACCGGCGGCAAATCAATTTGCAGATCACGGATCAACTTAATTTTTTGATTTGCAAGTTTGTGGCGGACGAGCAAACCCAGCTCATCAACCAATTCATTCAAATTTACCGGCGCGAGTTTTGGTTCCGTTGTCCGGGCAAAATCCAAAATCTGCTCCACGATTTTATTCAGGTGCTCGATTTTTGATTCAATGATGCGCGTGTCTTTTGCGCGCGGGTCGCCGGCGGGAAATTTCAAATCCAGCGAGTGGTAAAGCAATTTCATCACCGTGAGCGGATTGCGGATTTCGTGTGCAACTTCGGCAGCGAGCAAGCCGAGCGCGGAAAGTTTTTCGTTTTGGCGGAGTTGTTCTTCAACGTCCACTATGCGTTCGTAGAGCCGGGCCTTTTCAATCGCAATCGCGGACAGTTCCGCGAGTGCACTCAAGATTCTGATTTCTTCGTTGGAAAAATTGTAAAGCCGGCTCGTATAAACATTGAGCGTCCCGATGGATTGGGCGGCAAAAAGCAGCGGCACGCTTAACAGCGAAATCAATCCTTCGCGACGTGCAACTTCAATGTTCTGATAGCGGCTCGAAGTTTGCACGTTGGCGATCTGTAGCGGCTTTTTGCGGCGCGCGACAACTCCCAAAAAACTTTCTTCGACGCTCAAGCGCGGTTTTTTTATGTAAGCTGCGTCCGCGCCATAACTTGCGCGCAGGTCGAGCCACTCCCGGCTTTCGTCGAGCATCATGAGCGAGCACATCCGTGCACGCATTAATTCGCAGGCTTCGCGCGTGATGACGCGCAGCGCCTCATCCAGATTCAAAGTGGAATTGATTGCGCGGCTTACATTTGAAAGAGACTCAAACAAATGCACTTTCAATCGCAATTGTTCATAGAGCCAGGTGTTTTGGATGACTTTCGCGGCCTGCACGGCGAGTTGTTCGAGCAAATCCTGGTCGTCCGCGCTGAAAGCATCCGCACGGTCCGAATCCACATTGATGACGCCGCGTGTCTCTCCGTTCACTTCGAGTGGCACGGCCAGTTCCGATTTCACGCCGCGACGCGCGGCGACGTAGCGCGCGTCCTGCGTCACGTCGCCGACGCGCGCGGGTTTGCCGTGGCGCGCAACCCAGCCCGTAACGCCTTCGCCGACGCGCAATTTTAATTTTCGCGCCGCGCCGGGAAGATTTTGCGACGCGGAAATTTCTAGAAAACCGGAAGTCGGGTTGATCAATACAACCGAACCGGAGCTGGCATTCATCAGGCGCACTGCTTCGCTCACGATCAATTGCAGTGCTTCTTGCGAATCGAGCGTGGAGTGAATGACGTTGCTCACTTGATAAAGCAAATTCAATCGCTCGTGGCGCGATTTGAGTTTTGAAAGTTCGTCGCTCACAGTTTGAAATTCAAATTCATCGCACGCGCGCGGTTAATAAAAGTCCCGTCGCGCCAAAAATAAAATTCGGCAGCCATGCCGCCAGCCACGCGGGCAAATGACCGTTGGGAGCCGAGCCGATTGCGAGGCTGATTGACTGAATCACAAAATAACTGAAGCAAATGAAAATGCTGCCCGCCACGCCGAAGAAAAGATTTCTTCGGCCCGACGCCGCGCTAAATGGAATCGCAATCAGCACGACGACGAGGCAGGTCCACGGCGCGGCCAGCCGCCCGTAAAATTTTGTGAACAGCCACCGCGCATCCGCGTGCGGTAAATTCGGGTGCAGCCGCAAGTAGGCAAAAATGTCCGCAAGCGGAATGTCCGCTTTGCGTTGAGCGCGGAAATTTTGGTAGCTGCTGATTTTGATTTCACTCTCGATTTCCTTGGGTGTTTCGTCGAATCCGGGCATTGCCAGCACATTGGTCTGCCATGATGGCAATAATGGCGCGCTCGTGCCGGTTTGCGAATATTCCGTCACGTTAAAAAATGTCCAAACGCCGCTGGTGCGAATCGCGCGGTCGGCGTGCAATTGATAACTGAAGCCATTTGGCAGAGTCCAACTCACCACCGGCTTTAGCATTTCGGCATTCCTTTTATGGTATTCGCCAATGAACCAAGTGCGATGGGCGCGCGCGTTGGTAAAGCCGAAATTGCGAAAATCATTTTTCACGTCGG
>DASYAA010000046.1:0-4571 GCA_036501565.1 Verrucomicrobiia bacterium
GCACGGCGCTCGCGCCGGTTTTTATCGCGCTGTTTGTGGGATTCGGAATCTGGTGGGGCTTGCCGGTGCTTGTTGGAGCGCTGATCCTTGGACTTTTGCTTTTTAGTTTCAGTCAGCCTTTGAACGAAGGCGGAAAAGTTAAAACCAGTGCAACGAAGAAAATTAAATTTCCCGGCCGCTTTTGGATTTTTGCCGCGTTTGCGCTACTTTACGGCGTGTGCGAAACGATGAACGGCAACTGGGCGTCGCTTTACCTGAAGGAACATTTTGGCGCGAGCGCTTCGCTGGCGTCACTTGCGCTGACATTGTTCTGGGCCACGGTCACGGCTGGCCGCATCCTTTTTTTCGCCATTGAAAAATGGTTTCCCGAACGGCTGGTTTGCTGCGTTTTGCCATTCGTGGTGACCGCTGCTTTTGTTGCGAATGCGTGCGTGTCGAAAACCGATCCATTGCTCGGCATTTTGACCTTTGCGCTGGCGGGACTGGGCTGTTCAGCGTTGCTGCCGTTGACCATCAGTTTTGGCCAGAGCGAATTGAAAACCATCGCCGCTTCGGCGGCTGGCGGCCTGATCGCATTTTACCAAATGGGCTATGGCATCGCCGCATTTGGCGTCGGGCCATTGCAAACGCTGGCGGGACTGGGCTTGAACATTATTTTCGGCGGAACGGCGATGGCAGCACTGGCGATGTCAATGCTTTCATTTGTCATCACGCGAAAAGCCACTGCCAAATAAAAATTTATTTCAACCATCAACCTAATTAACCAAGGAGAATCATTATGAACCTTAAAGGAAAAGTCGCCATCGTCACGGGTGGCAATAGCGGCATCGGCATGGCCATCGTTTTGGAACTCGCTCGGCAAGGTGCGAACATCGTCATAGATTATGTCGTGCATCCAGAAGCGAATGAACCGTTGGAAAAACAAATTCTGGCATTGGAAGATAAAGTCATCGCAGTAAAAGCCGATGTCAGTCAGGTTGCCGAGCTTCAAAATTTATTTGCCGCCGCCGTCAAGGAATTTGGCCGCGTGGACATCATGGTCAACAACGCGGGCGTCGAAACGCGCACGTCCATTCTCGACACGACCGAGGCGCAATATGAAAAAGTTCTTGCCATCAACTTGAAAAGCGCGTTTTTCGGCACGCAACTCGCCGCGCAGCAAATGATCAAGCAGGGCGGTGGCGGCCGCATCATCAACATCACTTCGGTTCACGAAGATTGGCCGATGCCGGGGAACACGGCTTACTGTCTCTCGAAAGGCGGAATGCGCATGTTGACGCGCACGGCGGGCGTCGAACTTGCGCCGCACAATATTCTAGTTGTCGGCGTCGGACCGGGGGCGGTCGCCACGCCAATCAATTTGTCCACAATGCAAAATCCTGAATTGCTGAAAAAATTGGACGCCGCCATTCCTCTCGGCCGCATGGCCAAGCCGGAAGAAATCGCGAGCCTCGTCGCATTTCTGGCAAGTGACGCAGCTAGTTACATCACCGCGACAACTATTTTCGCCGATGGCGGCATCATGCAAAGCAGTCCGGGACTTTAGACGGTTTTTGGACAGTGCATAAAAGCGCAATGAAAATTACTGGCATGCGAACATAAACAAACTATGGATGTTTTAACTCTTTCGCGCATCCAATTCGGATTGACCATCGGGTTTCATTATATTTATCCACCGTTAAGCATTGGCCTCGGCATCATGCTGGTTTGCATGGAAGGAATTTGGCTCAAAACAAAAAATCCTGTCTATCACCAAATGGCACGGTTCTGGACGAAAATTTTCGCGCTTACATTTGCCATCGGCGTGGCGACGGGCATTGTGATGGAATTTGAATTCGGCACGAACTGGGCGACGTATTCGCGTTTCGTCGGCGATGTTTTTGGCAGTGCGCTCGCGGCGGAAGGAATTTTCGCGTTTTTCCTTGAATCGGGTTTCCTCGCGATTTTACTTTTTGGCTGGGATAAAGTTGGACGCAAATTGCATTTTTTCTCGACGTGCATGGTTTGCTTGGGCGCGCATTTCAGCGCGGTGTGGATAGTTGTCGCCAATTCTTGGATGCAAACACCCGCCGGTTATCACATCGTCGGACAGGGTTTGCACGCGCGCGCCGAAGTCACGGATTTTTGGGCGATGGTGATGAATCCGTCCACCGGCGACCGATTGTTTCACACGCTGTGCGGCGCGTGGCAAGCCGGCGCGTTTCTCGTCGTGAGCGTCAGCGCATTTTATTTGTTGAAAAATAAATTTGAAGATTTCGCGCGGCGGTCGCTGCGAATCGGTTTGACCGTCGGCTTGATTGCGTCGCTGCTGCAAGCCGTCACCGGACACATGAGCGCGCAAGGTGTCGCAAAATATCAACCGGCCAAACTCGCCGCGTTTGAAGGACTTTACAATACGATTTCCAATGCGCCGCTGACGCTGTTCGGCTACGTGGACGAACAAAATCAAAAAGTTGTCGGCGTGCAAATTCCCGGACTGTTAAGTTTTCTCGCACACGACAATCTGCATTCAGTCGTGACGGGACTCGATAAATTTCCGCCGCAAGACCGTCCGCCGGTTGGCGCGTCATTTTTCTTTTTTCACGGAATGGTCACGATTGGAATGGCTTTAATTTTGATCGCCGCACTCGGCGCACTTTTTTCATGGCGAAAAGTTTTGCATCAAAAACGCTGGATGCTTTGGATTCTGGTTTTTTCCGTGCTCGGCCCGGAAATCGCCAATCAACTCGGCTGGTTCGCCGCCGAAGTCGGACGCCAGCCGTGGATTGTTTATGGCCTGATGCGGACGCCGGAAGGTCTGTCAGCCGTCGTTAAAGCGAACACTGTTCTCACCTCGCTGATTTTGTTCACATTCATTTATTTTTTGCTCTTTGCCGTTTTCATTTATCTGCTTAACGACAAAATTCAGCACGGTCCGCACGACGACGATCTGATTCCGTCCGGCAAACTCGCGTCCGCCAATCTGCCAACAAAAATCGCCAATGAATTTGATCAACCTCGATCTTAACACAATTTGGTTCATCCTCGTCGGCGTGCTGTTCACCGGCTACGCGATTCTGGACGGATTCGATTTGGGAATCGGCGCGCTGCATTTGTTCACGAACAAAGATGAGGAACGCCGCGTCATGCTCAATTCCATCGGGCCGGTCTGGGACGGCAACGAAGTCTGGCTCGTCACCGGCGGTGGCGCGTTGTTCGCCGCGTTCCCGAATGTGTATGCGACGGCATTTTCCGGTTTTTATCTCGCACTGATTTTACTTTTGTTCGCTTTGATTTTTCGCGCGGTCGCAATTGAATTTCGCAGCAAACGTCCCGAACACTGGTGGCGGCAAATGTGGGACGTGAGCTTTGCCGCAGGCAGCATTTTGTCCGCATTGCTCATCGGCATCGCGCTCGGCAACATCGCGTGGGGCGTGCCGGTTGACGCCAATGGCGAATTTGCCGGAACATTTTTGGGTTTGCTTAAACCATATCCAATTCTCGTCGGCGTAACGACCGTGGCTTTGTTCATGATGCACGGCGCAATTTATGGCGTGATGAAAACTGAAGGTGAACTGCACGACAAATTGCGCCGCTGGGCCATGAACTCGATTATTTTTTTCGTAATCTGCGCCGCGATGACGACGATGGCGACTTTACTTTACGCAACGCACATTGCCGAGCGCGTGCGGGAAAATCCATGGCTCTTTAGCATCGTGTTGGCGAACATGCTGTCCATTGCGAATATCCCGCGCGAATTTCATCGTGGAAAAGACTGGCTGGCATTTCTTTCATCGTGTGCAGCAATGCTCACACTCATGGCACTTTTCGGTCTCGACCAATATCCGAATATGATTTTTAGCTGGCCGCATCCTGAAAATTCCCTGACGATCTACAATGCCGCGTCGTCGCACAAAACACTCGGCATCATGCTCATCATCGCGGGCATCGGCGTGCCGATTGTGATCGCCTATACCATTTGCATCTACTGGATTTTTCGCGGCAAGGTGAAAATGGACCGGATGAGTTATTGAAATTAGGTTGATACTTAATTTGATGCCAACTCAATTTTTCCGGCTCGCAAAGACAAAAATCTTATTTTCACTCCAGTTTATTTTAATACACCGGCGAAACTGCTTGCCATTTAATTTCATCCGCGCACAATAAACGTCCAATGAAATTGGGCATATTTTATAATTCTGATTCGAGAGTTGGCATGGTTGCATTAAAAGCAAGTGGCCTTTGGGTTACCAAGTGAAATTGTTAAATTTCCCAATCAATTTATGGTTCGGGGCGTAGCGTAGCCCGGCTAGCGCGCTTGCTTGGGGTGTCAAATCCGCCATTTTGCTCTGATTTCACCACATTGCTCCTAATGACAAAATCCTTGTGTTTATTGATTAAAATGCGTTTTTGATTTTGTTCTGATAGGTGACGGTATGACCTAAAAATGGCAAACGGTATCAGATTGCGGTATCAGATTTGACCTGATTTAACGACGCAATGGGTTCACGCTGCATTATTGCACGATTGCAAATACTAGACGAATCCAAAGGCGGAATATATTTTTTGTTCATGTTTCATTTGACGATAAA
>DASYAA010000047.1:0-8380 GCA_036501565.1 Verrucomicrobiia bacterium
TTCCTTTTCTGTTAAACGCGGTTCATGAAAAATACAGACAACAGCGAATCGGCGGCAAAGCCAGATGCTTGCCGGCGTCGGTGGCGGGAATCAATCATGCCTCAACCGCCAAAACAAAACCATCTCGACGAATACAAATTATGGAAACTTGCTCTCAATGCAGGAATGTTTCAGACCGAACATTTCAAATAACCAAAAATGGCCACACTTATAAGTTCGATTCTTTCGATTGTGCAATACAGGCGCTGGCTTTTGTCTGTCCCTATTGCCACTGCCGGATTATGGGCGTCGGCGTGGAGGCAAGTGGGGAAATCTATTGCTCGCAGCAATGCGCCGTTTGCGACCAAACTTTGCGCGGAAATTTCAACCCTTTCCGTTTTGAAAGCAAAGTGAATTGCGCCGCATAATTGGGGAAATTTTTCCGTGGGCATCGCGTTTGGCTGATTCCTCTTGTGACGCGGCCAAGATTTGAGAGCATCGGTGGCCAATAATTTGGTCGCATGGCTTTCAACAATTTTACAAAGCAAACTCAAGGCATTCAATTGCTGCAACGTTCGCTGGCGCGCGGGCGGCTCGGCCACGCTTACTTGTTCGCGGGCGATTCGCTGGAAGAATTGGAAACGCTCGCGCGCACTCTCGCAAAAACTTTGAATTGCCAGAACCCGGTCAAAATCAAAGGCGCGGCGACGGATTGCTGCGACGAATGTTTGAGTTGCCGCAAAATTGAAAATGGCACGCACGCCGACATTCATTGGGCGCGGCCCGAATCCAAATCGCGTATCATCACCGTCGAGCAGACGCGCGAATTGATGCGCGAAATCCAACTCAAACCGACCGAAGCCGAGCATAAAGTGGCCATCATCGCCGGCGCCGACCGTTTGAATCCGCAGGCCGCGAACGCGTTTCTAAAAACTCTCGAAGAACCGCCTGCCAATTCCGTTCTGATTCTGTTCTCGACCGAGCCGCAGCGGATTTTGGAAACCATTTTGTCGCGCTGCCTGCGTTTGAATTTTTCCGGCGACGGCAAACGCGAATTAAATCCAGCCGAAACGGAATGGCTTGAAAAATTCGGCGGCCTCGCCGCGTCCGAACAAAAAAGTCTGATTGGCCGCTATCGCCTGCTCGACGCGCTACTCCAAAAACTCGGCGAAATCCGTTCGCGCGCGGACGAATCGCTGGCCGCGCGTTCGCCGCTTGAAAAATACGACGACGTGGAAAAAGATTTGCGCGAAAAATGGGAGGATGAATTGACGGCGGCCATCGAAGCGGAATATCGCCGCCAGCGCGCCGATTTGCTTTTGCTCGTGCAATGGTGGCTGCGCGACATTTGGCTGCGCACGCTGGCTGCCGGCGAAAATTTGCTGGCTTTCCCAAAAATTTCCGGCGCGGAACTCGTTGCAAAAAAAATCACGCCGCGACAAGCTCTGGAAAATTTGCAAACATTCGAACAAACGCAGCGACTGTTGCACTCGAATGTTCAGGAAGCGCTGGCATTGGAGGTCAGTTTATTGAAACTTAATCTCTGATTAAGAGCTTTTATCGGCGCGGCAAATAGAGATTATTTTCTTTCCAATTTTCCGTCCAAGTCCAAGTCTTCGATTTCCAGAAAGCCGTGCAGTTGCCGGAGACGCGTGGGATGGCGCATTTTGCGGAGCGCCTTGGCCTCGATTTGCCGGATGCGCTCGCGGGTGACGTTGAATTGGCCGCCGACTTCTTCGAGTGTGCGCGCGCAGCCGTCGCCGAGGCCAAAGCGCAGTTCCAAAACTTTCCGTTCGCGCTCATTCAAACTGCATAAAACGTCGCCCAATTTGTCCTTGAGCAGACTGAAACTGGTGATGTCGAGCGGATTGTCGGCGGCTTTGTCCTCGATGAAATCGCCGAAGTTCGCGTCCTCGCTGTCGCCGACGGGCGATTGCAGCGAAATCGGCTGCTGCGCCATTTTCAACACGGCTCGGATGCGGTCCACGGGCATCTGCATGTCCTCGGCGATTTCTTCCGGCGTCGGCTCGCGGCCAAAATCTTGAATCAACCGTTTTTGCGTCCGCATCAATTTATTGATGATTTCAATCATGTGGACGGGAATGCGGATCGTGCGCGCCTGATCGGCAATGCACCGCGTGATGGCCTGGCGAATCCACCATGTCGCGTAAGTCGAAAATTTATAGCCGCGGCGATATTCGAATTTTTCCACCGCTTTCATCAAACCCATGTTGCCTTCCTGAATCAAATCGAGGAATGACAGGCCGCGATTCGTGTATTTTTTGGCGATGGAAATGACGAGCCGCAAATTCGCCTCGACCATTTCCGTTTTGGCCTGGATGGACTGGGTGGAAAATTCCCGCAACTGGTCAAACGCCTTGAGATAATCGCCGAATGGCATCCGCACAAATTCCTCGAGCGCGCGGATTTTGTATTTTTCGGCCTCGACCAAATGTTGCTGCGCGCTGGATTCACGCTGGGTTTCGGCGTCGGCATGCGCGCGCAAACTGTATTGCAGCTTGTCGTGAATGTTTTCGGCGACGAGCACCATTTCCTCGATGACTTTCTGTTTGAAACAAAACTTTGCGAACGTGGCTTGCAATTTCCGGTCGGCGCGTTTGAATGCCGCCAGCGCCTGGCTTTTGGACTGGCCTTGAGCGTCCCGCCACGCATTGTATTTGGCATCCACGGCCTGATCCATTTCCCGGACTTGTGCGACGAGTTTGCGGAGAGAGCGCAGGTGCGCGTCGCGGCTGTCCACTTTTTTCTCAAGAATGACGCGGTCGAAACGCTCGCGCGGCGGTTCGGCCAGCAGTTTTTCTGCCAGCGCGATGTGTTCCTTGCCGGCGAAACCGAGGCTGTAAATGATTTTGCGGATTTCGGTTTCGGCGGCCTCGATACGTTTGGAAATCTCAACTTCCTGTTCGCGCGTCAGCAACGCCACCAGCCCCATCTGCTTGAGATACATCCGCACCGGATCATCGAGAATGTCGAGCCGCGACGTGTCGTCTTCCTCGGTTTCAGGAGTTTTGACGCGGTCCACTTCCGCCTGATCCACAATCTCAATATCAAGGCTGCGCAGCTTGGTGAAAACTTCGTCCAATTTTTCCGGCGTGAATTCACTTTCCGGCAGCACGTCGTTGATGTCGTTGTAGGTCAGACGCCCCTGTTCTTGCGCGAGCCGGACAAGTTCCTTGATTGTTTCCGCCAAATCTTTGCCGCCATTCTGCAAAACGCCGTTGGTGGACGCGGATGCGGAAACCGCCGCCAATGAAGTCGCGGATTCGCGTTTTTCTTTTTTCAAGCGCGGATTCGCCTCGGGTTTGCGAACTTTCGATTTTGGCATACGACTTAAAACTTCCGGCCACAACCGAAAGCGGGCGGGAATATGTGAACCCCGTGCAAATTCGTCAAGCGGCGAAACTTCATAATAAAATCATTTTTCCGGCGCAAAATAAACTCCGCTGTCTTTCAGGTTTTCCAAAATCATTTCCACCGTGCGCTCGACTGCGCCCAGATTTTCGCGGACGACTTTCAACGCGTTTTGTCCCATTTCCGCGCGCCATTTTTCATCCGCCAACAATTCACCGATCATTTTCTCCAGTTCTTCCGGGTCACGCACTTGAAGCGCACCGCCCTGTCCAAGAAAGTTCCGCGTGACATCTCCAAAATTTTGCATATTCGGCCCGAACACCATCGGCTTGCCCAACGCGCCCGGCTCAATCGGATTCTGCCCACCGATTGCTGTTAAACTTTTGCCGACGAATACAACTGTCGCACATTCATAGAAAAATTTCAACTCGCCCGTCGTGTTGACCAGCAAACATTCCACATCGCCCTCGCGCAATTGCGTGCCGACGGAAATTTCATTGCGATAAAAAAACCTCACTCCGCGCTCCCGCAATTGCTGTCCGACTTCCTTGCACCGCTCAAAATGCCTTGGCACGAGCACGAGAAAGAGTTTGGGAAATTTTACCCGCAAACGCCGCGTCACATCCGCCAGAATTTTTTCCTCGCCATCATGCGTGCTGCCGGCGACCAAGATTTGCGCGTCCTCCGGCACGCCGAGTTGCTGCAGCATCGCGTCCACATCCAGCGGTCGGCGTTCGTCCAATTTCGCAGCGTCGAATTTCAAATTGCCGATGATTCGAATCGCTTCGGGTCGGCAACCGATCTCACGCAAACGCGCCGCGTCCGTTTCATTTTGAGCGCCAACGCCGGTGAATGATGCAAACAGCGGTCGGAACAGGAATCCAAATTTTTTGTACCGCGGAAATGAGCGCTCGGACATTCGCGCGTTGACCAAAAACAGCGGAATGCCTAGTTGATTCGCACGCCAGATGAAATTCGGCCAGATTTCCGCCTCGACCAGCACAACGGCTTTGGGATGAATGACGGACAGCGCGCGCGCGACAGATTTGCGCAAATCCACCGGATAATAAATTTTGCTGACGTGCGCGGGCAAACGCCGGTTCAATTCGGCCATGCCGGTCGTCGTAGTCGTGGACACGACGATTTTGATGTTGGGCAGGCGTGGCTCCAGCGCGCGAATCAGTTGCGTGCATAAATTGACTTCTCCGACGCTGACGGCGTGCAGCCAGAGCGACTGGCGGTTCGTGAGCGCCTGTTTGAGCTTGCGGTCGTATTGTCCAAAACGCTCCAGAAAACCGGCCAGCCAGTTGCCGCGACGCCGCATCCGCCAAAAATAATACGGCGCGGATAGCGCGAAAAAAATCGCGAACAGGATGTTGTAAAGCGTGCGCATTCTGATTTCAAAACCGGCGACGAATTATTTTTCTGCAATTGGACGTTATGCGCAAAGTAAATATTCTAAAATCGGCAGCCGCTTTTCGATCACAATTAACGGGCATTACTTGACGAATGCTTTTTTCGCTGCGAACTTTCCTGCGCTTGCCGCCAAACGAACCGTCGTCAGCGGCAGATAAACTGTTCGCTGACATCCTGAAAGCTCCCGCCGCGCAATCCCTCGCGCGGCGATTGGAGAATGGCGGAGCGCTTTCTTTTTCCGGTGTTGCAAATCCCGCGCAAGCTTTTTTCGCCGCGCTCATTTCAAAAATTTTTCTAAAAAGGCCAATTGTCGTCGTCACGGAAAATCTGAAAACGCAGGAAAGTTTTCAACAGGATTTGGAAACGTGGCTTGGCGCTTCGCCGCTGTTTTATCCGAATTGGGAAATTTTTCCTCATGAAAATAAATTGCCACACGCCGATGTCATCAGCGACCGGCTGCAAACACTCGTCGCGCTTGCTGACAATTCAAAACCCAAAATCCAAAACTCAAAATTTGTTGTCACGAATGTTGTCGCGCTTCTGCAAAAAACTTTCACGCCCGGCGAAATCCAAAAACGCACGCGGGAATTGAAACGCGGCGACAAAATCGCGCCGCTCGACTTGGTTAAATTTCTTGAGGAACAAGGCTACGAACCCGAAGCGCAGGTTTCGCAGAAAGGTGAAATCGCCTTGCGCGGCGGCATTGTTGACATTTTTCCGCTGACGAGTCCATGGCCGATTCGCCTGGAATTTTTCGGCGACGAATTGGAATCATTGCGCGAATTTGACCCGCAAACGCAAATTTCACGCGGAGAAATTTCTGAAATCACGATTCCGCCAGCCGGCGAAATCGGAATTTTGAAACAAAGTGCTGCCGACTTGCAGTCGGCAGAAATCTCAAAAAAAATCATATCTTCTTCTGCCGACAAAAGGTCGGCAGTACGTTCTTTAAGTTTTGCAACTTTGCTCGACTATTTGCCGGGCGAAACGATTTTTCTTTTCTGCGAGCCGGAATCGCTTGCGGTTCACGCGGAAAACTACGCGCAGCAAATTCCCGTCAACGATCCTTTTTTCATTTTATGGCCGGATTTGTTGGTTGAAATCAATCGCCGCCATTTTACTTCCGTTGAAATTTTTGAACACCCTGAAACCGGCGAAGCCAATCCGCAATCCGCAATCCGTAATCCGCAATTTGATTCGCTCGATGCTTTTCGTCCGCTGGCCGAGAGCGCGCCCGAACCGCAGATTGCCGAGGCGCAGCGGCGCGAATTTTTTGCGCAGCTTCACCGCTGGTTGCGACAGGATTATTCCGTTCACGTTTTCTGCAATAACGACGGCGAGCAACAACGCTTCACAGAAATCTGGAAAGAATTCGGCTTTGCCCAAGAAAAAGGTCTTTCAATTCAAATCGGTGCGCTCGCCCGTGGATTTATTTGCGACGAAGCCAAACTAGTTGTCGTCACCGATGCGGAAATTTTCGGACGCTACAAAATCCAGCGGCCACGCCGTCAGAAATCTTCGCACGCGCTGGCTACACGTTCTGCGCTCGACATTGATTTCACCGATTTGGAAGAAAGCGATTATGTCGTGCATTTGCAACACGGCATCGGTCGTTATCTTGGTTTGAAACTAATGCCGATTGGCAACAGCCGTCATCCGTCAACACTTGACGCTCAACCATCAACCGAATGCCTTGTCATCGAATATGCTCCCGCAAATTCTGATGAGGAGCCGCCCAAGCTTTATGTGCCCGTCACCGAGGCGCATCTCGTCAGCAAATATGTCGGCGTGGGCCGGGCGCATCCGCCGCTCAACACGCTCGGCGGCACGCGCTGGCACAAGGCGAAAGAGCAAACGGAAAAATCCGTGCGCGATGTCGCGTCCGAACTTTTGCGCATCCAGGCCGTGCGCGAAACGCAGGCTGGCCACGCATTTCCGCCGGACGCGAACTGGCAGCGCGAATTTGAAAGCGCGTTCATTTACGAGGAAACCGCCGACCAAATGCGCGCGATTGCGGAAACCAAATCCGACATGGAACGCGCCAAGCCGATGGATCGTTTAATTTGCGGCGACGTTGGTTTTGGGAAAACTGAAGTCGCCATTCGCGCCGCGTTCAAGGCCGTGATGGGCGGGAAACAAGTTGCCATCCTCGTGCCGACAACCGTTCTCGCGCAGCAGCATTTCAATACGTTCCGCGAACGCATGGCGGATTATCCGATTCGTGTCGAATTGCTCTCGCGTTATCGCACGCCGCGCGAGCAAAATCTCGTCGTCAAAAACCTCGCGGCGGGCGCGGTGGACATCGTCATCGGCACGCATCGCCTCGTGCAGGACGACATTATTTTCAAAGACCTCGGCCTCGTCGTGATTGACGAGGAGCAGCGGTTCGGCGTTTTGCACAAGGAAAAGTTCAAGCGCCTGCGCACGCTCGTGGACGTGTTGACGTTGAGCGCCACGCCGATCCCGCGCACGCTTTACCTCGCACTCACCGGCGCGCGCGACATGAGCACCATCCAGACGCCGCCGCACGACCGTCTGCCCGTCGAAACCATCGTCACGCAATTCGACGAACGCACCATCCGCGACGCCATCAACCGCGAACTCGCGCGCGGCGGACAGGTTTTTTTCCTGCACAACCGCGTGATGACGATTCACGATATGGCCGACCGTTTGAAAAAACTTTGCCCCAACGCGCGAATTGTTGTCGGTCACGGCCAAATGAATTCCGACGACCTCGAAGAAGTGATGACGAAATTCGTCAACGGCGAAACGGACGTTTTGCTTTCGACGACGATTATTGAAAGCGGTTTGGACATTCCAAATGCAAATACAATTATCATTGACCGCGCCGACCGCTTCGGCTTGAGCGACCTTTACCAGTTGCGCGGGCGCGTCGGCCGTTACAAACATCAAGCCTACGCATATTTACTTTTGCCGCGCCACGCGAGCCTGCTCACCGACGTTCGCAAACGCATCAGCGCCATGAAGCAATACTCCACGCTCGGCAGCGGTTTTAAAATCGCCATGCGCGATCTCGAAATCCGTGGCGCGGGAAATCTGCTCGGTTCGGAACAAAGCGGCCACATCACCGCCGTCGGGTTTGAACTCTACTGCCAGTTGCTCAAGCAAAGCGTCTCGTCGCTCAAAGGTGAAAAAGTAAAGCCGCGCGTCGAAGTCCGCATCGCGCTGGATTTTCTCGGCGACGCCACCAACCTGCCCGAAAACTACGTCACCGAACCACACCATCGCATCGAGATTTACCGCAAACTTGCGCAGGCAACTGACAAGCTTGTGCTTGACGCCTTGCAGAAAGAATTGCGCGACCGTTTCGGCCCGCTGCCGACGGCGGTGGAACTGCTGCTGGCCGTGGGCGAACTGAAAATTCTCGCCAGCGAAAAATCCGTGACCGCCATCGAAGTCGAGGAAGACAAATTAAAGATCACGCGCCACAACGACTTCATCACGCTCGGCGGCAAATTCCCGCGCCTCACCAAAGAAGAAGCCAAAGCGCGGCTCAAGGAAATCAAGCGGCTGCTGCTGGCGATTTAGATATTACTCGAACGCTTTTTTGTCGTAATAATTTTCACCAGCGTGAACTGGGTTCATCAAATTA
>DASYAA010000048.1:0-15619 GCA_036501565.1 Verrucomicrobiia bacterium
ATCCACCAAATTATTCCCACTCAATCGTCCCCGGCGGCTTGCTCGTGATGTCAAAAACGCAGCGGTTCACGCCTTTCACTTCGTTGATGATGCGGCTCGCCAATTTTTCCAAAAGGTCGTAAGGCAATTTCACCCAATCGGCAGTCATGCCGTCCTGCGATTCGACGGCGCGAATGGCAATCGTGTAATCGTAAGTCCGCTCGTCGCCCATCACGCCCACGCTGCGCACGGGCAGCAGTACGGCGAAGCTCTGCCAGACTTTGTAATACAAACCGGACAATTTCATTTCTTCTACGACAATTGCATCCGCATTCCGTAAAATTTCGCAACGCGAGGGCGTAACTTCGCCGAGAATCCGCACGGCAAGTCCCGGACCTGGGAACGGCTGGCGCAAAACAATTTCGCGCGGCAAACCCAATTCCAATCCAAGCTCGCGCACTTCATCTTTGAACAAACATTTCAGCGGCTCGACCAATTCAAATTTCATTTTTTTCGGAAGGCCGCCGACATTGTGATGCGATTTGATGAGCGCGGCTGGATTTCCGGCAATCGGCACGGATTCAATCACGTCGGGATACAAAGTTCCTTGCGCGAGAAATTTCGCTTTGCCGACGCGTTTCATCGCGTCCTGAAAAACTTCGATGAATGTTTTGCCGATGACTTTGCGTTTGCGTTCCGGCTCGGTCATGCCTTTGAGCCGCTGCAAAAATAATTTCGTTGCGTTCTCGTATTGCAGTTTAAGTTTGAAATGCTTGCCAAAAACTTCCTGCACGACTTCCGCCTCGCGCGCGCGGAGCAAACCGTTGTTGACGAAAATGCAGGTGAGCTGGTCGCCAATCGCCTTGTGCAACAGCGCCGCCGCGACGCTCGAATCCACGCCGCCGCTCAAACCGAGAATCACTTTTTCATTACCGACTTGTGTGCGAATTTCGTCCACGGCCTGTTCGACGTAATGGCGCATCGTCCAACTTTTTCCGCAGCCGCAAATGTTGTGAACGAAGTTGACGATAATTTCCTTGCCGCGTGGCGTGTGTGCGACTTCGGGATGAAATTGCAGTCCGAAAAATTTGCGCTCGCGATTTTCAATCGCTGCAAATTCGGAATTTTCCGTGACGGCGACGCTTTTGAAATCGCGCGGCAATTTCGTGAGCTTGTCGCCATGCGAATTCCAGACCTGCAACGTCTCCGGCAAATTCGCGAACAGCGCACAGGAATTGTCCGTCACTTGCAATGCGCCTTTGCCGTATTCGCGTTTCAAACCTTTCTCGACTTTGCCGCCGAGAAATTGCGCGAACAGTTGCACACCAAAACAAATTCCCAGAATTGGAATTCCGAGTTTGAAAATATTTTTGTCAGGCAACGGCGCGTTTTTCGCGTAAACGCTCGACGGGCCGCCGGACAGAATGATTCCTGACGGTTTGAGCCTGGCGATTTCCGTCGCGGGCGTGTCGAAGCGCAGAATTTGGGAATAGACATTGCACTCGCGCACGCGCCGCGCGATGACTTGCGTGTATTGCGATCCGAAATCGAGTATGATGATTTGTTCGTTCATGAATCAAAATCGAGCCGCATTCTTTGCCTGTCAAAACGCATTTTGGCGAGTCAAAATATAAAAGCCAAACGACCAATCGCCGTTTGGCCTGAAATTTTGCGAAATGATTTTTACTGCTTCACCACTTTGATTGTTCCACTGTTCGCGTCATAGATAATTTTATAGCCGTAGGGTGCTTGCGGCATTTTACCCAGATAGGTCGGGATCATTTCCTGTAGGTTGGTGGGATAACGGCCTTCTCCCGCGTTGAATTGTTGAATTGCCTCGTTGACATACGCCAGATCAATCTGCTTCTCCGCGTATTTCTGCGCCTGACCGACCGCGCCGATATAATCCGGCACGGCCGTCACCGGATTGCCAGTGTCATATTTTGTCGGCGCGTTGGTGGATTGCGCGGACTTGGTTGAATTGTTGTCTCCACAACCGGCCAGAACCAATCCAGCCGCAACCGAAAACAAAAGTGATGTTTTCATGACGGCAATTTAACCCAAGTCGCTAAAAATCCAAGAATCAAATTGTTTTGAACCTCAAAAAAAACCGCATCCGCATCTCGCAAGGAAATGCGGCGTGCGGATGTGTCCAACCCCCGGGCGAACTTATTGCGCGGGCGCGTTTGTGGAAGGCGCGTTCGTTGAAGGCGTCTCCGATGCCGGCGTTTCCTGCTTCTGGCAACCAGTCAACAATCCGACACAAACGAGACCGAACACTGCGGCTAATGTGAGTAATTTTTTCATGCGCGGTGAGCTTCTGCCAAACCTTCGCCCGCGGCAAGCTAAATTTTCAAGCTTCGGAAATGACGGCGGCTTTCGCCGCCAATACGCGCGCCTGCCGGATCAAATCCAAGTCCTCCGCCAGATTGCCAAAACGGAATTTTGGCAAGCCGCTTTGTTGCTGGCCGAGCAATTCGCCCGGCCCGCGCAATTTCAAATCCGCCTCCGCGATTTTGAAACCGTCGTTCGTTTCCTCCAGAATCTTTAACCGCTCGCGCGCCTCTGAATTTTTCGCATCTGAAATTAAAATACAAAAACTCTCATACGCCCCGCGTCCAATGCGCCCGCGCAACTGATGCAATTGCGCCAGGCCGAAATGCTCCGCGTTTTCGATCAGCATCACGGTTGCGTTCGGCACGTCCACGCCCACTTCGATCAGCGATGTGGCGACGACCGTCTTGATTTCATTGACGCGAAACGCAGCCATCACCGTTTCCTTTTCCGCGCTTTTCATCCGCCCATGCAGCAGGCCGGCCGGAAACGGCGCGAGGGCGCGCTGCACGTTTTCAAATTCCTGACGCACGGCTTTCACGTCCTTGTCCGTCGCCTCGACGCGCGGATAAACAATGTAAGCCTGCCGTCCGCCGGCAATTTTTTCACGGATGAATTCAAAAACTTTCGGAAGCTTTTCCGTCGTCCGCACAAACGTTTTGATTTTGCCGCGACCACCGGGCAGTTCATCAATCACCGACACATCCAGATCGCCGTAAAGCGTCAGTCCCAGCGTGCGCGGAATCGGCGTGGCCGTCATTACCAGCAGATGCGGGTAATTCCCCTTCCGCACCAGCGTCTCGCGCTGCGCCACGCCAAACTTATGCTGTTCGTCAATGATGACGAGGCCGAGATTTTCAACTGCAAAACCGGATTCAATCAAAGCGTGCGTTCCGATGAACAAACTTTGGACTTTGGACTTTGGACTTTGGACAATTTTCCGGCTTCTCGTTTGCAATTCCACTTTCACGCCGAGCGGCTCGAACCATCTCGTAAAATTCCGGAAATGCTGTTCCGCCAAAATTTCCGTCGGGGCCATGAGCGCCGCGTTGAACCCGCTTTCCAAGGCCATCAAAGCCGTGCAGGCCGCGACCGCCGTCTTGCCGGAGCCGACATCGCCCTGCAACAGCCGCCGCATCGGATGCGCCCCGCCCATGTCCGCGCGGATTTCTTTCAGGACGTTTGTCTGTGCGGCGGTGAGCTTGAAACCAAGCTGCGCGAGAAACGGTTTCATCAGGCGATTATCGCCGCCGCACGGCAATGCTTTCGTGCGCGCTTCAAAGTTTTCCCGCCGCGACTGAATCTGGATTTGCAATTCAACGAACTCATCCAAAGCCAGCCTTTGCCGGGCGATTTCCACATCGGCCAATTCCTCCGGGAAATGAAGCATGTGGATGGCATTGGCACGAGCGGGCAACGTAGCGGCGTCTCGGCAGAGCGCCGCAATTCTCTCATCAAACTTATTCCATTCCGGAAAATTGACCGCGCTCTGCCGAGGCGCGGCTACGAATTTTTCCAGCGTCCGCCAGATTAATCCGCGCAGCCAGCGCTGCGGCAAACCTTCCGTCAGCGGATAAATCGGTGCAACACGATTGATGTGGACGAAGCTTTCCTCGCCGGGTTCGATCACCTCCGTTTCGGGATGATCCATCGTGCGCGGCTTGGTTTCCTTCAATTTTCCGAAAACGAAAACCTCGTCGCCCACCGCAAAATACTTTTCCATGAACGGCAAATTCCACCAGCGGCAATGCAAGCGCGCCGAGCCGTCGTCGAGGATGATTTCAAAAACCGACTTGTTGCCGCCGCGAAAGCGTTTGAGGCCGAGTACGACAATTTTTCCGCGCGCCGTGAATGCTTCATCTTTCGTGAGTTCGGAAATTTTTCGGAAATGACGGCGGTCTTCGTAACGCTTTGGCCGGTGGAGCAGCAAATCTTCAACCGTGAAAATTTCCAGCCGCGCGAGTTGTGCCGCGCGTTCCGCGCCGACGCCCCAAAGCGAAGTGACAGGCCTTCGCAAAACTGCTTCGGCCTCACAAGCAGGATTTTTCAGCGGAGAAATTTTATTTTCCGGCGGCGACATCGCCCGCACGATACAAACCGGCTAGCGCGGCTTCAACGGCAAATGAATCGTAGGAGACGAGGTGACGAGGCTCATTTCAGAAAAGTTAGAGACTCCTTACGTCGTCTCCTGCAAATTTCCCGCGCGCCGGACTCAAGCGCGTTTTGGTGCATTCCGGCCTTTTGTTGGCATGAGCCACGCCGCCAATAAGAGGAGCATCAATGGCCAGCCAAAATATGAAAAATAATTTAACAAAATATAAGATGTGATTGGTCGCCCTACAGGTGAGTTGAAATATTGGATGACCGCTGGAGTTCCATAAATGCCAACAATTAGAAAAATTCCAATGGTGACAAAGCGCCAACGTGAGTGAATAACGGCTGCCAGTGTATCACAACGCTCGTTCAATTGACCTTTTGCCACGATGATCGCCAACGCCAGTATTGGCAGATAACATAGAAGCATATAGGCGTATCCAGAAAGTAAGCCCCAGAATCCATTTGTCCAACCATGCAGAGGAATACAGGTAATGAGAATGAGCCAAAAGTTGACTATCAGGACCGCAAGCACCATCCAAAAAACCCGCTCGCGCCAGACTTTAGCCGGATCAGCTTTGACAAATTCTTCGCCAAGCTGTTGCGGCTGGCCGACGCGGCGGCGCGCGAGCCAGAAAGATTCTTCGTCGTTCAAACCGCGTTGCTGGAATCCGGCGATGGCGTCGCGCAGGTGCGTTTCCAATTCGCGCCGGTCATCGGGCGCGAGATTGGGTTGCGCGGCCAGTTCGTTCCGCCAGTTTTCAATCGCGGCGTTCAGATCGAAACGGGTTTGATTTTCCATAATTTGCACAGGGAGTTGTGAACGGTCAGCCATTGCTGGCGTTCGGTTTTGAGGACTTTGCGGCCGTCGGAGCTGATGAAATAATATTTCCGCTGGCGACCGGTGTCGGCTTCCTTCCATTCGGAATCAATCAGGCCGTCGCGCTCCAGCCGGTGCAAAACGGGATAGAGCATCCCGTCGCTCCACTCGATCTGGCCGCCGCTCAACTCGCGCACCTTCTGAATGATCTCGTAGCCGTAACTTTCGCCGCCCGCGAGGATGGACAGCAGCAGCGGTTTCGAGGACGCAGCGACCAGGTCTTTCGTAAGCATGACGGTCTTATACATTGAACTGAAATGTATGTCAATGAAAAATTGCGCGCAAAAGCGTTTGCGGCTATTTTCCACGCGTGTCCAAAACCAAATTCAAAACCGCGCCGCTCTGGTTGCTTGTGCGTGTCAACGCGATTTCAATTTGGCGGAAGCTTTTGGCCACGCGCGAGCAATCGGACCTGCTCACGGGACTTATCGCATTGTTCATCGTCGGTTATATCGTGCTGTCGTTCTGGCTGTTTTATGACGGATTGCGGTTCATCGCAAAATTTCCGGGACTTGGCGCTGTGTTGACGGAGCGGCTGATGTTCGTGCTGTTCGCGTTTTTATTCGCGCTGCTGCTCTTGAGCAATCTGGTCATCAGCTACACCAATCTTTTTCGCAATCGGGAAACGACTTTTCTGCTGACGCTGCCGGTTTCGACGCAGACAATTTTCCGCTGGAAATTCATTGAATCCGTATTGCTGGCGTCGTGGGCGTTTTTATTTTTGATAGCGCCGTTGCTTGCCGCGTTTGGACTGGTGCGCGGCGTCCCGTGGCATTTTTATTTCGCGACATTTTTTCTGATTGCGCTGTTCGTCGTGTTGCCGGGCGTGATTGGCGCGGCGCTGGCAATCGCGATTGGAAGATTTTTGGACCGGCGCAGTTTTCAAGTCGCCATCGTGGCAGTCGCCGTCGCGCTGCTCGCGTTCGCGGCGTTTTGGTGGAAAACGCAGGCGGTGGACGATGAACTGCTTGACAAGCGCACGCTCGAAGCTCTCGACCAATTGCTCGCCAAAACGCGCTTCACGATGTTTCCGTTTTTACCGAGCTACTGGCTGTCGTCCGCCGTGCTGCAATGGGCCGAAGGCATCCTGCGCGGCTCGATTTTTTTTGCGCTCGTGCTTTTGAGCAACACGCTTTTCTTTGGCAGCATTGCATCTTCGCGCTTTGGAAATATTTTTTATGACACGGCATCAGCGGTGCAAAGTCGGTCGGGCGGCAATTTCAAATCAAGATTTTTCCAATCCGCAAAAATTCAAAAAAAATCAATCGGCCTTCTCGAAAAAATTTCCGCGCAATTTTTCTGGCTCCAACGCGACACCCGCGCGCTCGCCGTCAAGGACATCCGTGCATTCTGGCGCGACACGACTCAATGGGGTCAATCCGTGATGCTTTTTGGTTTGCTCGGCGCTTATATCATCAACCTGCGTAATTTTACGCACGAACTCACCAGCCCGTTCTGGGTCAACCTCGTCGCATTTCTGAATCTGGGCGCGTGCTCGCTTAATCTCGCCACGCTCACGACGCGGTTTGTATTTCCGCAATTCTCGCTCGAAGGCCGCCGGCTTTGGATCGTCGGAATGTCACCGATGGGCTTGGGACGCGTTGTCAAAACAAAATACTGGCTTGCAAGTTTTGCCTCGTTGCTGGCGACGTTGAGCCTTATCACGCTCTCGTGCTGGCTGTTGAAAATGACGTGGGACCGAATCGTTTTTTTCGGCGCGGTTGTGACCGTGATGACATTCGCGCTCAACGGCGTCGCCATTGGACTCGGCGTTTTGTATCCGAATTTGAAGGAAGCCAATCCGGGCAAAATCGTCAGCGGCTTCGGCGGAACGCTGTGCCTCGTCTTGAGTTCGCTTTACATTCTTGCATCCATCGCGCTGCTGGTTTTTGGCACGATGGGATTGCACGGTCACCAAAGCTGGGCGGTGGAAAGCGTCGTCGCCTTCGTGCTGCTTTCTGTTTTGATCGGCTGGCTTCCGCTGAAATTTGGATTGCGACAATTGAAAAATTTCGAGGCTTGAATCATCCGCGCGCGAATTTTTCAAGAACATCAAACAACAACGGTGGATTCGCCAAATGAGCCGGCTTGCCTTTGCCGCCGACCAGGCCAAAACCTTCGCCATAAGCCGGGCCGTTGACCACGCATAAATCCGTCGCGCAATCCGCGATTTGTTTTTGCCCGGCGGCGATGGCGTTTTCGCGTTTGCCGTCCGCCTCGAATTTCCAGCCGACGATTTTGGTTTTCGGAAACCAGCCGCGCATTTCGGAAATGATTTTCGGCGTCGGCAACAATTCCACGAGCAATTTTCCTGCGCGCGTCGGAATTTTTTTGGCGGATTTGATTTCGACCAATTTGCTCGCCGCGTCCGGCGCAAAAATTCTGCCGAACGAAAAATCGCCGACCGCCGCCGCGTGAAAAATCGCGTCCACTTTTTTTGAAGAGAACGCCTTCAGTTTTGCCCGCAAATCCGCCGCCGTCGAAAAAATTTCCTCGCGCTGCGCTTTTCGCTCGCCGGAATAAGTCGCCATTTCGCCGACGAGCAAAACGACTTTGTGCCCACGCGCGACGAGAAAACTGGCCAGTTCCGTGCCGAGCCGCCCTGTGGAAAAATTCGTGAGGCGGCGCACGTCGTCCAGAGGCTCGTAAGTTGGCCCGGCGGTGACGATGCAATTCATAAGAACAAGTTAGCCGCAAAGAGGCGCAAAAAACACAAAATTTCTTTTGCGAATTTTGAAAAACAAAACCGCGCGCCCTTGCGAACGCGCGGCTGAAATTATTTGTTTATTATCCCATCACGCCAATCGTAGCCACATCGCTCCATTGCCCGACCTGTTCATCGTTGAAGCGATAGATGGCCTTGTATTTCCAGACCGCGCTTGCTCCGGCGGCGGGCAACGCGAACGTGTCCAGATAATCCGGCACCGTGTCAATCGTCAGGAACGCAAACGTGCCCGTGCCGCGATCCACCTGGATTTCGATGCCATCCATGCCGCTCTTCGTCCAGCCCACGTTCGGATGACCCGCTTGCAGCGTAAGATTCAGAATCGGTTTCATGATGGTCGGGTCAACCGATTGTTCCGCGCCGATGATGCCGAGGTCTTGTCCGATGGCTTCCGTGTAGGCCGGATGTTTCTTGATGCGCGCGGCCAGCGCCGAAACGCGGCTGAAAATTCCCGCTGGAACCGCCGTCGGTGGCACGCCAAGCGCGGGCGTCGTGGGCATCGCGCCGACGGTCGTGCCGCTGCGCAACGCATTTTTGTAGGCCGTCCAATCGCGCGTCGTCTTCGCGTGCTGGTTTTGCGCGCCGACCACGAAGGCGAAATACGCATCGTCCGCCGTCGTCTGCGTGACCTCCGCCGCCGTGACGCCGACCGTGGCGGCATAAGTGGGAAGTTTGGCGGCGAAGTTATTGAGCCATTTAAGTTTTCCCGGCTCGTCGGCAGGAAGAAAGTAGGATTTAGCCATAAGTTTTATCGGGTTGAGGATTTATTTTACGGTTCGTTGGTTTGTTTTGGTTGGTTATGAAGTTACGGTGACTGCCGGAGAAATTATTTTTGCCGCGCAAGAAATTATCTGGCCGATCCGTGGACTTGTTTTGACCGCCGCGACAACTTCCGCAACGGCTGAAGAAATTGTTTCCGCCGCCGCGCAAGTTGTTCCGGCGATTGCAGAAGTTCCTGCGACCGCTGAAACAACTTGTGCGACCGTTGCAGGAATTGTTTTTGCCGCCGCCCGGCATGTTTTGACGGTCAAAACAATTGTTTTATCCGCTGCCACAACTCCTGAAATCCTTGTAAAAGCATTGAAACTAAAGGGAAAAGACCCTAAAACCGTGAAATGATGTGTTCTGCTCACTACTAACTCATGTCCGCCAACGCCAAAAGTGGACAGATTATTTTCAACTATTCCGCTTTTTCAACCACGAGCATTTCGAGGGGCATATTGGTAGGAACTAGTTCGAGGCCGAATTGTTCAGGCAGAATTTGTCGAATCGCGTCTGCTTCGGATTGACCTGCTTGCGGTTTCCATTTCACGGTGATGTCGTAGTAATTTGTCAAACCGGTTTGATTAATAACGGGCGTTTTTGTAATAGCTTCAAGCCAGCCGGTTAGCCAGTCAATCGTCACTCCTTTGAAAACTACATTTCTGAAATTTCCTATCTGCTGATTTTCATTAGTGCTGACGATTTTGAGACCCGGAGCATTTGAGTTTGTGACTTTTGCTAGTAGAACATCGGTTTGACGGGTTTCGAGATGTGCCACTAGATCGAACTGCTTTTTAATTTCGTTTTTCAATGCCGTCGTGTGATCGCCAAACAAAGTGAATATGAAATCAAAATTTCCTTTGGGGCAATTACTTGGAAGAACCATTCGATATTCCAAATGAGCATAAAAATCCAGAGGAGCATAAGCCATTGATAACAATAATCGTAACGAAACATTTTTAAGCACAATTTTTTGCCCCGATGTGGCACCACCGGTCATATGTTGGAATTGAGTTGGTCGCAGAATGATTGTTGGCGGATTTTTATCCAACGCTTCAGAGTTTAATTCCCAGTTAATTGCCACCGTTGTTGCCGTTGTAGCGGCAAGCAACACACTTGCGCCTATGATTGTCGTTTTCGCCTTTGCCCACGCCATAAGATTCAGCGCTCCTTTCACAAGAGTCAGGGTTGAAGCTGTGGCAATTGATCCTTTGACAATTGCCACGGCGGTCACGGATTTTGCCAGCACCAGGGGCGCGGCTTGAACGGAATTGGCCGAGACTGCTCCGGCAATCGCCGTCCCGGAAAGTGTCACGCCGCGTTTCATAAAAAATTTCCGCAGCTTTTCAATCGCCCGCGTCACGCGTTTGTGCAATGTGTTTTCATTTATGCCCAGCAACGCCGCCGCTTCCGGCCCGCTTTTGTTTTCGTAAAAGCGCAGCACCAGCAGCGCGCGGTCGGCGGCATTTAATTTTCCCATCGCGGTTTCCAAATGCGGCGAGAGTTTTTCCCAAACTCCGGCGGTGTCAGCTTCATTCAAAGTGGATTGCATAAATGCCTCCTGTTCGCGCGCATGGCGGCGGGCATTGGTGCGCAGTAATCGCGATGCCGTGAAACGCGTGGTTTCATAAAGCCAGCCGGTGAGCAATGTTTTTTCGCGCAAGCCCGCCGCTTTACGCGCGAGAATGATGAAGACGGCCTGCGCTACGTCGTGGGCGTCGCCGTCGTTGCCAGTGCAACGCCGCGCGACGGAATAGACAAGATTCAAATGTCGCCGCACCAGTTCGGTGAAGGCGGTCTCAGAATTGTCGCGGGCAAACTCGCGCACCAAGTCCATGTCATTCGGGTCTGGCATCTGATGAATTATCTCCGCCCGACGCCAAAAGTGGACAATTTATTTTTCAAAACTTGGTGTCTTGGTGATTTGGTGGTTAAAATGAAATTCGCACATGAGCAAAATTGTCGGCATAGATTTGGGCACAACGAATTCACTCGTCGCCACGGTGGATTCGGGAATTCCCTTCGTCATCGCGGATACAAATGGCCAGCGGCTGACGCCATCCGTCGTCCATTTTCCTTCGGCGACGGCTGAACCAATTGTCGGCCACGAAGCCAATCGCGTCCGCGTTCTGAAACCGGCGGAAACAATTTATTCCATTAAAAGATTCATCGGTCGTCGCGGCGCGGAAATTTCCGAAGAAGAAAAATCCGTGACGTTTCCAGTCAACACGGAAAATTCCGGCGCGGTAACGATTCCGATTCACGACAGAAATTTTTCGCCCGAAGAAATTTCCGCCGAAGTTTTGAAAAAGTTAAAGCGCGACACGGAAAATTATTTTGGAGAAACAATTTCCCGCGCGGTCATCACCGTTCCCGCGTATTTCAATGACGCGCAGCGCAATGCGACGAAACGCGCCGGCGAACTGGCAGGATTTACCGTTGAGCGAATTGTGAACGAGCCGACCGCCGCCGCGCTGGCTTACGGCTTGGACAAGCTCAAGGAAAAATCGAAAATCGCGGTTTATGATTTGGGCGGCGGCACGTTTGACCTTTCGATTTTGGAATTGAACGAAGGCGTTTTTCAAGTGCTCGCCACGAATGGCAACACAAAATTGGGCGGCGACGATTTGGATCGCAAAATTGTTGAATGGTTAAATCGTTTAATCGTTGAATCGGCAAACAATTCAACAGTTCAACAATTCAACAATTTAACAATTCAGTCGCGAATTCGCGAAGCGGCGGAAATTGCAAAAATAAAATTGTCCACGGAAACAGAAGTGGAAATCACGCTGCCATTTTTGACGCCGGAATTTTCGTTCAGTTGCAAATTGACGCGCGCGGAGCTGGAAAATCTCACGCGCGAAATTATTTTGCGAACGCGTCCGCACTGTTTGCGCTCGCTCGCGGACGCGAAACTTGAAGCCAAAGATTTGGATCAAGTCATTTTGGTGGGCGGACAAACGCAAATGCCGCTGGTGCGAAAATTTGTCGCCGAACTTTTTGACTGCGCAGAATTTGAGGAAACGCGCGGCACATTGCGAATTGGAACTGAATTTCATAAATCCAACGGGCCGCAACTGAACACGTCGCAAAATCCTGACGAAGCCGTTGCGCTCGGCGCGGCGATTCAGGCGGAAATTTTAAGCGGTGGTTTCAAAAATGTTTTGTTGCTGGACGTGACGCCGCTGTCGCTCGGCGTCGAAACTTTCGGTGGCCTGATGAATGTTTTGATTCCGCGCAACTCGACAATTCCGCTCAAGGCGGGCGAACTGTTCACGACCGCGATGGATTTTCAGCGCGAAATGTTGATTCACGTTTTGCAAGGCGAACGCGAGCGGGCGAAGGACAATTGGAGCCTTGGCAAATTCACGATTGATTTTGAGTCCGCGCCGCGCGGCGTGCCGCGAGTTGGAGTTCAATTTGAAATTGATGCGAATGGAATTTTGCACGTCCTCGCGCGCGACGTGAAAGCCGACAAAGAAAAAATTGTCGAAATGAAATCGGCGGTGGATGTGGACGATTCCGCCGTGCAAAAAATGGTTGAAGAATCCGTCGAACATGCTTTTGACGATTTGGCGGCGCGGCGCTGGATTGAGGCAAAATTGAAAGCCAACGAAACTTTAGTGGCGACGCGTAAAGCTGTTGCCGATTACGCCGATGAGATTGAGAAAGATTATTTGCAAAAAATTTCTACGGCAGTTGGCGACATTGAAAAAATTCTTGCGGCGGAAAGTTCTGAAAATGGCTCCGGCGATTTGAAGCAATTGCAGGCTGCAATTTCAAATTTGGACGAAATCACAAAACCGCTCGCCGAATTGCTGATGGACAAGGCGATGGAAGCAATGTTGAAGAAGCGCGGTTTGATTCAATAAGTTCCGGTTCGCGAGGACGCTCGCCCCACCAAATTTATTTTAGCAGCCACGCGAGCAGCGGCGCGACGATGAGCGCGGGCAGATAATTCGCCAGTTCCACTTTGCGAATTTCAAAAATCACGACGGCGACGGCGAGCGTGACAAATCCGGCGGCGACGTTGACGGAATTTGTCAGGTCGTGAGAATTCAGAAATGGCGCGGCGTAAAATTGGCAGGCAACAGTGATTGCGCCGAAAAAAAGAAAAACCGGAAACGCGGACATCGCCGCCGGCCAGCGAAACATTTTCACAAAACTCGTCATCGCCAGCGCGTCCATCAGCGCTTTGACTGCAAGCAGCCAAAAATAACCGGACAAACCATCTGCAATCGCGCCGATAATTCCGAGCGGCGCGGCGCAAAATAAAATCATGCAGGCGTTGAAACCATCGGCGGAATCTTGAGGAGAGTTTTTTTGCGCGTTCTCAATCAAAATTGCGGCGCGATGGCCGAGGCGATTGGAAGTTTTTTGCAGGCGCAATGATTTTCCGAGCAAGTTTCCGAGGATGACGGCGAGCAGCGCGATAAAAAATTGTTTGGCGCAATTCGAAAAGTTTCCGCCGACATTCTTATAAATCAACCGCGCGCCAAAAAAAAATGTCGCGGTGCCGAGTAAATTTCGAAAAAACAATTGTGACTGCGCTGAAATTTGTTTGCGCCGTGCCAAACCGAAAATTGCACCGAGCAAAATGCCGATGGCGTTCAGAAATGCGCCGATTGCGATTGTCACGCGCCGATTGTGTCGCGCAATCACCGCGAAGGAAAAGTTTTTCTTTTGAACGAATTGCCGCCAACATTGCGCGATGGCCGCTGCCAAAAATGTTTCCCGCAGCCCGTGGTTTTGGATTCCGACGGTCTATGTTGCCGAAGGAATGCCAAATGCGCTGGTCGCGACGGTGTCGGTGATGCTTTACAACGACCTCGGCGTCTCGAACGCGGCGACGGCGTTTTTCACAAGCCTTCTTTATTTGCCGTGGGTCATCAAGCCGCTATGGAGTCCGGTCGTGGACATTTTGAAAACGCGGCGGCAATGGATTTGGGCGACGCAATTGCTGCTCGGCGCGGGATTGGCCGGGGTGGCGCTGATGATTCAAGCGCCCCATTTCATTTCAGGAACCATTGTCTTTTTTAGCTTGCTGGCGTTCAGTTCCGCGACGCATGACATCGCGGCGGACGGGTTTTATATGCTTGCGCCGACGGAACGCGAACAGGCTTATTTCGTCGGCTGGCGAAGCATTTTTTACAATGCTGGAAAAATCGCCGCGCAAGGCGGTCTTGTTTTTGTCGCTGGCAAATTGCTAAAACAAACCGGAAATCCAGCACTCGCATGGTCAACGGTATTTGCGCTCGGCGCAGGAATTTTTTTCTGTCTCGGCGCTTATCATCGTTTCGTTTTGCCGCGACCGGCGATTGACGCGCCCAAAAAAATTCCCGCAACGGAAAATTTCTTCGACGAATTTTTGAAAACGTTCGAGGCGTTTTTTCAAAAACCGAAAATCATTTTATTGCTGCTGTTCATTTTATTTTACCGGCTTGGCGAGGCGCAATTGGTCAAAATCATCCCTATTTTTTTGCACGCGCCGCTGGCAAATGGCGGCCTGGGTTTGACCATCAAAACAATCAGTGGAATTTACGGCACGTCCGGCGTCATCGCGTTCATGTGCGGTGTGCTGCTCGGCGGATTTTTTGTTTCGCGCAACGGATTAAAATTCTGGCTCTGGCCGATGCTGCTGGCGATTCATTTGCCGGACGCGGTTTTCATCTGGCTTGCGTATGCGCAGCCGCAAAATCTTTTTGCCATCGGCATGGGCGTGGCGGTCGAGCAATTTGGCTACGGTTTTGGTTTCACGGCGTTCATGCTTTACCTGATTTACATCGCGCGCGGCGAGCACACGACGGCGCACTACGCGATCTGCACGGGCTTTATGGCGTTGGGCATGATGCTGCCGGGAATGTGGAGCGGCTGGTTTCAGGAAATGTTCGGCTACAAACATTTTTTCATCTGGGTAATTCTGGCGACAATTCCGAGCTTCCTCGTCGCGATGAAAATTCCATTGGACGCGGAATTCGGGAAAAGAACGCGCGCGAATTGAATTGCTTTGAACGCGCCGGATTTTCCAGAATCAAAGCTCCAATGAAATCAATTCGTTTCAATCGTTTTTGTCGTGCGCTTGTTCTGTGGATCGCGCTGTCGGGACTTTCTGCGAACGCGGAATTGTCCTTTATTTTTACCAACAGTGTGCCGAGAGCCATTCCGCGCCGCGCCAGCATCATTTTCATCCAGGTTGACGGCCTCGGCTATGGCGATTTGAGCTGTTACGGCCAGACGAAATTTCAAACGCCAAATCTTGATCAACTCGCCGCCGAAGGAATCCGTTTCACAAATTATTTCGGCGAAAATGAAACCATTAAATCGCAGACAGAATTGATGTTCGGAAAAAATTCCGGTTCCGGCGAATTGACCGTCGCGCAAATTTTGAAAAATTCCGGCTACCACACCGGATTGATCGGCGAATGGGATTTGGGCGATGAAAATTCCGGCAGTGCGCCGTGGAAGAAAGGCTTCGACGAATTCGCCGGCTATTTCAATCCGGCAGACGCGGGAAATTTTTACGCCGATTATATGTTTCGTTGCGCGCCACGCAGTATTTACGACGAAACGAACAAACAGTTCAACGCATTCATCGGCAAAGAAATGATTTATCCGAATATTGGAAAAGGAAAAGGCGAATATATTCCCGACCTTTACACAAAAGCCGCGCTGAATTTCGTTAAAATCAATTTGCCCGACCAATTCAATCACCACCGGCCATTTTTTCTTCTGCTCAATTACAAAATTCCGAGCGAAAAAATCCAGGTGCCGACCGATGCGCCGTTCTCCGAGGAAAACTGGCCGCAGTCGGAAAAAAACCGCGCCGCGCTGATTTCACGAATTGA
>DASYAA010000049.1:0-8829 GCA_036501565.1 Verrucomicrobiia bacterium
ACGACAAAAAGAGTCCAATTTTGCCGTTCTAATTGAACTTTTTAATGACACGGGCGATGGCGGCGAGGCCGAGTTCGAGCTTTTCAATCTCCGGGCCGAAGCTGATGCGGCAATAATTTTTGTAGCGCGCGTGCGTGCGGCGGTTACCGGGATTTACGTCGAAAAACACGCCCGGCACGACGATGACTTTTTCCTTCAGACATTCGCGGAAAAAATTCATGCCGTCATCGAGTGGCGCGGGTAATTTCGCCAGATTTGCCCACACGTAAAATGCGCCGGCAGGCGGCGCGTCCGCCGTGATTTCCATTTTTTTCAATCGCGACAAAAGCAGTTCGCGTTTTTTTCCAAAATGTTTTTGAATCGCCAGCGTTTCGGCGACGGCATTTTTCGGATCGAGCAGCGGCAGCGCGGCGTTTTGAAATGGATGATTCGCGCCGCCGTCGAGAAATGAACCGGCGCTGGCGATGGCCTCGATCACGGCTTTCGGGCCGAGCGTCCAACTGATGCGCCAGCCGGGATAACGCCAGTTTTTCGTCAGGCCATCCACGACGACAATCGGGTCTTTGTCCACGTCGTCAACAAATTCGGCGGCGGAAACCATTTTTGGATTCGTAGTTTTTCCACTTGTATAAATGTAGTGCGAATAAAACTCGTCGAAGATCATGGAACATTCGCATTTGCGCGCGAGGTCGCACCACGCGGACAATTCTTTTCCTTCCATCAACTGGCCGGTCGGGTTGCACGGATTGCTGACGAGCAGCGCGCTCAACCCACGGCCAAGAATTTCCTCTTTCAAATCTTCCGGCGAAATTTTGTAGCGGCTTTTGGCTTCGAGCAAAATCGGGATGGGCGTGAACGCCTTGAACACGCTCAATAATTCTTCGTAGGCCGTGTAATCAGGAATGAAATGGCCCATGTTAATGTTGCCGAGCGCGCTGGCGAGGCGCGTGAGCGCGAGGCGTCCGCCGCTGGCGATGCTGACGTTGTCGGCGGTGTATTTGGATTTTTTCCCGCGACGATAAGTGGCGTTGTAAAAATCGGCGACGGCTTCGCGCAGTTTTTGATTTCCTGCGACGGGACCGTATTGGCGGCTGGCTTCGGAAATTTTAACTTCGGTGACGCGCGGCGGTGCGCCGGGAATGTCGCCGGTTTCAGGCGAGCCTTGGCCGAGGTTTGCCCATTCACTGTTGCCGTAGGAAAATCCGTGGCGCGTCGCCTCGTGCGTGACGTAAATCACGCCGGTGCGCGGAACGGCGCGAAAGCCGGGAATGAAATTTTGTTGTTCCATGAACGCGGCATCTTACGCGGCGCGCAAACGCGCGTCAAAAAGATTGGGCATTGCCACGCCGCAAAATTTGCGCGATGGTGAAAGCAAATTGAATTGAATAAAATTATGGCCACTGCTGAAAATCAACTCGACCAACTGAAGAAATTCACCGTCGTCGTCGCTGACACCGGCGATTTTGCGACGCTCAAGCAATACGCGCCGCGCGACGCCACGACCAATCCCTCGCTGATTCTGAAAGTCGCCGACAAACCGGAATACAGCTTCATTTTGGACAAGGCGATCGCCGACAACAAAAATTCCGGCGCGAGCGGACAAAAATTAATTTCGCAAATCATGGACGATCTGCTGATTTTGTTCGGATGCGAAATTTTGAAAGTCGTGCCCGGCCGCGTTTCGACCGAGACTGACGCGAATCTTGCGTTCGATACGGAAGCGCTCGTCGCCAAAGCGCACAGGTTCATTGAGCTTTACAAAGCGCACGGCATCGGTCGCGAACGCATTCTCGTCAAAATCGCCTCGACGTGGGAAGGCATCCGCGCGGCGGAAATTCTCCAGCGCGAGGGAATCAACTGCAACATGACGCTGCTTTTTTCGCTCGCGCAGGCCGTCGCGTGCGCGGAGGCGAAGGCAAAATTGATCTCGCCGTTCGTCGGGCGCATCATGGATTGGTATAAGGCGAAGGAGAAAAAAGAGTTTGCGCCCGCCGGAGACCCCGGCGTGATTTCGGTGAAGGAAATTTACGCCTATTACAACAAATTCGGCTACGCGACCGAAATCATGGGCGCGAGTTTCCGCAACATCGGCGAAATCCAGGAACTGGCCGGCTGCGATTTGCTGACCATCAGTCCGCAACTGCTCGGTGAATTGCAGAAAAATTCCGCGCCGCTCGCGCGAAAGTTGAGTCCCGAAATCGCGCGCGAAAGTAAAATCGAGAAAATCCCCCTCGACGAAAAGAAATTCCGCTGGCTACTGAACGAAAACGCGATGGCCACGGAAAAAACCGCCGAAGGCATCCGGCTGTTCAACGCCGACGCGGTGAAGCTGGAGCAATTTATTGCGGCGAAATTTTAATTTTAATTTTTATGGACGCAGACGAGCGCGAAATTTTTCAATTTTTGAAGTCCTGGAGCGGGCAGTTTGTCGCCACGCGGGAAATTTGCCGGCGAGCGGGCGGCAGACAACGCTTTCACGACGACCCGGTATGGGCCAAGCCGGTTTTGATGCGCATGATGGAACGCGGGATTTTGGAATCCAATTCGACGGGACAGTATCGCATCAAGCCGGTCAAAAAAAAGAAGGAGAATTCGCGCTGGGTCTCGCCGGACATTGCAAAAATTTTGAAGGAAAGCGGCGTGGAAGCCGAAGGCGCAGGTGAAGGCGGTGACGTCGGGCCGGACGAGTATTACGATGAATTGTAATGTTCGCCGCGCTGCTCACGACTCTTTTATTTTCCGTTTCCGCGATTTGCGGCTATCGCACGTCCCGGCAAATCGGCGGCGTGGAGGCCAATTTCTGGCGCGCGTGCCTCGCGGCGATTTTTCTCGCGATTTGGGCGAATTTTTTTGGAACCGGTTTTGAAGGCGCCGCGTTTCCGATTTTCGTTTTGAGCGGCCTCGCCGGAATTGGACTGGGCGACAGCGGCTATTTTCAAGCGTTGCCGCAACTTGGCAGCCGCCGGACGGTTTTGCTCACACAATGTCTCACCGCGCCGTTCGCTGTTTTGATTGAATGGTTGTGGCTCGGCACGACGCTGAATTTTCCAGAATTATTTTGCATCGCGGTGATTTTAACCGGCGTGGCCGTTGCGCTCGCGCCGGGCGACCATTTGAAAATCGCGCCGCGCCGGATGTTCGTTGGGATTTTGTGGACCGTTGTTGCCGCGCTTGGCGGCGCGCTCGGCGCAGTGTTGAGCCGCAAAGCCTACGCCGTCGCATTTGCGGCAGGCGAACATCCCGATCCCGGCACGACCGGCTACCAACGCGTCATCGGCGGCACTATCGCGCTGGGAATTCTTTTGCTGATTGTGAAATGGCGCAGCGCCCATTCGCATGGCGGCGTGCTTGAAACCAAAACGCTGCACGTTTCGCGCGACAAATGGCAACGCCTCTGGCCATGGGTGCTGGCCAACAGCCTCGCCGGCCAGACGCTTGGCGTGACTTGCATGCAATGGGCGCTCGAAACCACGCCGACGGGTATTGTCACAGCCGTCATCGCGATCACACCCATTATTTTGCTGCCCATGACGCGAATTGTTGAAGGCGAAAAAATAGGGATACGCTCACTGATTGGCGCGTTCATTGCCGTTGCGGGCGTGATTGGACTGACGTTTTGGCGGTGAAAATGTTTTGCCACAGAGGCACAGAGCGCACAGAGAAAATCTTTTTAATTTTTAGCTCTGTGTTCTCTGCGTCTCTGTGGCAATTTTAATTCAAATGAAAACTGAACTTCAAACCGCTGCGGAAACGCTCGGCCTTGAAAAATTTCGTCGCCACATTTTCCTGTGCGCGGACGCGACGGAGCCGAAGTGCTGCACGCGCGAAATGAGTCTGGCCGCGTGGGAATTTCTGAAGCGGCGATTGAAGGAATTAAATCTCGTCGGGCCGGAGCCGCTGGTTTACCGCACGAAGGCAAATTGCCTGCGCGTCTGCGCGCAAGGGCCGATTGCCGTCGTTTATCCCGAAGGTGTCTGGTATCACTCCTGCGCGCCGGAAGTTTTGGAACGCATCATTCAGGAGCATTTGATAGGCGGAAAAATTGTTGAAGCCTTTGCCTTCGCGCGTAATCCGTTGCAGTGAAATTTGAAGTTCATTTTCATCTCGACTTTTAGGGTGTTGGCCGCTAAAATTTTGCAGTTCAGAAAGTTTGAGGGCAATATGGCCAGATTGCTAATCAAGACCGAAGGTTTGGAAAACCGGACGCTGGAGTTGCGTCTTGGCGTCAATCGCGTCGGGCGCGACCCTGACTGCGATTTCCCCATCGTTCATCCGACTGTTTCCACGAATCATTGCGAACTGGTCGTGACCGGCGTGGGCGTGATGTTGCGCGATTGCAATTCGACCAACGGCACTTTTCTCAACGGCGATCCCATCCGCGAAGCATGGCTGTTGCCCGGTCAGGAAGTGAAATTGGGCGACGTGGAACTGTTCGTCGAAAGCACCGAAGTCAATGTCGCGATTCCCGCGTTTGAGCGCGAACGACCCAAACCTCCGGTGGTTTTGGCTGATGGCGCGTTGGTTTGTCCACGTCATTCCCATGCGCAAGCGGCTTACAAATGCACGCACTGCCAGGAAGTCATGTGCAGCGCTTGTGTGCATGTCATGCGAATAAAAGGCGGCCAACCGCTGCTGCTCTGCCCGCTATGCAGCCACAAATGCGAGGCCATTGAAATTGCCAAGCCAAAAAAGAAACGCGGCTTCATCGGCTTTTTGCAGGACACTGTCAAGTTGCGATTTCGCCACACCACTAGCCACGTCAATTCAGAAAAATAAAACTGAATCCGAAAAAAGCTCTCCTATTTTACAAATCAATCAGGCGAAAGAACATGCTTCCGGTAGTGTTGTCCAGAGTAGTGGAAAATTGGTTGGTGGTGGTCGATCCGGACACAATGCCCCAATTGGTGCCGATGCCGTCGCCCGGCGCATTAGTCTGCGCCTGCAATGTCCAGCCGATGTAATTTGTCGGCCATAAGAGCTGCAAAATATTGCCTGACGCCACCGGCGTGAGAGTCGGTGTCGGAATGAAATTAAAGGTAAATGTTGAGGGTGTCTGGTTGACCATATCGGTTCCGGATGCGGGCATGGATGTTATAGCATTACCGTTGACCGTCAGGCCTTCGATATTCATGCTGCCTGCGACATTATTTCCTTTCCACGGTCCAGCCCACACTCCATACACTCCGGCAACTTGCAAACCGTAATTGGAAATATTGACGAGATTCATGGTGACGTTTGATACCACGCCCGAACTTGAACTATTAAGGACCTCCACGCCGTAGCACAAACTGTTTGTGATGTTTATATGGTTGATATTTACATTGGTAACGTTTTGGAAGGTGCCGCCACTCCCTGGCGCGATGGTCAGGGCGGCCCGCCAACTCCAGCCATTCGGATCACAGCCGCCACAACGAGTGAGATCGCAACGCTGGGCGACGGTTGTTCCAGAGAATGCGTTGCCCGAACCGATGGCGAATGTCCCGGCGATGTATATGCCACATCCGTAGGGTATGTCCGTGAATGCGCAGTCCTCAATCCGATTGCTTACGGCACCATAGAGCGCACCCCCATTGGCGAGAAATGGCAATTGCCCAGTGCAGTGGGTGAACACGTTAAGACCGATGACATATTGCGACGAGCCTGATTCCGGCCAGAGGGCAAAACAGTCATCCCCTGTGCTCCGGGTGGTGCAATTCGTGACGATGGTGGCTCTCATTCCCGTATTGAGATTGATGCCATCCGCAATGGTGTTGCGAAGCCGGCAACTGTCAATGACCAAGCCGTTCGCATTTTCGAGCCAGATGCCGGTTTTGGTATGCGTCACCCAAATCCGCGAAATGGTTGAATTGGTGCCATAGCTTCCGACCACGCCGTCGTTGGGTTCGTTATCATTCCGGTAGTTCAAAAAACCTTCTACGGCAAAATCAGACAAGTGGATGTTGCTTCCTACCCCATCCAAGCCGATTCGCCTGTTCGGAGTCGTGTTGTAAAGGGACGGATTACCAATCCAAGTGGTGTACCACATACCGGCACCTTGAACGGTTGTATTACTTGGAAAACCTATGAACTTGCTAATCAGGTAAGTTCCAGACGGCATCCATACCGTCATTCCAGAAGAAGAGGCATCCAAGATACATTGCTGAACGCCTGCACTGCTGTCGTTTACTCCAGTTGGATCCGCATTATACGGCGAATTGGTAATGCACAGTGAATTTGCCGGCGCGTTAGTAAGTGGGGCGGCGACATTTTCAAGGTCGACGAGATCAATGACATAGAAAGCCGCCGTGTCGTCGGCATCTTCTTGGATACGCACCGTGTCACCCGGATTAATCGCCAACCCGCTCAAGCGGACTTCATCAAAGAAGTTCCTCGGGCTACCGCTTCCGGGAGTGTTGACAAACGCATAACTGCCGTATAGCCATGTGTATTGGGATGTCACCGGAAGTTTTTGAGCAAAGATTCCGTTCGTGTAGAGACTGATGGTATAATTGGTTCCGCCTCCAGTCACCGTGTCCGGCACACAATATCGCACTACGATTGAATTGGCGGCGGCTTGGGCGGTCAATTCCGCATATTGTCCCGTGCCGTTAAGTTGGACGGCCTGTCCTCCTGTCGCCTCCATTTGAATCGTGTCAGTAAGGGTGGCACTTATGCTACTTTGCTGTGCCGGGGGACCTATGATCGTTGCCCCGCCACCATTCGTCATGTTCCCAGCTACATAATTATAGCTTGTCCAAGGCACATTCGCCCCGGGATTCGCTTGAACGGAATGCAGCGAGGCAGCGAGAAACAGGATAATCGGAAATTGGCGTAATAATGCGTATGACATATAATGCAGAATCAAGAAGGTTATACTTTTTTTGAAATTACAGTAGTCGCATAAAGCGGGGACACGCCGCCGATTTTTTAACCTGTGGAACAATTCCGTCCATCTCAAGGCCGCGAAATGAATGGATTGTCTTTGATGTAAAAACGCAGGTGGCGCTTTGCCCAGTGTTTTGCATAATCAACTCCAACTCGCGGACGTTTGATGGTTGAAAAAATTTCCGATTCCGAGGACGCGGCGATAAAAAAATTGCCGCTCAATAAATCATGGCCGTTCAGCCGCCTGTCAATCTTCATGGCACGGCAGAGCAGGCCCGGGCCACATGTCCGGCCTTCGACATTTTTCATCGGCTCAATCGCGCGCAACAAAACTGCTGACGCATGACCTTCGCGTTCGGTCACGACGTTCATGCAGAAATACATTCCGTAAATGAAATAAACGTAAGCGCAACCGGGCGGCCCGAACATGACTTTGTTGCGTTCGGTCAATCCGCGCGCCGAATGTGCTGCGAGGTCGTGAGGACCGAGATACGCCTCGACTTCAACAATTCTTCCGACGCGCTCCACGCCGTGCGATTTGTGGATCAAAAATTTTCCGAGCAATTCCCTCGCGACCACAATCGTTTTGCGGTCGTAAAATGAGCGCGGCAACTTTTGCATGGTGAAATCAATAGCAAAATCGAAACAGGTAAAATCCCGGAAATTTCGTCATGGGCGTGGCTGAACTTTATGCATGTTCGCCCATTAGTGAAGTCGTTTGTGACGCTTTTTTTGTTTTTTCCGATGGCGATAGGTGTCAATGACAAGAAGGATGAAAATAATCAAGCCACCAACAATCAGAACAATGATGATAGGCTTGTCATGCCACAAATCTCTCACAAAATTTGAGAAATCCGAATTCATACAATTTTAACTTACACCGATTTGCATGAAAACAAAATTGTAGATGCGATTATATCGGCGATAATTCGTGCGCGGGATGTAAATTTCGTTGTTGCGCGATTGAAATTATTTTCCCGATAACACTTGCTATTCGCCGGAAAACTGCGATTCTTCAGTCGTCTGTAGATAGCACAGAGCTTCAACGGCATGGTGAATCTTCAAGTGAACCTGGTTCAGTGATGATTTGAAATCCGATTAACGGGAACAGTCTGGTCAAAGCAAAGTTCGGTCTAGGACAGTAAAACATCACATGAGTAATAAATTGTTTGTCGGGAATCTTTCCTTCGACACCACAGAAAACGACCTGCAGGACGCCTTCGCGGCGCACGGCACGGTCACGGAAACCAATATGATGATGGACCGGGCAACCGGCCGTCCGCGTGGTTTTGGTTTCGTCACCATGAGTTCGCCCGAAGAGGCGGAAAAGGCCATTCAGGCATTGAACGGCGCACAACTCGGCGGTCGCGCACTCACAGTCAACATTGCCCGCCCGCGCGAAGATCGTCCGCCCGGCGGCGGTGGCGGTCGTGGCCCGCGTCGTGAGTACGGCGGCGGTGGCGGTGGCGGTCGCAGCAATCGCTATTAATAGCTTTTGAATTTTCACAGCGGGGCTTGGGTAAGACCAAGTCCCGCTTTTTGTTTTTCTGGCGACATGATTCTCCGTTTGACAGCGGACGAATTGTCCGCAAAATGTGACACTGCTTTCGGTTGCCAGCGTAGCTCAGTGGTAGAGCAGAGGACTCATAAGCCTTTGGTCGGAGGTTCAAATCCTCCCGCTGGCACCAATTCAAACGCCAACTTGTTCCGGCAGCGATGAGGTTTTACGTCGCGCCAAAAAATAAGAACCAACGACTAAAAATGCGGCGAGGAGTTGTGCAACCAGAGTTTCCACCGTCGGGAAAATTGAAAACCATAGGCCGGCCCAATCAGGAATTTTCAGCCAGGCGATTTGTGTCGTGGGAATCCAATGGGCGAGTTGCATTTCCTGCGCCTGTTCGCCGACCATGACGAGCAGCACAAAGCCGAGCATGACGCCGGTGAGAACGAGCATTTTCCGGTAAG
>DASYAA010000050.1:0-11286 GCA_036501565.1 Verrucomicrobiia bacterium
GCCTGGTATGGCCAGCGCCAATGCGTCTGGCTGACGGTCAACGCGCAGGATGATTTCTTTGCCATCAACGATTACATGAAGCCTGTGCAGGCGCTCTACCTCACGCCGGAAACGATGGACGGCAAATTTGTCTCCGACTGGATGCGCGCCGGCAAAAACAGTTGGGGCAACTTCATCCTACAAGCCGCCGTGCAAAATCAAATCCCGGCCGGCTTCCCGCTGCACCACGCACCGACTGGGTTTTTGCCTGACCGCCTCTTCCTCACCGATTGGGATCGGTGGAAAATCGGGCAGCCGCCGGACGCGACGCATTAAAATTTCAAGCCGACGCGCGGCGCAAACGGTCAGCGATGCCCACCCATTCCGGCGTTTCCGGCGGCGCCTCGACAACAATCAAATCCGCGCCAGCCTCGTCGCAGCGATGCAACTCCGCATAAATCGCCCGCGCAAACGCCTCCGCGTCGTGAGGAATCACGCTGACACCTGAAAAATTTTCGACCAAAGGAATTTTCGTGTGCGCGATGACATGGCAATTTTGAATCTGCGATTTGCGATTTGCGATTTGCGATTTCAAATCCGCGTCGTCGCGCCAATTCAGAACAAGCAATTTCGCTTTTGGCGAATAATGTTTTTGCAAAAGTCCCGGACTACGCAAAATTTTTTCTGAACTCTGAACTCTGAACTCTGAACTCTGAACTCCGCCGAAAACGGCGGCGAGCGATTCAGCGTGAATCATGCCCGGACGCAAAATTTTCGGGGGTGAAACCGTCAAATCCAAAACCGTTGACTCAATTCCGACCTGCGACTGTCCGCCGTCCACAATCAACGGAATTTTTTCGCCAAGACTTTTGCGGACGTGTTCGGCGTTGGTTGGCGAAATCGAATTGGACAAATTCGCGCTCGGTGCGGCCAGCGGGAAATTGCATTCACGAATCACGGCTTGAATGAACGGATGACGCGGCCAACGAATGCCGACGGTTTCGCCGCCTGCGGTCACAATGTTCGGAATTTTTTCGGCGCGCGGCAAAACAATTGTCAGTGGTCCGGGCCAAAAAGATTTTGAAAGTTTTTCCGCAAGTGTCGGAAAAATTTTCACGCAGCGTTTTGCCATTTCATTGTCGGCGATGTGCACGATAATCGGATTGTTCGCAGGTCGTCCTTTGATTTGGAAAATTTTCGCGACGGCTTGCGCGTCCAGCGCATTGGCAGCGAGACCATAAACCGTTTCCGTCGGCAACGCGATGACTTCGCCCGCGCGCAATAATTCCGCCGCGCGCCGAACGGCTTTTTGAAAAAGCTCCGGCGTGTGTGTCGGCAGAATTTCGGCGCTCACGCGCTATTCGTAACGCAAAGCGTCAATCGGGTCGAGCTTGGACGCTTTCCACGCGGGATAAAAGCCGGAGATAATGCCAATGACGGCACTGGAAATAAATGCGGTGACGATCCAGAAAAACGGCGTGACAATGGGCCAATGTTGGACGTGGGCGATGAGCCATGAAAATGCCATGCCACCGATAATGCCAATCGAACCGCCAATCGCGCTCAAGGTCACGGCTTCAATCAGAAATTGCACGAGGATGTCTGCGGCACGCGCGCCGACAGCCATGCGGATGCCGATTTCACGCGTCCGTTCAGTCACACTGACGAGCATGATGTTCATGATGCCGATGCCGCCGACGACGAGCGAAACGGCGGCAACGCCCGCTAGCAGAAAACTCATTGCGCGTGAAGTGGCGGTGACGGCCTGCATCAATTCCAATTGATTGCGCACGGTGAAATCGGGTTCTTTGCTGCGATGCCGCGTCGAAAGCAAATCTGTAATTTCATCCTGCACATTGTTGATGACTTTATCGTTCGCCGCTTCCACCAGAATGTCGTTCACAAACGTGCGCGTGGTGATGCGGTGCATGTGACTTGTGTAAGGAACGACGACTGTATCGTCTTGATCTTGACCGAATAAATTAAAACCTTTTGGCGCGAGCACGCCGACGATGAGAAATGGAAGATTGCGGATGCGAATGGTCTGGCCGACAGGATTTTCATTGGGAAACAATTGGTCGGCGACCGTTTTACCAATGACGGCGGATTTGGCCAGACTGCGCACATCTTGATCAGAGAACATCGAGCCGCTGGCGATGTCCCAATTCCGGATTTGCGGATAATCGGGCGATTCGCCCATGACTTGCGTGTTCCAATTCAGGCCATTGGCAAGCACCTGCTCGCGATCGCGAACTTCGGGACTGACAGCCACCACGTTTGGAAGCTGTGCAATGGCCTTTGTGTCTTCAACGGTCAACGTCGGCGCGCTGCCCCAGCCGCCACGCATCGCGCCTTGTGTAAAATTGCCGGAAAAAACTGTGATCACGCTTTCGCCCAGACTGGAAACCTGATCTTCAACCTGTTTCGTCGCGCCACTCGTCAAACTCACCGAGCCGATGACAGCGCCGACGCCGATAATGATGCCGAGCATCGTCAGCAGTGAGCGCATTTTGTTTCGCCGCAGAGCGCGACCGGCAATTTTTAATGAAGCGAATATTCTCATGCGAGTTTCACCGCTTGTTGCGCCTGTCGCAGTTCCTGCAATTCTGTTTCTGCAATGGAACGGTCGCTCACCGGTTCGTCCGTGACAATTTTTCCGTCGCGCAAAACGACCATGCGCTTGGTGTAACGCGCAATGTCCAGTTCATGTGTGACCATGATAATGGTGATGCCTTGATCGTTGAGCTTTTGAAAAACGCCCATGACTTCGATGCTTGTCTGGCTGTCGAGATTGCCGGTCGGTTCATCGGCGAGCAACAGTGAAGGCCGGTTCACCAACGCGCGCGCGATGGCAACACGTTGTTGCTGGCCGCCGGAAAGCTGGTTGGGATGATGGTCAGCGCGCTGGCCGAGGCCGACGAGTTCGAGCGCGTGGGTGGCGCGTTCAAATTGTTCGTGCGCGTGGATGCGCTCGTGATTGTAAAGCATCGGCATCTCGACGTTTTCCAGCGCGGACGTGCGCGCGAGCAGATTGAAGCCTTGAAAAACAAAACCGATTTTTTCATTACGGATGTCTGCCAGCGCATCGCGTTCCAATGTGGAAATGTCAACGCCATCCAGCCAGTAATGCCCTTCAGTCGGGCGATCCAGCGCGCCGATCATGTTCATTAGCGTGGATTTGCCGGAGCCGCTTGAACCCATGATGGCCACAAATTCGCCCGGCAAAATCTCCAGCGAAACGCCGCGCACCGCATGAACATCCACTTCGCCCGTATGATACGTCTTGTGGATATCTTCAAGCTTGATGACGTATTTGATTTGCACGGCCAGTTTTTTGAAATTAGAATCTGCGTCCGCCGCCAAATGGATTCGAGGTCGCTGTGGCGGTGGTGCCGGTCAAGACCACGCCGGTGACAACTTTATCGCCTTCGTTCAATCCTGAAAGCACCTCGGTCGAAATGCCGTCACTGATGCCGGCCTTGATTTGCACCACTTGCAACTTTGCATCCTTGCCTTCGCCCGCAAGAACATAAACAGTGTGAATGACCGGCCGTTCGCCGCGCGTGTGGCCGCCATTTCCGCCACTATGTCCGTTTGGATTGTGGGCAAAATTTCCGCTGTTGGTCTCCGACATGGTTTGCACCGCGACAGCGTTGGTCAGTACCACGGCATTTTCCGGCGGACGAAATCGCATCGCGCCGTTTGGAATGGTTAGCACGCTTTCCCGTTGCGCGATGACGATGGAAACATTGGCCGTCATGCCGGGTTTCAATTTGTAATCCGAATTGGTTACGCCGATAACGCAGTCATAAGTAACAACATTGTTGACGGTCGTCGGCGAATTCCGCACTTGTGTGACGACGCCATGAAAATTTCGATATGGATACGCGTCCACGGTGAATTCCACGCTTTGACCTTCCACGACACCGCCGACATCCGCCTCGGCCACGCTCGTGTCAATTTGCATTTTCGTCAGGTCATTCGCGATTTGAAAAAGCGTTGGCGTGTTGAAACTGGATGCCACCGTCTGGCCGAGGTCTATCGAGCGTGAAATCACGATGCCTTCCACCGGCGAACGGATTTTGCAGTAACCCAGATTTGCGCTCTCGTTGTCCAGCGAGGCTTGCTTGATTTGCACTGTGGCTTGAGCCTCGTGCAAGTTGGCGATGGCTGTGTCGTAATCGGAGCCGGAAATCAACTTGTTCGTGTATAGATTGGCGCTGCGCTCCGCCTCAGCCTGTTGCAATTCCAGATTCGCCTTCGCGTTGGCCAAGTCAGCCGTGGCTTGTTCGACTGCGGCCTGATAAGTCGAAGGGTCAATTTCCGCGATGACTTCGTTTGATTTCACCGTTGAATTGTAATCCACATAAAGTTTGTTGATGATACCGGAAACCTGACTGCCCACTGTCACGTTCACGACCGGGTTCAGCGTGCCTGTCGCCGTCACCACCTGCGTCAAATCATCGCGCCCGACAGTCACCGTCTGATATTGCGGCGCATCATTTTTTCCGTGCCGGAAATACCAGACGCCTCCGGCAATGACCGCGCCGGCGATGCAAAAAATGATAATCCACTTTAGCCAGCCGCCATTTTGTTTTGCCGCCATAAATTATTCAAAGAATTGTCCCAATTGAGACGCACGCGCGCCCCACAAGTTACGGAAATTTCCCCGCTTGTCCATGCACTTTCAGTTTTGAACCGGACGTGCCGTGCTTTAGAATCGCCCCGTGATCGAGAAGTTCATTCCCCAACTTGCCGCCGCGCAACCGCTCACGGACGAGCAAGTGCGTCTCTCAGTTGAACAACTCGCCGACGAAAAAGTTTCGGCGAACATCAAAGCCGATTTTCTGACTGCGCTCGCGCAAAAAGGCGAAACGCCCGATGAAATAGCCGCGTTCGCGCGCGCGCTGCGCGACAAATCAATCCAACCGACGCTCGACGCCGAGACTCGCGCGCGCGAAATCCTTGATGTCGTCGGCACGGGCGGTGACCGTCTCGGCACAATCAACATTTCAACTTCCGCTGCGCTCATTTGCGCCGCCGCCGGCGTTACTGTCGCCAAACATGGTAACCGGGCGGTTACTTCGCAAGCCGGCAGCGCGGATGTGCTCGAAGCGCTCGGAATCAAAATTGATTTGTCGCCCGACGAAGCCGCGACTTCATTGCGCGAACACAACTTCGCCTTTTTCTTTGCGCCCAATTATCATCCCGCGTTCAAAAACATTTCGTCCGCGCGAAAAATCTGCGCCGAACGCGGTCAGCGGACAATTTTTAATTTGCTCGGCCCGCTGCTGAATCCCGCGCGACCCTCGGCAATGCTCATGGGCGTGCCGCGAGCCGAATTGTGCGAGCCGATGGCGCACGTCCTGCAAACGCTCGGCGTCCGGCGCGGGATGGTGGTTTGCGGGAAAGTTTCCGGCGTCGGATTTCTGGACGAACTTTCCACGCTCGGCGAAAACACAATCGCCGAATTTTATCAGGAGCGCGGCTTCACGGTTTCCACAACCTTGCCGGAACAATTCCCGTTGCAGCACGCGGCGCTCGCCGATTTGCTCGGCGGTGATCGCAACGTCAATGCTGAAATTGTCCGTCGCATTTTATGCGGCGACGAACGCGGCCCAAAGCGCGACGCTGTTCTATTAAATGCTGCCGCCGCATTATTCGTCGCGGGCAAAACAAAATCATTGATTGAAGGCTGGGATTTGGTGGGCGAGACGATTGACAGTGGCCGCGCAAAGGAAAAGCTGGCGGAACTGTCGAGCTGATTTAACGCGGCGTGTCTTTTGCGGCTTCAATCGCCGCTTCTGCTTCCGTTTCCGTCGAAGCGTAGTGAAGTCCCAAATTGTGTTGCGCGGTTTTGTCGCCCTGTCGTGCGGCGCGTATGAACCACTTCACCGCTTCTTGTTGATTTTGTTCGACGCCGCGTCCGGTCTGGTAACACAAACCCAGATTGCATTGCGCGGGCGCGCATTCCTGTTCGGCGGCGGCGCGATACCATTTGACAGCCTCTTCAAAATTCTGTGGCACGACCTGGCCGGTCTCGTAAAAAACGCCGAGATTGAATTGCGCCGAGGGATAACCGCGTTCCGCCGATTCGCGATACCACTTGAGCGCCTCTGCGTAATTTTGCGGCACGCCCTGCCCGGTTTCGTAAAGCATTCCGAGATTGAACTGCGCCGCCGGATCATCCTGATCCGCCGCCTCGCGCAGCCATTTGGCCGCCTCGCTGAATTCCTGCGGCACGCCCGCGCCGCTTAAATAGCACACGCCGAGATAGCACTGTGCGACCGGATCATTTTGTTCCGCCGAACGCCGGAACCATTTCACCGCCTCGTGATAATCCTGCGCGACGCCCTGACCGTTTTGGAAGCAGACGCCAAGATAGCATTGCGCCTGCGCGTCGCCCTCAATCGCGGCCTGGCGCATCGCCTCAAACGTTTCCCATGTGCGTCGGTTTGACATGAAATCGAACTTCAACACTTTTCTGTCGCGCTTAAAGAATAGATTCTGTCCAAGAGAATTCAAGTGGCGAATTCGGCGGAATTTCACTTTCGCTCGGCAAAGCCGCCTGTTACAAAATTCTCATGGCAACCAATCTCAAAATCGGCTTTCTTGGCGCGGGCAAAATGGCCACGGCTTTGGCGAAGGGTTTTGTCCGCGCGGAAATTGTTTTTCCAAAAGAAATCATAGCCGGCGACGTGGCCGACATCGCGCGGAATATTTTCGCAAAACAAACCGGCGCAAAAACCACCACGCAAAATGCCGATGTTTTGAAATTCGCGAATGTTTTGATTCTCGCGACAAAACCCGACCAAGTTACCGCCGCGCTCGCGGAAATTTCTAGTGCGTTCACAAAAAATCATTTGTTAATTTCCATCGCCGCCGGAGTGACAATTTCAAAATTGGAAAATCTTTTGCCCGCTGGCGCACGCGTCATTCGCGTCATGCCCAACACGCCCGCGCTCGTCGGCGAAGCCGCTTCCGCCTTCGCGCTCGGAAAATCCGCGACTGCGGCGGACGGCGAACTGGCGAAAAAACTTTTGTCCGCCGTCGGCCTCGCGTTTCAAGTCAAAGAAAGTTTGCTCGACGCCGTGACCGGTTTGAGCGGCAGCGGCCCGGCTTACGTTTATCAATTCATTGAGGCGTTGAGCGATGGCGGAGTCGCGGCCGGACTGCCGCGCGACATCGCGACGAAGCTCGCCGCGCAGACCGTTCTCGGCGCGGCCAAAATGGTTTTGGAAACCGGCCAGCATCCCGGCGCGCTCAAGGACCAGGTCACCAGCCCCGGCGGCACGACGATTGAAGGCCTGCACGCATTGGAAAAAGGCAAGCTCCGCGCCACCGTGATGAGCGCCGTCCGCGCCGCGACGGAGAAATCAAAGAAATTGGGGCAAGGTTGAATCTCAAAATTTTATGAACAACTTGAGAATTCTCCACAATGGTGATCCGAGAAATGGTTCACCACATTGGTGGATTAGCGTGAATGAACGCGGATCGTTTTTTGGAGAAATTCTTATGGGAACGACAGGGCGACAATTGGCAAATGATTTCAAACTGCAAGAAACCCAATGGTTCTTCGAAATCCCACCAGAGTTTGTCGAGCGACAAATAGCCATTCATCCACATCATGAAGAAATTATTCTTCGTCTCACTGCCGCGCCATCTGGAAAATGTTTGTGTTCTTTTTTATTGTCAGACGTTACGAAAGATTCTGATTTGCGAAAAGCAGTTGAAGATGTCATTGAGAAAATTTCGGTTCTCGTAAAGCATTTTTACCCATCGTAACTACCCGCGCAATTCCCCACATCCACTGCGTCCATTCCCGCCGCGCGAATGGCTTGCATCTTGACGCCGTATTTCCGCAATGGCACTTTGAAATCCCAAAGCAACAAGGATGAATTCAAAACTGCCCACCGAAAAACAATCACGCATCGTCTGGTTCGCATTGACGGCGCTGGCGGTCACGGCGATTGTCGCTGTCGGCGCCGGATTGATTTGGAGCGTCGGAAAAATCCTCAATCTGCTGAGTCCGGTTCTCTGGCCGCTGGCGATTGCCGCCGTTTTCGCTTATTTGTTCGAGCCGGGAGTGCATTGGCTGGAACGAAAAAAAATTCCGCGCACATGGGGAATCGTCATTGTTTTTGCGGTGATTGTTTCCGTGTTGGGGGGCGTTCTTGCCAGCGTTATTCCTCAACTTTTGGATGAAACCAGCCAGCTCGTTTCAAAAATCCCCAACCTCACCACCCAAACGCAAAAACGTATCGAAGATTGGACGGCGCGCGCGGAAGTGGCCGCAACTTCACCCGAACAGAACACCAATTCGCCGGCGACCAATGCCGCGCCGGTTTCCGCAAATTCAAAAACCAATTCTCCGCCGCCGGCAGAAAAGAATTCTCAAATCAAAAACAAAATTATCTCGTCGGAAACCGAGTGGCTGGAAAACATAGTGCCCAAAGTAGGCTCATGGCTGCTTTCGCAACTGGTCAAGGCGACTTCGCTGATTGATGTCGTCGTCGCGCTGGTTTTGATTCCCGTTTATACTTTTTACTTTTTGCGTGAAAAACGGGACATCAAAAGGCATTGGACCGAATATCTGCCGATTCGGGATTCGCATACGAAAGACGAAATAATTTTCATCCTCACGGCGATCAACCAATACATGATTGCCTTTTTTCGCGGGCAGGTGCTCGTCGCGCTCTGCAACGGCGTGCTTTACACCATCGGCTTTTTCATCGTTGGGCTGGACTATGCGTTCCTGCTCGGATTTTTCGCCATGCTGCTGACGATGATTCCTTTTCTGGGCGCAATCATCAATTGCATCCTTGCGCTGATTCTTACCGTTGCGCAATTCGGCGACTGGTTTCATCCGCTAATGGTGCTTGTCGTTTTCGCCGTCGTGCAATCGCTGGAAAGTTTTTTCATCACGCCAAAAATCATGGGTAATCGCGTCGGCCTGCATCCGCTCGTCATCATTGTCGCGGTGATGATTGGCGTGACCTTGCTCGGCGGCGTGCTCGGCGGCGTGCTGGCAATTCCGCTTGCAGCCGCGTTGCGCGTCATCATGTTTCGCTACATTTGGAAAAAACGCGAAGCGTGAAGCAAATTATTTCAACAATTCCCGCACATCCACCGCTTCCATTCCCGCCGCGCGAATCGCCGTCAAACCAAGCTCCGTGTCTTCGTAAGCGCGGCAAAATTTTGGCTCGACGCCAATTTGTTTTGCGGCTTCGATAAAAATATCCGGCGCGGGTTTTTGGTTCGTCACCATTTCGCTGGTGACGACGGCATTAAACAAATGGCGGATCTTCAGATGTTCCAGCACTTGCACGATGATTTTCTGCGTGCCGCCGGACGCGACAGCCATTGGAATTCTTCCAAAATTTTCCTTCGCGATTTCCACGACGGCTTGAACCGGTTCCACCTGTGCAAGCGTTAGTAGATAAGTTTCCTCTTTTTCATGCGCGACGGCGATGTGGTCGAGCGAGCGGCCTTGCTCCTCTGCGAGCAGTTTCAAAATGTCGCGCGACGGCACGCCGCCGTAAGCGTAAAAACGGTCAATGGGAAAATGCAGATTGTGCCGCTGCGTGATCATCTGCCACGCGCGCCAGTGCAGCGGCATCGTGTCGGCCAAAGTGCCGTCGCAGTCGAAAATCAGTCCTTTGATGTGTGCGGGCAACTTCATAATTTCAATGCTGAAAGTTTTTCTTCGAGATCGTGATTCATCAACGGCTCAATCAATGGATCAATCTCGCCTTCAATGACGTTCGCCAAATTATAAAGTGTTAGTTCAACCCGATGATCTGTTACGCGATTCTGCGGAAAATTGTAAGTGCGGATTTTTTCGCTGCGGTCGCCCGTGCCAATCTGGTCTTTGCGATGCGCGGCGTATTTCGCATTTTCCTCGGCGATTTTTCGTTCGAGCAACCGTGAACGCAAAACGGTCATCGCCTTGGCCCGATTTTTAATTTGCGAACGTTCGTCGGCGATTCGGACAGTCAGGCCGCTCGGTTTGTGCTGGATTTGCACGGCGGAATCGGTCGTGTTCACGCCCTGGCCACCTTTGCCGGACGCGCGGCAAACGGTGACTTCAATTTCGTCGGGCTTGATTTCAACGTCCACTTCCTCGGCTTCGGGCAAAACGGCGACGGTCACCGTGCTCGTGTGAATGCGACCTTGCGCTTCGGTCGCAGGCACGCGCTGGACGCGATGAACGCCGCTCTCGTATTTCAGCCGCTTGAAAACGTCCGTGCCGATGACGCTGAAAATGATTTCCTTGAAGCCGCCGAGGTCGGACGGACTAGAATCAAGCGGCTCGATTTTCCATCGGCGCGCTTCGGCGTAACGCGAATACATCCGATACAAATCGGCGGCGAACAATGCGGATTCCGAACCGCCTGCACCCGCGCGAATTTCAATGATCGTGTTGCGCGAATCGGTCGGGTTCGGCGGCACGAGGCCAAACTGGATTTGTTGCGCAAACTTTTTTTCCGCGATTTCGAGTCGCGCTACTTCCTCGCGCGCGAGCTGCGCGAGTTCGGATTCCGCCGGTTCGCTTTTTAGCAGCGCGCGGTTTTCCGCCAGTTGAACCTGCGTTTTGAAAAAGTTATCGCCCGTCGCGACCAATTCTTTTAGTCGCGAATATTCCCTGGACAATTCCTGCGCACGCTGCGGATTGTCGAACGCCTTCGGATTGTTCAGCGCGGATTCGATTTCGACAAAGCGTCGTCGGAATTTTTCAATGTGTGGTCTTAAATCCATTTTCGCAAAAAAGAATCCGCCCGCTCACGCAAATGCGCAGGCGGGCGGAATGAAATCGGGCAGCTAAACTTTTTTCTTTTTCTTCGTGGCGAACGCCTCGGCGGCGGCCTGCGTCTTGGCGGCGCGCTGCTGGAATTTGTCCACGCGGCCGGCGGTGTCCACGAACTTTTGCGTGCCGGTGTAGAAGGGGTGGCACACGTTGCAAATGCCGACGATGATGGTCTGCTTGGTGGAGCGCGTCTTGATCACGTTGCCGCAGGCGCAACGGATTTCCGCGTCCACATATTTCGGATGAATGTCCGTCTTCATAAAAAGGATGGTAAAAATATCACGGTTTGGTCGGATGACAAGAGGGAATTTTTCGGCAGAGGCGGAAGAAATCCGCGCATTTCAATAAAATTGATTTTGACTTTAACTTTATTGAGCTGTATAAAACGAAAGAACAATTCAATTTTATTAAATGAGCGATCCCGACAAAAAGCATTGGATGAATTTTCTTGAGGACGAGGATTTGGCTTTCGTCAAGCGGTTCATTCTGTTTTCCGGTTC
>DASYAA010000051.1:0-6345 GCA_036501565.1 Verrucomicrobiia bacterium
CGTGCGATGAAATTTCAGATTGCGATTGGATTGCAGTGCGGGATTTTCGCGGCGGATTTGATTCACGCGCGCAATCAGATTTTCCAGACTATCGGGCGACGATAAATTCCAGCGTTTGATTTCGTATTTTTCGGAATTGAGATATTCCTCTTCGCCGGGCCCTCGCGGCTGATTTTCGCAAAGCTCGAACGCCGGGCTGTAAATACCATAGCTCGCGCCGAGCGTCGCCGCGAGAATGAGGCGAATGGCAAATGCCGCGCGCCCGTCCGTCTGCAAAAATTGCGTGAGAATGTCCGGCGTATTTGGCCAAAGATTGGGACGGAAAAATTCCGCGACCGGCGATTGCGTCAGTTCGGCGAAATAATTTTCCAATTCGTCCTTTGAATTGCGCCACGGAAAATAATTGTAGCTTTGCGTGAAACCGAGTTTGGCGAGGCGATACATCGATTTTGGCCGCGTGAACGCCTCGGCCAAGAAAATCAGTTCGGGATTTTTCGCCTTCAATTCGCCGATGCACCATTCCCAAAACGCAAATGTTTTCGTGTGCGGATTGTCCACGCGAAAAATTTTCACGCCGTGCCCGATCCAAAATTCAAAAATGCTTTTGAGTTCGAGCCAAAGATTTTTCCAATCGTCGCATTCCAAATCAAAAGGCACGATGTCCTGATATTTTTTCGGCGGATTCTCGGCGTATTGAATCGAGCCATCGGGGCGTTTGCGAAACCATTCGGGATGCTCGCGGATGTAAGGATGGTCAGGCGCGCATTGAAACGCGATGTCCAGCGCGATTTCGATTTTGAATTCTTTCGCGCGTGCAATCAAATTTCTGAAATCTGCCAGCGTCCCGAGTTCGGGATGAATCGCCTTGTGTCCGCCTTCGCTCGAACCAATTGCCCACGGGCTGCCCGGTTCGCCCGGCTCGCACTTGACGTTGTTGTTTTTTCCTTTGCGAAACAATTTTCCAATCGGATGAATCGGCGGCAGATACAAAACGTCAAAACCCATTTTTGCGATTCGCGGCAATTGTTCTTCGCAACCTTTGAAGCCGCCGAACGAGCGCGGAAACATTTCATACCATGCGCAGAAACGCGCGAGTTCGGGATCAACGATGACGCGCAATTCTTTTTCGTAATTGGTGGAAAATTGACGGCCAAGATAATGACACGTCATGTCCGTCAAATCCTTATCCAGCGCGCGCTTTTCAATCGGACTGCCTGTGACGCTTTCAACGGCGCCGAATTCCTTCGCCCACGCGAGAAGATTTTCGGCATCGCGCGCCGTCGCCCGTCGAGCCGCGGCTTCGATCCATTTTGCGCCGATTTGCAACTCGATGGAGATGTTGTTTTGTCCGGCTTCGATTTTTTTTTGTAAATTTATCTGCCACGATTTGAATTGATCCACCCATGCCTCAATTGTGTAAAAATAATTTCCCAGTTTCGTGACGGCAAATTCTCCGCGCCAGCGGTCGTTGACCAGAAATTCCATCGGCGATTCGGCCCATTCCGCATTTTCTGCCGCGCGAAATTTCAAAACCGCCGCCAGCGAGTCGTGTCCATCGGTAAAAATATCAGCTTCAACGACGACGCGCTCGCCGCCAACGCGTTTAATGGCAAAACGTCCCGCGTCAATTTCCGGTGTGATATTTTCAATGACTACGCGCCGGCGACCTTCTTGTTCGGGAAATGTTCGATTTTCATTCATGAGCAAAAACGTTTTTATTCCGACGATCACGTTCAATTGTCATGCGCGGAATCCCAAAAAGTTTTTGAGCTAAAGATATGCCATGAAGAAAAGAGAATTTTGCCAAGAAAGATTGCGTTCACAAAAACGGAAAATGACGCGAACTGCAATCTGCACGAAGCGTGCAATTAAATGCTGCGATTTGCACGGGCTTTCAAAATTATAAATTACAATTGCAAGCGACGCACACGGCATTTGGTTTGCTCAAAATTGATCGGATGCTGGAGTTGAAAGCATCTGGAATTATGAAAACGAGCCAACCGTTGTCGTTGCGGCGAATTTTAGTGCCGATTGATTTTTCCAAAAATGCCCGGCGCGCGCTGCACTTTGCGATTCCGCTCGCGACACAATTCGGCGCGCGCATCACGCTGCTGCATGTGGTCGAGCCGATAGTTTATCCGACGGAAATGGCAATCATGGTGACGAATGAAAGATTTGCGCTAAATGCATCACGCAAACATCTGGACGAACTGGCGCGAAAACTTGTTCCCGAAAAATTACGCGGAAAAATTCTGGTTCAAGGCGGGCAGCCCTATTTTGAAATCACCCAAATCGCGCGCGAAATGAAGGCGGATTTGATTGTGCTGACGACGCATGGCTACACCGGCATCAAAAGAGTTTTGCTTGGCGGGACTGCGGAGCGAATCATTCGTCACGCGCCGTGTCCAGTGCTGACGGTTCGAATTCATTAGCCGCAATCAGGAGTTTGGATGGAAACGAATGCACCGGCGCTGCTGGATGACGCAAAGAAAATCAGCCCGGTCAAAGCACGGAGGCCAGGGCTTTTTCGAGCGATTGAACATGGACTGGTTTGGTCAAGTGCGTCACAAAACCGGCCGCAAGGCTGCGTTTGACATCCTGTTCCATTCCGTAACCGGTAAGTGCGATGCCCCTTAAGTCGTAACGCTCGCAAAGATCCGTCATCAAATCATTTCCATTGCCGTCCGGCAATCCGATGTCGGAAATGACAAAATCAATTTTTTCTTCGCCCGCAATTTTGCGCGCTTCGGCAAGGGAACTGGCGGCGAAAATTTTGTAATGACGGCGAAGCAACAAAACAGTGAGCGCATCGCGCGTCGGCTCGTGGTCTTCCACCAGTAAAATCCGGGCACCGTTACCTTTGGTTTTTTGCCCGGACGATAAATCTTTGGACACGGTTTTCACAAGCGATGAACTTTTATTTTCTTTTTTTGCGACGGGCAGTTCGATGGTGAAAGCGGAGCCTTTATTTCGGCCATCGCTGCCTGCCTGAATGCGGCCGGAATGGAGTTCCACGATTTGCCGCGAAATGGCGAGTCCCAAACCCAAACCGCCAAAACGATGGGAACTGGCTGACGCATGGTCGCCCTGCGAAAACGGCCGGAAGATGCGCTCCAGTTCTTCAGCGGTCAGGCCGATGCCGGTGTCGGTGATCTTCACGGCGAAATTTTTGCCATCATCGCCCACGGATGTTTCAACGGTGATTTTTCCTTTCGACGGCGTGAATTTCACGGCGTTTTTCAAAATATTCCAGAAAACTTGCTGGAGACGAACGGCGTCGCCATGCACTTGATGTCGTTTGGCTTTTAATTTGAGATTCAATTGAATTTGTTTTGCAGCGGCGTCGGCCCGAATATCGGCAATGGCGTCCCGCAAAATTGTGTGTGCGTCCACTTCGCGCATGTCGAGGGACAATTTCCCGCTGGCGATGCGGGTCAGGTCGAGCAAATCGTCAATTAGCCGCGCTTCCAATTCTATGTTCTTGCGGATGCCTTCAAAATTCGCGCGGACACCCGGCGGCAATTCGCGATTTTTGGCCGCGTCGCTGGCGATCAAAAGCACGGGATTCAACGGCGTGCGCAATTCATGAGAAAGTGCGGCGAGAAAATCATCTTTCGCGCGGCTTGCCGCTTCCGCCCCCTGACGCGCCGCTTTTTCGCGCTGCAAACTTGCTTCCAATGTTTTTTCGGCGTGTTTGCGTTCCGTGATATCGCGGGCAATTTTCGATGCGCCGATGATTTTTCCCTGAAGGTCCTTGACCGGCGATATGGTTAGGGAAACATCCAGCAGGCTTCCATCTTTCCGGCGGCGGACGGTTTCGTAATGTTCGATGGATTCGCCGCGCCGGATGCGCTCAAGAATTTTAGACTCCTCGTCCCGGCGTTCCTTCGGAATCAGCATCGTGACCGGCTTGCCAATCAATTCCTTGGTTTCGTAACCAAAAAGTTTCGACGCGCCGCGATTGCAACTGATGATGATGCCGTTTAGGTCTTTGCCGATAATTGCATCGTCGGAAGATTCGACGATGGCTGCGAGCCAATGGTTGATTTCCTCCATTTGTTTCCATTCCGTGATGTCTTCGATGGAAAGCAAAATCATCGGCGGCGTGCCGGTTTTTTGTTCCAGACGGCGCGCATTGAGCAGCATCATGCGGCGGCCGATTGCCGGGAAATTTTGTGCGACCTCAAAATTTTTCAACACGGATTTGCCCGACAAAATTTCCGAGAGCAATTTGCGCAGTTCGGGAATATTCCATTGGTTGTCGCCCAATTCGTAAATCAAATGATTTTCCGTTTCAGACTTGGAAGTTTGAAACATCTGGCAAAACGCATCGTTCGCCGTGCTGATAAGCAAATCGGCGTTCAAAACGAGCAGCGGCGCGCGCACCGTGTCCACTATCGCATTGACGTAATCCAAAAGTTTTTCGTGCGCGCGTTTGAGTTCGTCAATGTCCACTATCGCGAGAATCACGCCGTCAATCCGATTGTCAGATGTCCGATAGGGGTGAAGGCGCAGCGAAAACCAGCGGCCATCGCGATTGCGAATTTCAGTTTCCTTATGCGTCACTTTGCGGATGACCTCCAAAAGCAGATTTTCAAGGCTGGAAGTGATCAAAGGCGAATCAATCGAATGAATCGGCCGTCCGACAATCGCTGATTTCAAATCCAACAATTCCAGGGCGGCGGAATTAAAACGGCGGACGCGCAAATCATTGCCGAGCATTAAAATCGGAATCTGCACGCCCGCCAGCAAATTGCTCAAATCGTTGTTAAGCTGGTTCAACTCCAAGTTGCGCGTCTGGAGTTCCTCGTTAAGCGTCTGCAATTCTTCGTTCGTGGATTGAAGCTCTTCCTTGGCCGTGCCGAGTTGCTCGTTCGTACTTTGCAATTCTTCGTTGCTCGAAAGCACCTCCTCGTTAGCGCACTTGAGCTCCTCGTTGGCGGCGTCCTGCTGTTCGGTGATGGCCTGAAGATACTCGCGCGCGGCGGTCAATTCCGTCCGTAATTGCTTCAACTCGCGGTCTTTTTCGGTCGCGGAAATTTTTTTGTCCGCGATTTCTTTTCTGGCCGGCGGCGCGGCGGCGCGTTCCTTGTCCGCGTCTTCAAATAAAACCAAAAAACAATTTTCGGCCGAACCGGACAATTTGACAGGAAGAATTTCCAGATTCACTTTGCGGATCGTGTCGCTGTCGCGCAAACGGACGTTGCGCCGGACAACCGAATTTTTCTTTTTCGCCTCGCGAATGGCCGTGCCCAGTTCAAGCGACAGGTTTTCCCGCGCCATTTTCAGCAGATTAAAACTGGCTTCACCGGATGGCGGTTCCAGATACGGACTGGTGCGCCCGCGAAATTGTAACACTTCCAGATTGCTGTTGACCAAAACGCCCGCCGGCGCAAAACGTCCGAGCAAAATCCGGTCGGCTTCCTTTTGAAAATCCGCCGGCGTTGAAGTGTGAACTGGCGCGGCGTGTCCGATTGCGACGGGTTTGGATTTCAAATCCTGCGCCGCAAAATGCGGGAATGGACGGATAGCCGCGTTTTTTTTTGAATAAATTTTTTGTTTTCGGTCCAGCAATTCAAACAGGTCGGAATTCGCGCCGACGGTTTCTGAATTGCCAAGCACGAGAAAACCGTTCGGATTAAGCGCGTAATGAAACGTGGAAATGATGTGCCGTTGCAGCGGCGGCGTCAGATAAATCAGCAGATTGCGGCAACAGACCAAATCCATGCGCGAAAACGGCGGGTCGGACGTGACGTTTTGCTTGGCGAAAATGCAAACATCGCGGATCGCTTTGCTGATGCGATAACTGCCGTCTTCCTTCGTGAAAAATCGGCGCAGTCGCTCCGGCGAAACCTCGGATTCGATGCTTTCGGGATACAAACCACGCCGTCCTTTTTCGATGGAAATCGCCTCGCTGATGTCCGTCGCAAAAATCTGGATTCCCGGCGCGTTCGGTCTATGCTCCAGAAATTCCAGCAGCGCAATTGCGAGCGAATATGCTTCCTGTCCGGTCGAACAGCCCGCGATCCAGACACGAATCGTGTGCGGATCGTTTTTCAAAATTTCTGGAAAAATGCGGGACTTGAGCGCCTCGAACATTTCCGGGTCGCGGAAAAAACTCGTCACGTTGATCAGCACGTCGTCGAACAGCGCGCTGATTTCGGCGCGGTCGCGTTCAAGAAGTTCGATGTAATCCGCGAGCTTATGGCGCGTGCGCACGAGCATCCGCCGTTGAATGCGCCGCTTGATCGTCGTGTCGCGATATTGGCTCAAATCCACGTTCGTGCGCGAACGCAAGATCGCGAGGATGTGCCGGTAATTTTTCGAGATTTCCGCCTGCTTTTC
>DASYAA010000052.1:0-21065 GCA_036501565.1 Verrucomicrobiia bacterium
ACAGCAAATCGCGCAACTGCAAGCCGCCAACGCCGGTCTTTCCAATCGCATTGCCACCATTGGCGAAGTCAGCCAGCTACCTGCGGAGCAATTTAATGAATTGCTAAAATTGAGAGGTGAAGTTGGCGTTTTGCGGCGTCAGCTTGACGAATTGGCCGAAAAAAATCGTGCATTACAAAACGTAAACACTGCAATATTTGGTTCGAATACCAATCCGCCTGCGCTGCAAATCCACATTAAAGCAAGATTTCTGACAGGGCCAAAAGACGTGCTTGCCGGTTTCGGTATGGATGGCCCGACTCGCTTTATTGGCGTTCTTACCAGCGCAAGCGCCTCAACTACGCTAAGCCAATTACAATCGCGCAATGGCGTTGAAACTCTGGCCGAGCCGGAAGTAGTGACCACCAGCGGACGACAAACACAGATGCGGGCGACGCAGGTTATCAATGTTATAACTAATTTTACTCTTCAGGAATCAAACAATATGTCCAGCATTGTTCCCCAAACCGAAACCGTCGAAACGGGACCGATTCTCGACGTGATACCGAGAGTTTTGTCCGATGGCTACACCATCGAATTGCCTGTCATCGCTTTGCTGACGGATTTTTTGGGTTACGCGCCATCAACCAACACCACGCCAGCTTACACCACAGCCGGACAAGAAGTTGACGTGCCGACGGCATCACCTCAATTCCATGTGCAAGAAACGACGAATTTGGTGAATTTGTTGGATGGGCAGACGTTGGTTCTTGCGCTGAGTGGTGACCAAGTTCCGGCGGACGTCACATCGGAAGATGGCACAGTTCTGGAATCGGACACCACTAAATCAAAATATTCGGACAAGCAAACAGTCGTGTTTGTCACCGCGGACATCGTTGATCCAGCAGGTAATCTGGTTCACGTCGATGGCCGAAGTTATACAAACATTCCGCCGCAACCTAGTGGCCAGTGAATGTTTTTTGGTTAAAACGCCTTCGCCGCGATGTCGCGGCGGAAATGCGCGCCGTCGCAATGGATTTTTTTAATTGCCGCATAAGCCGCGTCGCGCGCCGCGCGCAAATCCTTGCCCAAAGCTGTCACGCCTAAAACGCGCCCGCCATTTGTCACGATTTCATTTCCGTTTTTTGCCGTGCCGGCATGAAAAACTTTTACGCCCGGCAATTTCGCCGCGTCGCCCAAGCCGCGAATCGGTTTTTCTTTTTCGTAATTTCCCGGATAACCGCCGCTGGCCATCACAACGCAAACGCTCGCGGCGGATTTCCATTTCAATTCGATTTTGTCCAATGTGCTGCTCACGCTTGCGTCGAGCAATTCGACCAGATCATTTTCCAATCGTGTCAGATAAACCTGCGTTTCAGGATCGCCGAAACGCGCGTTGAATTCCAAAACTTTCGCGCCGGATTTCGTGAGCATGATTCCCGGATACAAAATGCCGCAGAAATTTATTTTTTCTTCCGCGCAGCCGCGCAGCCACGGATTCAAAATCTGCCCGCCAACTTTTTTTAGTTCCGCGTTGCTCAAAAATGGCGTTGGCGAATACGTGCCCATGCCGCCGGTGTTCAAACCTTTGTCGCCGTCGAGCGCGCGTTTGTGGTCTTGCGACGTTGGAAAAAGTTTTGCTGTCTTGCCGTCGCAAATCGCGTGCAGCGAAATTTCAATTCCTTCCAAAAATTCCTGGATGACAATTTTCGCGCCCGCGTTGCCAAAACTTTTGGCGACGAGAATTTCTTCAATTGCACGATTTGCCTCGATTTCATTGGCGCAAATCAAAACGCCTTTGCCGAGCGCAAGGCCGTCCGCTTTGACGGCGCATTTGCCGTCGAGCGAGGCGGCGAATTTTTTTGCGGCAATCGCATCCGAAAAAATTCCCGCGCGCGCGGTTGGAATTCCGTATTTCTCCATGAAGTTTTGAGAAAAAACTTTGGACGATTCAAACTGCGCGGCTTTTTGGTTCGGCCCCCAAATCCGCAAACCGTTTTTTTGGAACAAATCCACGATGCCGAGCGCGAGCGGATTGTCCGGCCCGACGACGGTGAGTTCGATTTTCTTTTCCAGCGCGAGCGCGAGCAGTTTCGGCAAATCTTCGGCGGAAATGTGAAGGCATTCGACCGGCGAAGAATTTTTCGCGAGCCGTTCCTGCGCGATTCCAGCATTACCTGATGCGCAAAAAATTCTTTCCGCGTGCGGCGATTGCGCGAGTTTCCAAACCAGCGCGTGTTCGCGTCCGCCTGAACCGATGACGAGGATTTTCATTTCGGTCGCGGCAGATTACGCGGATTACTGGAGTAAAAAAAGGAATTTGAGAAGGCCGTTCATTCTTCAGGCAAGGCTTTGCCCGCTGAATTTTTCAAGGAATAATTGCGTAGTAAGTCCGATTGGTGTCACTGATGCACCACAGATTAAGCGGATACAATGACGAGTGATTCTTCAAGTATCTCGCGCTGCCATCGGCGAAGGCGTAATTTGATCCGGCCTTGTTGTCATGCCGGGCTTGCTCGACAATGCCGGAGAAATCGTTGCCAACAGCGCCTTCGTCAATGTCCATGTAAAAATCGCCTGCGTCCGAATTTTTTTCGCCCATGATAATGGTGTCGCTCGGATAAATGATGGCGTTTTCCTTCATGCTATCTCCGTTGTTCAAGCCGCCGAAATAATCGTTCCAGCCGTTGATGATATAACTGCGCGACGCGGCATCCGCCACATTGTTTGAAGGTGAAGAGCCATTGGTCACAGGCGGCGGGGCTGATCTGTCCGTGGGGCAAACTAACATCTTCACGTTTTTGCCGTAATCATCATATAAAACATTGGGCCAGCGATTGGTGTCGGAGCGCGGCGGATAAAAGCCCTGACTGTCGCCAACATATAACTGCGCGGAAAGGCTCAACTGCCGCAAATCATTCAAACAGGCGATGCGCTTGCCTGCTTCCTTGGCGCTGCCGAGCGCTGGCAGCAACATCGCCGCCAGAATCGCGATGATGGCGATGACGACCAGCAATTCAATCAGCGTGAAAGCAAATGATTGACTGCGTTTTATTTTTTCCATAACCATTTGGCTCGCTTGTGCGTCTGAACGATTGATTTGACGTGCGGTGTTCCGTCGCGTTCACTTTAATTTTTATGACCACAAAAAATTGGGCTCTTCTCATTGTCGCGCTGATGCTCGCCAGCGTCTATGTCTTTTATTTCACCGATTGGTTCAAACCAAAAATCATCCAAATTTCCCACACCAGCCGCGCCATCAGAGGACGTTTTCGCTTCAACCAAAGAGAAGACACCGCGACTCTTCCCGTGACTTTTGGCTTCGACCACCGTTACAAACTCACCGAAATCAAAGTCGTCCCGCTCGCCGCATGGCAAACCAATAAAGATGCGCCGCCAATCTGGCATCTGATTTCGGATTCGAACTCCGTTCCCGTCGAAAATTTCATCTATGGCCAAAACATTCGCGGCATGAAACCGGAGATTGCAGGCGCACGCGCCACGCCGCTTCAACCGAACGTCACCTATCACCTCATTGTGAAAGCCGGCTCGGCAACAGGCCAGCATGATTTTCAGCCCGTCGCCAATCCCGGACAATAATAATCAAGACGCATTTGCGGAAAAATAGTTACGGCCGCGCGTCAATTTTAGTTCCGGCAAAATGGCAAGAAGCCCAAACGTCTTTTTTAACTTCGCGTAAAACTGGAATTTCGTCTTTACACTTCGGAAATTGCGCAATCGGACAGCGCGGATGAAATGGACATCCACTTGGCGGATGAATCGGCGACGGCACATCGCCCGGCAAAATGATTCGTTTGCGTTTCGTTTCCGGGTCAACTTCCGGCACGGCGGAAATCAGCGCCTGCGTATAAGGATGCTGCGGGTCGCGGATGATGGCTTTCGCCTCCGCCGCTTCCACGATTTTTCCGAGATACATCACCAACACGCGGTGGCTGATATGCTCGACCACCGCGAGGTCGTGCGCGATGAAGAGATACGCGATGCCGTGTTCTTGTTGCAAATCGCGGAGCAAATTTATTATTTGCGCCTGCACTGAAACGTCCAGCGCGCTCACCGGCTCGTCGCAAATAATTAATTCAGGTTCGACGGCGAGCGCTCTGGCAATTCCAATTCGCTGACGTTGACCGCCGGAAAATTCATGCGGATAACGCTGCGCGTAAACTGGGTCGAGGCCGACGTCTTTGAGCAGTTCAAAAATTCTTTTTTGCCGCGCCGATTTGCTGTCGGTCAATTTGTGGATGTCCAGTGCCTCGCCGACGATTTGCTCGACGGTCATGCGCGGATTGAGCGAGCCGTAGGGGTCTTGAAAAATCATCTGGAACTTCCGCCGCCGCGCGCGCAAGGCCGCGCCGCTCATTTTCAAAATATCCTCGCCATCGAGCGAAATTTCCCCCGCCGTCGGCTCGACGAGCCGGACAATGGCGCGGCCGAGCGTCGTCTTGCCGCAACCGCTTTCGCCGACGAGGCCGAGCGTTTCGCCCGGCGCGATGCTGAAGCTCACGTCGTCCACCGCCTTCACGAATTCGCGGATGCGGCTGACCATCCCGTGCTTCACGGGAAAATGCACCTTCAGATTTTTTACTTCGAGCAACGCACTCATTATTTTGAAACTTCAAAACTTGCACCTTTTCCAATAATCAAATCACCGCTCTGCATTTCGATAGTAAGTATTGCCTCATCAGCATTTTGATCAGCATTTTGATCAGCATTTTGTTCGATTTTAACCTCGTTAACCCAGCGACTTGGTCCCCAAGGATGCTTTCTATCATACGAAAAAAAGGTCAAACCTTTTCCAATAATCTGAATTGTTTCGTGAGTAGAATCAGACATGAGATTTATACATAGAGAGCCTTTAATCCAATCAAGCTCAACTTTAGTTAATGTTTTATCGTGAAATTGTTTCGGTGAGTTCATAGATTTTAATTTCATTTCCAAAACGGACATCTTACGAAACGTCCGGGTTCGACTTCGAGCAGTTCGGGAATTTTTTCGGAACATTCCGGTTTGGCAATCGGGCAGCGCGGGGCGAAACGGCAGCCGGGCGGAAAATTGCCGATGCGCGGGACGTTGCCGGGAATGGCCGAGAGGCGGTCGGCGTCGCCGCGCAGTTTCGGCACGGAATTCATCAGCGCGCGGGTGTAGGGATGCAGCGGGCGGCGCAGAAGTTCGCGCGCGGGCGACAGCTCGACGATCTGCCCGGCATACATCACCGCCACGCGGTCGGCCATGTCGCCGACGATGCCGAGGTTGTGCGTGATGAGCAAAATCGCCATGCCGAGCCGTTGCTTGAGTTCGCTCAACAAATCGAGAATCTGCGCCTGAATGGTCACGTCGAGCGCGGTGGTCGGTTCGTCGGCGACGAGCAGTTTCGGCTCGCTCGCCAGCGCCATCGCGATCATCACGCGCTGCTGCATGCCGCCGGACATCTCGAACGGATAATTTTTGATGCGCGATTCCGGCGCGGGAATGCCGACGAGTTTCAACAGGCGGATGACTTCGGCATCGTTCGCTTTTTCCGGCTTGTGCAGCTTGAGCGATTCCTTGATCTGGTTGCCGATGCGGAAAACGGGATTCAGCGACGCGCCCGGGTCTTGAAAAACGTAACTCACCACGCCGCCGCGAATCTGTTGAAGTTCGCGCGCCGACATTTTCAACGTGTCGCGGCCATTCAATAAAATTTCTCCGCCGACGTAATTGGCTGGCGGCGTTGGAACAAGTTTTGCAATTGAAAGCGCCGTGACCGTTTTGCCACAGCCGCTTTCACCGACGAGACAAACCGTTTCGCCCGCGCCGATGGTGAGGGACACATCGTCAATTGCGCGCAACGCCTCGGCGTTTTTGCCGAAGTCCATTTTCAGATTTTTGATTTCGAGCAGGTTCATTTTCTTTAGACAGAATTTACAGAATTAACAAAATTGGAAACACGTTTTCGGAAAACAATTTTAATTCTGAAAATTTTGTTAATTCTGTCTTCATAAAGATTTCGTGTCCGCCGCGTCTCTTAAGCCATCGCCGAGAAAGTTGAAAGCCAGAACGGTGATGAAAATCGCCGCGCTCGGCGCGAGCAGCCACGGATAATTTTGCAAGTATTGAACATCTTCGGCGGCGGAGAGCATATTGCCCCAACTTGCCTGCGGTTCCTGAATACCGACGCCGAGAAAACTCAACACGACTTCGCCGAGAATGTAATATGGCACGCTCAACGTCGCGGCGACGATGACGTAGGAAAACGTGTTCGGCAAAATGTGGCGGCAAATGATTTTGAAATTGGATTGACCGAGTGAACGAGCGGCGAGAATAAATTGTTGTTCACGCAGCGAGAGCGTCATTCCGCGAATCACGCGCGCCATGCCCGCCCAGCCGATGAAACTTAAAATGATGACGATCATCGCGTAAATCTCCGACGAACTCATCCCCGGCGGAAACGTCGCGCGCAGCGAGATGATCAAATACAGTGCGGGAATGGACATGATGAGTTCGCAAAAGCGCATGATGACAGTGTCCGTAGCGCCGGCAAAATAACCGGAAATGCCGCCGATGATCATGCCGAACGTGAACGACAGCAGAATGCCTATGACGCCGATGGACAGCGAGATTTGCGAGCCATAAAGCACGCGCGAAAAAATGTCGCGCCCGAATTGGTCCGCGCCGAAAAGGAAAACAGGATAATTTTTATCGCCTGTGCCGAAAAGATGGACTGATGTGGGGATGAACCCGAACAATTTATATTTGTCGCCGCGGATAAAAAAGTGCAGTGGCTGGGTGTCGGTGGAAATTTCACGATAAACGAAATCACCGGGCGCTGATTCAGAACGCGGCACGACGAAACGTAAACCTGACAGCTTTGGCCAAAGCGGTGGGTGAAAAGAATTGTTTGTGTCCAAATCGTCGTAGCTCAAGGGCGCAATAAAACCGGCAAACAGCGCGACAAGATAGAGGAAAATCAAAATCGCGCCGCCGGTCATGGCGATGCGGCGGCGTTTCAATCGCTGCCAGAAAATCTGCCACGGCGACAGCGCGATTTGCGCTTCGACATTTAGAATAGGCGCGGCGGTTTCCATTTTTTATTTCAAGCGGATTCGCGGGTCGCTCCACGCGAGCAAAATGTCGGCGATGAAATTTCCGATGACCAAAAGCGCCGTCGCCATGACGACGCAGTCCACGACGAGATAGGAATCTTTTGCGAAGAACGCCTCCATCGTGAGACGACCAAGTCCGGGCCACGCCATGATATTTTCGACAATGAATGCGCCGCTCAAAAGTCCGGCGAGCGAGTAGCCGAAAATCGTCAGCAGCGGGTTGATGGCGTTGCGCAGCGCGTGTTTGTAAATCACCCAGACTTCGGCGAGTCCTTTGGCGCGGGCGGCGGTGACATATTCGGCGCGAAGCGTGTCGAGCAGGTTGGAACGCATCTGGCGCATGATGCCGGCCAAATCGGACGCGGCCAAAACGATTGCAGGCAAAATTAAATGATGCGTGAAATCAAAAAATTTTTGCATGGGGGTCATCAAATCGTGAATCGGACTTTGTGCGCCGCCGATGGGAAACCAGCCCGTTGAAGCTGCGAACCACAACGCGAGCAACGACAACAAAATATCGGAAATGGACAAACCCACGAACGCAATCAGCGAGCAGAAACGGTCAACTAATGAATCTTTTTTGACGGCGGCCCAGATTCCGAGCGGGATGGCAATTCCCCACGCGATCATCATCGCAAAAAATGAAAGCACGAAAGTGTTCCACAACCGTTGAAAGATGAGCGACGTTGCGGGAATTTTATATGCCATCGAATAGCCGAAGTCGCCGTGCAAAATGCTCTTGAGCCAGAAGAAGTATTGGACATACCACGGGCGATCCAAGTGGAACTGTGCCATGAGTTTTGCAATCGTGTCCGGCGAGATTTGCGGATTTTGTTGCAGCGTGGTGAAATAATTGCCGGGCGCGAGCGACATGAGCAGGAACGTGAGCAATGAAACGCCGAGCAACAGCGGAATCATGTGCAGCAGCCGTTTGAAAATAAATTGCCACATCGCAAATCGTTGCGACAACGTGGCAAATTTTTTTTGTGCGGGCGAGGATGAATTTTTTAGCCACAGATTAAACCAGATGGAATTTATTTCTTTGTATCTGTGTTACTTCGTTGTTCAATTTGAGGGTATGAAAAAATTTGCTTCCGTTCTGGCGGTTTTTGTCGCAGCCATTTTTTGCTTTTGCGGCTGCGGGAAAAGATCGGAAACAAAAACTTCCGTGGCAAATTATCCGTTGCCCGAACCGCCGCTGGTGGACGATTGTCATCCGGGAATTCAAGGCGGGCGGTTGGTCGTGGCGTCGCCGTGGGAACCGAAGACGTTCAATCCAATCACCGCCAACGAGCAGTCATCCATAGACATTTACCGGCTCATGTTTGCGGGACTGGTTGGTTACGATGACATTTCGGAGGAAGTCGAACCCGGCCTGGCCTATTCGTGGACTAATTCGCCCGATGGAAAAATCTGGACGTTTCATCTGCGGAAAAATCTGTTTTGGAGCGACGGCGCGCCGCTCACGGCGGACGACGTGGTCTTCACCTGGAATGACGTGATTTACAATCCGAAAATTGATAACGTCATGCGCGACGCTTTCATTGTGGATGGAAAAGAATTTACGGTGACGAATCTGGATGATTTAACAGTACAGGTGATCACGCCGGAAATTTACGCGCCGTTTCTGGAATTCTTCGGCGGAGTCCCGATTTTGCCGAAACATATTCTGGCCAAATCCGTCGCCGACGGAACATTTACTTCGGCTTATGGCGTCAATTGGAAGCCGCAGGACATTGTCGGCAGCGGGCCGTTTATCATCAAGGAATACGAGCCGGCACAATATACCCTGCTGGAGCGCAATCCATATTTTTGCGAAGTGGATTCCAACGACACGCGCCTGCCGTATTTTGACAACGTCATTTATACGGTGGTGCCGGATCTGAATGCGCAAAACCTCGGGTTTTTGAGCGGACAAAGCGATGCCATTGATTTCATTCATGCCGATGCCTACGACCAATTCAAAACGGCGGAAGCCAAGGGACATTTCAAACTGGAAGAACCCGGCGTCGGCTTGGAAACCACTTCGTTTTGGTTCAATGAAAATACCAACGTCAATCCGCAAACCGGCAAGCTTTATGTTGATCCGGTGAAGCTGAAATGGTTTCGCAGCCAGAAATTCCGCCAGGCGTGCGCTTATGCGATTGACCGCGACGCCATCATCCGCTCCGTTTATACCGGACGGGCCGTTCCCAATTACGGTTTTGTTACGCTGGGAAATAAAAAATGGTATAATCCAAACATCAAACAATATCCCCACGATCCGGCCAAGGCATTGGAATTGTTGAAGGAAATTGGAATTGAAAAACGAAACAGTGATGATTTTCTGACCGATGCCGGCGGAAATAAAATTGAATTTGTTTTCAACACCAATACCGGCAACGGCACGCGCGAAAAGATGGCGCTGCTCATCGCCTCCGATTTGGAAAAGCTCGGCATGAAAGTCATTTTTCAACCGATCGAATTCAATACGCTGGTCAATAAAGTTGATGTCAGTTACGACTACGACTGCATCCTTCTTGGACTTGGCGGCGCGGGAACCGATCCGGGTAGCAGCATGAACGTCCTCAAATCCGACGGCTTCACCCATCAATGGTTTCCGCGCCAGAAAACGCCTTCAACCGATTGGGAAGCGCGCATTGACCAATTGATGAATGCGCAAATGCAGACGCTGGATTTTAACGAGCGGAAAAAAGATTTTGACGAAGTTCAGGAAATCATCGCCGATGAACAGCCGATGATTTTCACCGTCACGCCGATGTATTATGGCGCCATCCGTTCGGACATCGGCAACGTCCGCCCCACGCCGTTGGACTATTATCGCGTGACTTGGAATGCCGAGGAGCTTTATTTCAAGAAATAATTTTACTCCGACGGAAAACCGAAGCAAAACATCAATCCATCAAGCGTGCCATAAGTGACAAAACCGAAAACTTCGCGCACGCCGGGAATTTGCAGCACGAGAATGATTCCGATGAAACCGAAGCGGCAAAGATTCATGTAGGTTTCATAACTCATGCCGCTCAAATTGCGCATGACGTGCGATCCGTCCAGCGGCGGAATCGGAATGAGATTGAAAAAACAAAGCAGCAAACTCAACTGCGCCATCTGAAGAAATAACCCGACCATTTCTTCGGATTGAAAAATCACGGCGACGCGCGCAAATGCCACAAGCGCGACGGCCAGAATGATGTTCATCCCCGGACCAGCCATTGCAATCAACATTTCGTCGCGCCAGCGGTTGCGCAGGTTCGCCGGATTGAACGGAACGGGTTTTGCATAGCCGATCAAAAATCTTCCGACGACTGGCGACGCAAAAATCATGATCAATGGCAACAACACCGTGCCAATTGGATCAATGTGCACAATTGGGTTTAGTGACAAGCGACCTTGCAGCCGCGCCGTGTCATCGCCGAGTTTCCACGCCGTCCACGCGTGGGCGAATTCGTGGAACGTCAGCAGCACGACCAGGCCGATATAAAAAAGCAGGCCGTCAACGATTTGATTTGAATCCATTCGCGACAGTTTAATTTGTCCGCGCCCGCGAGTCGAGGCTGTGAATTTCGGTGGGGCGAGCGTCCTCGCGAGCCGAAACGAATTTTACTTGTGGCTCGCGAGGACGCTCGCCCCACCGGAAAAAAATTCCGCGAGAATTTCCTTTGCACACAGCCGCCAATACGATTTAACCTTTCCACGATTTAGCGTTCAACCATTTAACAAAATACGCACTTATGTCATTGCTCGCAGGAAAAACCGGAATCGTCTTCGGCGTCGCCAACAAACGCTCCATCGCCTGGGCTATCGCGCAGGCGTGGGCGCGCGAAGGCGCGAAACTCGCGTTCACGTTTCAAGGCGAACGCATCAAGGAAAACGTCACCGAACTCGCCGGAACTTTTGGCGCGGACACTTTGATTTTGCCGTGCGACGTCACGAAGGACGATGAAATTGCCAACGTCTTCAAAACCGTCGGCGAGAAATTTGGAAAGTTGAATTTGCTTCTGCATTCCGTCGCCTACGCGCCGAAGGACGCGCTCGAAGGCGAATTTGTGAACACGAGCCGCGAAGCGTTTCGCGTCGCGCACGACGTGAGCGCGTATTCGCTCGTCGCGCTCGCGCGCGCCGCCGCGCCATTGATGACCGACGGCGGCAGCATTGTGGCGATGAGTTATTACGGCGCGGAAAAAGTCGTGCCGCATTACAACGTCATGGGCGTCGCCAAGGCCGCGCTCGAAGCCAGCACGCGCTACCTTGCCTACGATCTCGGCCCGAAAAAAATCCGCGTCAACTGCATTAGCGCCGGCCCGGTCAACACGCTCGCCGCGCGCGGCATCGCTGGTTTCAGCCAGATGCTGAAACATTACGAAGAACACGCGCCGCTCAAGCGCAACGTCACGCCCGAAGAACTCGGCGCGACGGGAGCTTTTCTGGCGAGCGACGGCGCGGCGGCAATCACCGGACAAGTTCTCTACGTTGATTCCGGTTATCAAATCATGGGGATGTGAAAAGTTAACCAAAATGGTTATGAGCCGAATTTTGGATTTCAAAAGTTCTTCGGAAGAAAGCCAAATTCCAGTAGTTAAAATGGCCAAATTGCTTCTCCTGCAGGCAATCAATGCTGATGCCGACTTCGTCGTCTTCGAACTTGATTTAGAGGCTCACAGGAAAATCAAAGCCGAACGAGAAGATATGGCAAAAATTAACCTTCAGAATAAGGAAAGATTTCCAACGGCGTTTCAAATCACTCTTAAATCTGGCGAGAAGGAGAAGAAATTGGCGCCAGCAACTGGTTATCTTTTTGAGCCTGTTACGAGAGTCTTCCTTAATGCAGCTGAAATTCCTTACTGGACAAAAGGCGAAACATCAGCGGAATTGGAAACTTGCAATCCTTCGTCAAGTTGGGGAATTGAGTCCAAAGATTTGACGCAGCGGATTCAATTGCGAAGAATTCGTGCAACGTAAGCTCCGTCTACATTGACCACAAACGGCAGCAATTCACGTTCGCTTTCTAATTTGAATTCGGAATGTTCGCGCAAAAATTCTTTCACGATTTCGGAATTTTCCTCCGGCTCAAGACTGCAAGTGCTGTAGACCAAAACGCCGCCGGGCTTTAAGTTGACCGCAGCTTGGTTGAGCAAATCTAGTTGTGTCTGTCGCAGCCGCAAAATTTCTTCCGCCGAAATCCGCCAACGCAAGTCCACGCGGCGGCGCATGACGCCGGTGTTGGAGCAGGGAGCGTCAGCTAAAATTCTGTCGAATTTTAAGTTTTGAGTTTTGAGTTTTGAGTTTTGAGTTGTTTCAACGCAAGTCACGCCAAGCCGCGTGCAATTTTCTTGAACTAATTTCAATCGTTCTGCGGAAATGTCGCAGGCGACAATTTTGCCTTCATTGTTCATCAATTGCGCGATGAAGGTGGTTTTGCCGCCGGGCGCGGCGCATAAATCAAGAATTGTTTCACCGGGTTGCGCGTCGAGTTCGCGCACGGCAAGGAGCGTGCTTGGGTCTTGAATGTAAAACCAGCCGTCGCGGAAACTCGCCAGCGAATTCAGTGGCGGATGCGATTTCAACTCGAAGACGAGATTTTCTTCAAGCCACTCGCGCCGGACGAAATCGTATTCGACATTTTCTTCGCGCCATTTTCCGATGAGTTTGCCGGCATCAATTTTCAACGTATTGACGCGTGCGAATGTTTTTGGCGGCGTATTATTCCATTCGAGCAGTTGCAAAGTTTTTTCTGCGTCGAATTTTTTTTGCCATTTTTCGACGAGCCATTGTGGATGGGAAAAGCCGATTGCCGGATTGGAAATTTTAAGGTCAGCCAAAAGTTTTTTGGTTTCGTCGGCTTCGCGTAAATAGCCGCGCAGAATGGCGTTCACAAATCCGGCTTGCGGGCCGAAGCCGTTTTGTTTGGCGAGTTCGACGGTTTCGTGGACGGCGGCGTGGTCGGGAATCCGGTCGAGCCAGAAAATTTGATAGAGGCCGAGACGCAACAGATTTTGGAGCGCGGGTTTTTGTTCGCGTCCGTTTGTTTTTCGCGCAATGAGCCAGTCGAGCGTGGATTGCCAGCGGACGATGCCATAAACAATTTCCTGGCAAAGCCCGCGATCAGCCGATGAAAGCTGCGCATCGGCCAGTGCGCGCTCAAGCAGGTCTTCGACGAATTCGCCGGCGCTGTTACGTTGCTGTAAAATTCGCGCTGCAATTTGTCTTGGATTTTGCCCATTCATCGCGTTTAATGAAGCATAGTGAGTCCGTGACGACAGAAATACGATTTTTTTATGAGAGAAGAATTTGAAAAATTAGCCGCTGCCGGAAAAATTGAAGGCCGTCACGTCGAACCGCTGGTGCATCTGACGGAAGGCGGCTGCTGCACGCACCGCAGTTGGGGTTTTGGAAAAATCAAGACGGTGGACACAGTGTTCGCGCGCTTCACGATTGATTTTCCAGGCAAACCGGGGCACACGATGGATTTGGCGTTCGCGGCGGAAAATCTCAAGCCGATCCCGAAGGATCACATTCTCGCGCGCAAGGCGAATGACATCGAAGCCGTCCGTCAAATGGCCGCGCATCATCTGGATTTGATCAAACTTGTGCTGAACAGTTTTGGCGGCAAAGCGACCGCTGACCAAATTCAAGCCGTCCTCGTGCCGGACGTGATTCGCGACGACTGGAAAAAATGGTGGGAAACGGCCAAGCGCGAAATGAAGATGGACGGCCATTTCATTGTGCCGTTGAAAAAAACCGAGCCTGTCGTTTTTCAGGCGCAAGAAACGACGTTGCAAGACCGCACGCTCGCGGATTTTCGCGCGGCAAAAGGCTTGAAGGCGCGCGTCGCGGTCGTGGCGGAGTTGATCAAAGTCATTTCGGATTTACCCGACAAACAAACGGCGGCGAATGAAATGATTGTCTCGTTGAACGCGGACATCATTTTATATCAGCGCAACCAGCCTTCCGTTGCTCTGGAAGCGATTTTCGCGCGCGACGAATTGCGCGAAGCCGCCGGATTGACTTCGTCGGCCAGTGAAATCACTGCCGCGCAAATCTGGTCGCAGGACAACGTCAAATTCGGCTCGCTGCTCGAATTGATTCCCGCCGCGAAACATCATCGCGCGCTCGCATCGTTCAAGGAGGCAAATCCCGACCGCTGGCAGGAAATTTTGCGCGGCTCGCTGAATTTTGTTTCCGCGAAACTTGCAAAGGAATTTGCGAGCCTGCTCATCGCGGAAGGCAAATGGGATTTGCTCAAGGAAACGCTCGCTAGGCTCATCCGCCAGCACACCGCCAGCAGCGAATTGCTGCTCTGGCTCGGACGCGAACGCAGCGACGCCTTTGCCGACATCCTCGGCCCGGAAGTTTTCCGCGCGATGCTCACGGCGATGGAGCGCGACCAGTTCAACGAACGGCGCTCGAACCGGCTGCGTGATTTTATTTTGGAGGACCAGGAATTGCTCAACGAATTGACCGCGACCGCCGATATCGAGGTCGTCAAAGATTTGACACGCGCGCTGCAACTCTCGCCCGTGTTCGACGACATGGACAAGCGCTCGCTACTCGCGCGCCTCGTCAAAAAACATCCCGCCGTGCAATCGCTCGTCAGCGGCGAACAGACCAAGCAGGACAGCACGATCCAGGTTTCATGGGAAAGCCTTGAGCGCCGCCGCGCCGAATACGGCGAACTCGTGCAGAAAAAAATTCCCGCGAACTCAAAGGAAATCGCCATCGCGCGCAGTTATGGGGACTTGCGCGAAAATCACGAATACAAGGCCGCAAAGGAGATGCAGAAAATCCTTATGCGCCGCAAAGAAGAACTCGAAGCGCAGATGATGCGCGCGCGCGGCACGGATTTTTCCAACGCAAAAACCGACGCCGTCAACATCGGCACGATTGTTCAGGCCACGAATCTGGAAACGAACCAGTCCGAATCGTTCACAATTCTTGGCGCGTGGGATTCCGATCCCGACAAGGGCATCATCAGCTATCTCACGCCCGTCGGCCAGTCACTGCTCAACCACAAAATCGGCGACGAAGTGGAGTTTGAACTGCACGAAACAAAACGCCGTTATCGCATTGAGCATATCGAAGCGTGCAAAATCGCCGCTCCCGTAGAAGAATTGCCCGTCGCCGAAACCGCGCACTCCGCAGCTTGATTTTTAAACAAAATCAAAAGGCGCGAAGATTTTTTCTTCGCGCCTTTGTGTTTCAGGCTTTTCCGCCGAAGCTCACATAATCATCCAAGTCCAAAACGTCGAACCACGTTGCGATGTCCTCGCGTTTCGGCCCGGCCTGCTTGTGGATTCCGTTGAAAAACTCGCGCGATTCCACATCCGTCGGCACGCGCTTCTCGGCAAGTTCCGACCACGCGGCGATTTCCGCATCCGATCGTTTGTGCTCCGCGTTTTTTTCGATCCATTCCAGAATTTCGCCGTCGCTTTTGCCCAATTCCTTTTTCAAGACTTCCGGGTTGATGCCGGCGAATTCCAGAAACCGCTGGTCGAGCGGACAGGCATAATGATACTCGCCGTTTTTTCCGGCCAGTGTCGCACGGCCTTTATCGAGACAGCGCGGCAAAATCACGTAGCCGCCCAGCCGCACGCGCGGACTGCGTGGCGGGAATTTCGTCAGGTCAGGAGTGTGTAATGACATAATTTTGGAATCGTAGTTTTGTTTTTAGTTTCAGTCGTCGCATTCAATTTTGCGACGGCTTTCAACTTGCACCCAAAATGCTGAATTGCAAGTGTCGCTTAAAATTTTTATCCTGCCTTTGTGAAACACTCTGGAAAAGCGTCGCTCGCCGGGATCAAGCTCGTTGGCCTCGCACTCGCGGCGGTGCTCGTGCTGCTGGCCGTCGCGTGGCTGGCCACGCATATCGGCGCGTTTATTTTGGAATTTTACGGCGTGCTGTTCGGATTATGGATTCTCTTTGCGCTGTTCACGTTCTATTTTTTCCGCGATCCCGACCCGATGGTGCCGACCGGCAAAAACCTCGTCATCGCGCCCGGCCACGGCAAGGTGGACGTGATTGACACGACGACCGAAAACGAATTCATGGGCGGCGAATGCCAGCGCATCTCCATTTTTCTTTCTGTGTTCGACATCCACGTCCAAAATGCGCCGGTGACCGGAAAAATTTCTTTTTTCAAAAGCACGCCCGGCCAATATCTCAACGCCATGCGAACCGACTGCGCGCAATTCAACGAAAATGTTTTGATCGGAATTGATTGTGCCGAGCCGCGCGGCGAAAAAATCGGCGTGCGCCTGATCGCCGGACTGATTGCGCGAAGAATCGTGCCGTGGATTTCTGAAAATGACATTGTTCAACGCGGCGAGCGAATCAGTCTGATTCAATTCGGTTCGCGCGTGGACGTTTATCTGCCGAAGCGCGCAAAAATCAAAACCGCGCTCGGCGAAAAAGTCATCGGCGGCGAAACTGTGATTGCTTCTTTCGATTAAAAATGAGCGAACCGATCCCTCAAAGGCCGTCGCCCGACGATTCGGACGCGAAACTGAAAATTTATTTTCTGCCGAACCTGTTGACGGCGGGAAATCTGTTCTGCGGCTTTGTCGCACTCACAAAAATTGTGGACGCCGATCCGATGAGCGACAATTATTTTGTTCAAATCAAACTTGCGCTCGCCTTCATTTTGCTTGCGTGTATTTTTGATTTGTTCGATGGCCGCGTCGCGCGCATGGGCGGTGTCGAAAGTCCGTTCGGCCGCGAATTCGATTCGCTCGCCGATTTGGTTTCCTTCGGCGTGGCACCCGCGTTTCTGGTTCAGCGCGTCGTGCTCGCGGATGTTTTCGGCGAATACCGCCAAATCAGCTGGTTCATCGCCTCGATTTATCTTTTGTGCGGCGCGTTCCGCCTTGCGCGGTTCAATTGCCTCGCCGCGATGCCCGCTGGCAGCGCCAGCAAGGATTTTTTGGGTTTTCCAATTCCGAGCGCCGCCGGCCTCGTTGCTTCGCTCACACTGCTCATCATCCATTTCAACGAAAAGGAAAAAAGTCTCGGCCATTGGAATTATTTCATCGCCGGAGTTTTGATTTTTCTTTCTGCGATGATGGTCAGCCAGGTGAAATATCCGAGCTTCAAATCGCTCGGCCTGCGCTCGAAGAGCACGTTTTGGAAAATGATTGGCGCAGCCATTTTTATCGGCGCACTGGTGATTTTGCGCGACAAAATTCTTTATTACGTCCTGCCGGCATTTTTTACGCTCTATCTGATTTACGGATTTATCCGGCCAAGCCTTTCGCGCGCGTGGCGGCGTGAAATTGAAGAGGAAGACGACGAACCGGACGGCGCGAATTAAATTCATGACCGACTCTTCATCCATTTTTATCGCGGCGCTCGCTGGTTTTGTCAGCGCCCTTTTATTTTCGTCAATCCCCGTCGGCCCGGTCAATCTGACCATCATCAACGAAGGCGCGCAGCGCGGTTTCAAATGGGCGATGCTCATCGGGCTGGGCGCGGCGACGATGGAAGTGATTTATTGCGCGATTGCGTTCGCCGGTTTCTCGTCCTTTTTCGACGCGCATTTCGTCAAAGCGATGATGAAGGTTTTCACGTTCGTCTTTCTTTTATTTCTCGGAACAAGATTTCTCGCGGCAAAAAAAATCGCCGCCATAACACAATTCGGTTCCAAGGCGGAACAATTGGAAGGACGCATCGAGGGAAAATTGCAACCGCACTCCGCGTTCGGCGTCGGTTTCGTGCGCGTGATGGGCAATCTCGGCGTGCTGGCCACGTGGCTGGTCATCGGCGCATATCTGATGTCGCACGAGGCTTATTTCACGGATCAAGATTGGGTCGCCGACACGCTCGCCGCCAAGACCGCGTGCGTTCTTGGCGTCGCGCTCGGCACAAACGCGTGGTTTTGCGGATTGAGTTTCGGCATGTCGCGCGGGCATGGACACTTCAATGAAAAAACACTGCTGCGAATGCAACATTTTTCCGGACTGTGCCTAATCGCCGTTGCAATTTTCGACGGCATCCACATCGCGTGGCAATTGGCGCGGCATAAAATCTAAAACAAAAACTTTTTGCCACTACGATTTCCTGATAGTTCTCTGCGTCTCCGCGTCTTCGCGGTGAAATAAATTATGCTTAAAGCTGGAATCGTCGGACTGCCCAACGTAGGTAAATCAACCTTGTTCAACGCCGTCACGCGCACGCGCAAGGCGGAGGCCGCGAACTATCCGTTTTGCACCATTGATCCGAACGTCGGCATCGTCATCGTGCCGGACGCGCGGCTTGGAGTGTTGAAAGATATCGCTAAAACTTCCGTGATCATTCCGGCGGCGGTGGAGTTCGTGGACATCGCCGGACTCGTGAAAGGCGCGGCGGCGGGCGAAGGTTTGGGCAATAAATTTTTGACCCACATCCGCGAAGTGGACGCCATCGTGCAGGTCGTGCGCTGCTTCGAAGATGCGGACATCCATCACGTCGCGGGCAACATTGATCCCATCCGCGACATCGAGACGATCACGACCGAACTGGTGCTCGCCGATCTGGAAGCCGTGCAAAAACGCCTCGCCAGCGTCGCCAAAGACGCCAAGCGCGGCGACAAGGAAGCGCTCGCACAGGAAACTGTTTTGAAAAAAATCGAGCCGCACCTCAACGCCGGCAAGCCCGCGCTCACGCTCGAACTCGCGCCGGAAGAAAAAGCCGTCTCGCGCCTATTCTGGCTGATGACCGACAAGCCCACGATTTTCGCCTGCAACGTCAAGGAATCCGATCTGGCCACCGCCGACCAAAATTCGTTCGTGCTGAAAGTCCGCGAATACACGAAGAATCATTTCGCGTGCGAAGCCGTCGTCATCAGCGCGCAGATTGAAAGCGATTTGATTGATTTGTCCGAGGCCGAGGCGAAAGAATTTTTGAAGGAACTCGGCGTCGCCGAATCCGGCGTCGGCGCGCTCATTCGCGCGACGTATCATCTGCTCGGGTTGCGGACATATTTCACGGCGGGCGAAAAAGAAGTCCGCGCGTGGACGATCCACAACGGCGACACCGCGCCGAAAGCGGCGGGCGTCATCCATTCCGATTTCGAGCGCGGCTTCATCAAGGCCGAGACCGTGGCTTACGACGATCTGGTGAAACTGGGTTCCGTCGCCGCCGCGCGCGAAAAAGGTTTGTATCGGATGGAAGGCAAGGAATACGTCGTGAAAGACGGCGACGTGCTGCTATTCAAGTTCAATGTTTAGACAGAATTAACAGAATTTTACAGAATTATTTTTCCAATTTTAATTCGGTTAATTTTGTTAATTCTGTCTCAACCCAATTTATATCTCCGCATCTTCGCATCCACTTCCTGCGCCCACGCATCAATGCCACCGCGCAGACAGCGCACGTTCTGCAAACCGTGCCCCATGAAATACGCCGCCGCGTCCAGACCGTTCTTGCCCGCGTGATCAATCACGACGATCGGATTTGTGTTCGAGCCGCTCGCCATGAGTTCGCGCATCACGTCCTGCGACAGCAAAACCGAACCGGCGATGTTCACCGCCTCGAATTCCTCGCGCGAACGCACGTCCACCAGCTTCACCGATGGGTCGCGCTGCAAAAGTCTGGCGAGTTCCGCCGGCGAAATCAAAACCTTCGCGTCCTGCTCGTGGCTGGACTGAATGTGCGCCAGCACTTCGGCCACGTCCAGATTGCCGTTGCGCGCGCAGACTTCCGCCAAAGATTCCATCGGTTGAAAACCGCAACTGCTGCACCCGCCGATGTGATATTTGCGAAAGAGCGAGCGTTGCGCGCCGGGAAAATTTTCCAGCACGGCGCTCATCGGTGATTGCAAATTGATTTCTGTCATAACAAAGGTTCAGACAACCGGCGCGGCAAATCGCGCGAACCGTGCATCAGACGTTCGGCGGAAAGTTCGGTGGCAGTGTGCCGATAAAAAATCAGAATGTTTTGAAAAGGCGGTTTGACTTGAAACGAACGAATGCCAGCCAGTGCGGAATGGCGAAATTTTCTCCGGCGACCCAAATCCGGCTGCGCCAATAAAGATTGCAATGTGATTTCAACTGCGTTCAAAAATCTTTCAGCCAATTCTTCGCCAGCCTGTTCCAGATACCAGTTATATTGCTGGTCAAAATCGGCGTTGAATTTTTCGGCACGGTGCAACGATAGTTTCATCGTCCCTGTTTGGCGCGATGCTCACGCAATGCGCGATCCGCAATTTTCCTCAATTCACCTTCGCGCATGGGTGCGTGCGGCCCATTCACGGCCTTCAACAATTCCGCTTCCAATTCAGGACTGTCTTCTTCCAGATCTAAAAGTGGGCGCGGCGACAAAGTGACTTCATTGTCGCCGTCCGTCAGCACGATCGTCTCGCCGCGACACGCCTCGGCGACCAGCTGGCCGAGTTGACCTTCCGCCTCGCGAATGGAAATCGCTTTCATACCGGCACTCTAATCTTTGGAACGAAATCCTGCAACTGTCGAAATCAAGGCAACGAAATCGAAACAATCTTAAAATTGTTTACGCTTTATTTTTAGATGCGGATTTAGCTCCGCCAGATAAACCAAATCGCTGCCTTCTCAATTGCCATATCCTCTTTATGCCACAGACCGGACAACCCTTGCCGTATTTTCGATTTTCTGGAGTGGCTCTCCATTCATTGTGGCATTTTTTGCACTTCCACCAAATCTTGCGACTTGAACCCGCAACTACATCGTGTGGTGTCAGCTTGGCATTTTTGGAAGGATGCCATTCACGCGCTAGGTCTGGACAAACTTTGGCAAGGCAGTTCGACGGATGCACTTCTTTGTTGGTGCATATCGGGCAAAACTTAGCCCTAATTCTGTCGGCGGTTGCACGCTGAAATTCATGTCCTTCAGGGCAAATCCACCAAACTTTCTTGTGAGAGTTTGGAATAACATCAAACAGCGTCAGCGATCCGTTCTTTTTCTTATGCCACCAGTCCAAAAGTTTTGGATACTTTTTTGCGGCACAATTTGAACTGTGTAACCGTTTACTGGAACAAAACG
>DASYAA010000053.1:0-54225 GCA_036501565.1 Verrucomicrobiia bacterium
ACAATGCGGTTCAAGTCATTTCAAATTTAATACCTGTTCAATCGTTTCCATGACAGCGCTAATTTCAATCGTAAAAATAGATTGTCCCTTCAACGATTTGACAGCCCAGTCTGCATGTTGAAACGGATGTGTGTGGATGCGCGAATGGGAACGCATCAACATCACCACGCGCCGGCCCATCGCAACCGCCAGGTGCAGTAATCCCGTGTCGCCGCCCACGATGAGCGTGGAAAGTTTCATCAAGCCCGCGACCGTCAGTTGCGCAATCCCGGCGGCCACGATAAATCCATCCGCGCGCGCCGGCTCAAGCCGCAGCTTGTCGCCAAGGCCACCGCTGAAAATAACCTGGACTCCGCGTTCGCGCCAGAACTGCGCCAGCGCCAGATATTTTTCAAACGGCCAGTTTTTTTTGGCCGCACTTGTGAACGGCTGGAGGTAAAGCGTGGGTTTAGCCGCGTCGAGGTTATGCGCGGCGAAAAATTGTTTTGCCTCGTCGAGTGATTCGTCCGGCAGGAAGTATTCGTTGCGGACATTGCCGGTCCGCAGGCCGCACTGTTGCAACAGCGACAGGTTCCACTCCGCCGGATGAATTTTCTGGTTGCGTGGGACACCACGCGTATAGGTCCAGCCGCGCGGTGGATGATACACGCTGCCCCAACGTTCTGGCGCGCCGCTCCACCACGAGAGCAGCGCCGTCTCGCCCAAACCGTGAAAGTCAATCGCCATGGAAAAATTTTCCCGGCGCAGGCGGCGCAGAAGTTGAAATGTGCCCGCGCTCATGGCCGGCAGGTTTGCCGAGCGATAAACCGCGCGGTCTAGCGGGATGATTTCATCCACGTCCGCAAAGCCGCGCAAAATCTGCGCGTTTTCCTTGGAGACAAGAAAGTGCAGCTTCGCTCGCGGGAAATTTTCCCGCACGGCGTGAACGGCAGGCAGCGTGAACACAATATCGCCGATGGATTGAAGGCGAATGAGCAGAATGTTTTCCCGTGCGTCCATGAAAATTACGAACGACTGGCACTTGATTTTTCAGCCTGTTTCATTGCCAGACGTTCCAGCAATTTTCCGTGGATGCCACCAAAACCGCCGTTGCTGAAAATGCAAACCACATCGCCGCCTTGAACGTTTTTTGAAATATGCGCGACGATTGAATCCGCGTCCGGCAGATACGCCGCGTTTTTTTTCGCCGCGTTCAAATCCTGCATCAGCTTTTCCGGGTTCAATCGTTCTTCGGCGGGCAATTGCTCCAATCGCGCGACTTCCGAAACGACAACGGCATCCGCGTCGGCAAATGACGACGCCAATTCGTCCTGAAAAACTTTGCGTCGCGTCGTGTTGCTGCGCGGCTCGAAAATCGCCCAAATTTTTTGGTGCGGGTATTTGATTCGCAATGCTCGCAATGTCTCGCGGATCGCCGTCGGATGGTGACCAAAATCATCAATCACCGTCACGCCGCCCGCAATGCCGCGCACTTCCATCCGCCGCTTGATGCCTTTGAAAGTATCGAACGCGCTTTGAATTTGTTTGTTGGAAAGTCCGCAATGCTTTGACGCTGCAACGACTGCGAGTGCATTGCGGACATTCAACTCGCCAATCAAATTCAAATGAAACGCGAAACTCGGAATCTCAAATTCCGTCGCCGTCGGGCCATAACGAATGTTGAATGCTTGAGCAGAATTATTTTCGCCGAGGCCGAATTTTTTCACCGGACAATGCGTGACGTTCAACAACGGCGCGAGATTTTCGTCATCGCCGTTGCCGAGCAGCAAGCCGTTTCGCGGAATCAGCCGGATGAAATGCGAAAACGATTTTTTTATCGCGTCAAGATTTTCAAAGATGTCCGCGTGATCGAATTCGAGATTGTTGACGATGGTGATTTCCGGCAGGTAATGGACGAACTTGCTGCGCTTGTCGAAAAATGCGGTGTCGTATTCGTCGCCCTCGATGATGAACCATTCGCTGTCCGTGAACCGCGCGCCTTGCGAAAAATTATTCGGAATGCCGCCGATGAAAAAACTTGGGTTCAATCCGTTGTGTTCAAAAACCCACGCGAGCAGCGAAGTCGTCGTGGTTTTTCCGTGAGTTCCAGAAACAACAATCGAGCGTTTGCCGCGAATAAAAAATTCCTTCAACAATTCCGGCAGCGAGCAATAGCGCAATTTGTGGTCGAGAACAAATTCCGCTTCGGGATTGCCGCGCGAAATCGCGTTGCCGATGACGACCAAATCCGGTTTGTGCGAAAGATTTTTTTCGTCGTAGCCGTTCATCACGGCGATTTTTTTGGCGGCGAGAAACGATGCCATCGGCTCATAAACATTTTGATCCGAGCCGATGACGGCAAAACCTTTATCGAGCATTGCGGATGCGGCGGACGCCATCGCCGTGCCGCCGATGCCGGTGAAGTGGACTGATTTGATTTCCGATGAAAACATTTCGAAGATTAAACCACCAAGTCACCAAGGCACAAAGTTTTTTGATTCTTGGTGTCTTGGTGGTTAAGTTTTGAGCTTCTTTTCCAAAATTGCACCAGCCAGATTCAGGTTTGCCTTACCCTTACTTAATTTCATTACCTGGCCTTTTAGAAAATTCAACGCAACAGTTTTACCAGACTTAAAATCATCAACTGGCCCCGGATTTGAGGTAATGACTTCATCGCAAAGTTTTTCAATTGCGTGAGTATCACTAACTTGAACCAGACCTCGTTCTAGAATGATAACTTGAACATCGTTGCGGTCGGATTCAAACATTTCAATTACAACCTGTTGATAGCCTGTTGAGTTGATTTCTCCTAGGACAAATGACTGACTAACAGCGTTGCTTCCACTTGGCTCTATTTTGAAATGCGACCAATCCATTCCTTTTGCATCCAGCCTTGGACGCCACTGTTGAATAATAGTATTTACAATCGCTCTTAATATGCGAGTTTCGTCGTCTGTTGGTAATTTCTTCTCAACTAATTCTTGAGCGCACCTCTCAAAATAACTACTGGCACCAGAATCATTTTTCAATGCTTCAGCTTGGTCTGCTGTAAGCCTATAAATTTGCATGAACCGTTCTTTGCGCGCGAGCGGCAATTCGACAACGCGTGAATTAATTTTTTCGAGCCATTTCTCGGTCGGCGCGAGCGGCATCAAATCCGGTTCGGGAAAATAACGGTAATCGTGCGCGTGCTCTTTCGTCCGCATTTCCTCGGTGATTTCGGCAACGTCATTCCAGCGACGCGTAGATTGGATCAATTTCCCGCCTTTTTTCAGCACTTCAATCTGGCGCGGGATTTCGTATTCGAGCGCGCGGCGCACGCCGGAAAAACTGTTCATGTTTTTGATCTCGATTTTTGCGCCGAGTTCTTTTGTGCCGACAGGCCGGATGGAAACATTCACATCGCAACGCACCATGCCTTTTTCCATGTCGCAATCGCTGATTTTTCCGTAACGAAGAATTTCAACGAGCGCGTTGAGATATTCGTAAGCCTGGTCGGCGCTCGTCAAATCCGGCTCGGAAACGATTTCCATAAGCGGGACGCCGGCGCGGTTGAAATCCACGCCGCTGTTGCGGTCGAAATGAAAATTTTTGCCGACGTCTTCTTCCAAATGCGCTCGCGTGATATGCACGCGCGAAAGACCACCATTGAATTCAAATTCGACGCAGCCGTTTTGGGTCGAAGGCCGGTCGTATTGCGTGATTTGATAATTTTTCGCGACGTCGGGATAAAAATAATTTTTACGGTCGAATTTTGCGCGTGGCGGAATTTCACAATTCAACAGCAAGCCGGTCAAAACAGTGAGCTTTAGCGCTTCTTCATTTGCGACGGGCAGAACGCCGGGCATTCCCAAACAAACCGGACAGACGTTGGTGTTCGGTTCCGCGCCAAAAGCGTTGGCGCAACCGCACCACATTTTCGATTTTGTTTTGAGTTGGACGTGCGTTTCCAGCCCGATGACGGCTTCGTATTCCATTGCGGGAAAAATTTAACCACAGGCAAAGCCGACTTGCACGCTGAAGTTGAAAAACGAAACGAATGAAAAAGACTTGCGCGGCACTTGCATTGACGAGGCAAATCGTCTTTGGGAATCACTGTGCCGGATTCAAAATCAATCGCACCAGTTCCACGGTTCCCAACAGCAGGGCAATCACCAGCAGTGAACCCCAAATGTCAAACTTGGCCTTCAGTGCATGATTGATGGGAGTGATGGGATTTATCAAATGATAAAGACCGCTGCGATTTGTTTTGCGGATGACACTTTTCATGGTGCTTCACTTTGAGCATGAACCAAGCCAAATTGTGAAGGTCGAAAATCAAACGCTTCATCGTTTTTATGTTTCAGAATTTGTCCAAAATCAAGCCACCGCCGGACTGTCGCCGGTTCCAATGGAAGCGGATTTATGATGACGTTTTCGCTTCACCCATTCCTGAAACGATTCCAAATAAAGATAAATTACCGGCGTGATGTAGAGTGTCAGACATTGAGACACGACGAGTCCACCGACAACGCACAAACCGAGTGCGCGACGGGATGGACCGCCGGCGCCAATTCCCAGCGCGATGGGCAGCGTAGCCATCAGCGCGGACATCGTGGTCATCATGATGGGACGGAAACGCAGCAGACAACCTTCGTGAATGGCTTCGTCCGGTTTTTTTCCATGCTCACGTTGCGCATTGATGGCGAAGTCAATCATCATAATGGCGTTTTTCTTCACGAGACCGACGAGCATGATGAGGCCGACGAAACCGTAAATGTTCAGGTCGAGATGAAAAATCATCAGCGTCAGCAGCGCACCAAATCCCGCCGATGGCAAGCCGGACAAAATCGTGAGCGGATGGATGAAACTTTCGTAGAGAATTCCAAGAATGATGTAGATGACGAGAATTGACGTGATGAGCAGCAAGCCGAGTCCCTTGACGGACGATTGAAATACCGCCGCCGAGCCTTGAAAGCTACCGCTGATGGTCGCAGGCAAATGCAGATCACTTTCAACTTTTTGCACTTGCTCGACGGCTGTGCCAAGCGAAACACCCGGCGCAAGATTGAATGAAATCGTGACTGCCGGCAATTGTCCGACGTGCGAAATGCTCGTCGGCCCGATGCTGCGCGTGATTTTCGCCACTGCACTCAACGGAACGAGTATGGGCGTGCCGTTGGTGGTGGTGTTCGCGCTGGTGATGTAAAGCCGCGCGAGCGCGTCGGGGTCGAGTTGAAATTGCGGCAGCACTTCAAACACGACCCAATATTCGGCGATGTCGGTGTAAATCGTGGAGGACTGGCGTTCGCCAAACGCATCGTAGAGGCCATTTTCAATCTGCTGCGGCGTGACGCCAAGCGTGGCGGCTTTGTCGCGGTCAATTTCCACGTTGACTTGCGGGCTTTTGATTTGCAAATCGCTCGTCACGTCCTGAAATCCGAGTTGCTGCGACAATTTTTGCGTCAAAATCGGCGCCCAATGAAAAAGCTCGTTCACATCCGTGTCCTGCAAAGCGTATTGATATAGCGATTTGGTCAGGTGTCCGCCGATGTGAATCAGCGGCGGATTTTGCATGAAGACGTTGATGCCCGGAATTTGCGCGAGCTTCGCGCGAAGTTCCTGAATGATTTGATCGGCGGTTAATTTGCGTTTGTCCTGCAAACGCATGAACATGCGCCCGTCGTTCAACGTGGAGGACGAACCGCCCGCGCCGATGAAAGATCCGAAACCGGCGACGTTGTTCGTGTCGGCGGCGACAATTTTCGCCGCGGCAAGCTGGTGTTTTTCCATCGCATCGAATGAAATGTCTTCCGATGCTTCCGTAATCGCAAAAATCTGGCCCGTGTCTTCGTCCGGGAAAAATCCTTTTGGAATGACATAAAATAAAATCAGCGTTGCCACTAAAACAACAAACGAAACCATCAGCGTGGCAAAGCGATGGCGCAATGTGACTTGGAGCGTCCGGTCATAACCGCCGCGCAATCGATCAAAAAAACGCTCAAAGAAATTGTAAAGTCGCCCGTGTTTTTTCCCCTTTTCCGAATGAACGAAACGGCTGCACATCATTGGCGTCAACGTCAGCGAAACAAAGCCGGAAACCAAAACCGCGACGACAATCGTCACCGCGAATTCATGCAGCAATCGTCCGAGCAATCCGCTCATGAACAAAACCGGAATGAAAACCGCTGTGAGCGAGAGCGTCATAGAAATGATGGTGAAGCCGATTTCCTTCGAGCCTTTGAGCGCGGCTTCCATCGGCGGCTCGCCGTTTTCCATGTGGCGCACGATATTTTCAAGCATGACAATCGCGTCGTCCACGACGAAACCGACGCACAGCGTGAGCGCCATGAGCGAAAGATTGTCGAGGCTGTAATTGAGCAGCGACATCACGGCAAATGTGCCGATGATGGACATCGGCAGCGCAAGGCTCGGAATAATCGTGGCCGAAAGATTTCGCAGAAAAAGAAAAATGATCAGCACGACAAGGCACACGGCGAGAAACAAAGTGTGCTCCACGTCGGCAACCGAAGTACGAATGGATTGCGAGCGGTCGAACAAAATATCCAAGTGCACCGCCGCCGGAACCTGCTCGCGAAATTGCGGCAGCATTTTTTTGATATTGTCCACGACTTCAACCGTGTTCGCGCCGGGCTGCCTTTGGATGGCGAGAATGACGGCGCGTGTGCCGCCGGCGGACGTGTAATACCATGCGGCGACTTTGTCATTTTGCACGCTGTCCAGCACGTTTCCCAATTCCTGCAACCGCACCGGATTGCCGTTGCGATAGGCGACGATCATTGGCCGAAACGCCGCCGCGTTTTCGAGTTGCCCGTTTGCCTGCACGACAAACGCCTGATGTTTTCCGTAAAGCGTGCCCAGCGGCTGGTCCACGTTGCCTTGCTCAACGGCTTGCTCGACTTGATCAATTCCCAATCCGTAAGACGCGAGTTTGTCCGGGTCAACCTGGATGCGCACGGCATATTGTTGCGAACCATAAACGCTCACTTGCGCGACGCCGCTGACCATTGAAATTCTTTCGGCCAGTAAATTTTCCGCATAATCGTCCACTTTGGACAGCGGCAACGTCGGCGATGACATGGCGATGTAAAGAACCGGCGAGTCCGCTGGATTGACTTTGCTGTAACTCGGCGGGCTGGGCATGTTTGGCGGCAACTGTTTGGCCGCGCGCGCGATGGCGGCGTTCACGTCCTCCGCCGCCGCGTCGATGTTTCGGTCGAGCGAAAATTGAATCGTAATTTGCGCCGAGCCTTGCGCGCTGATGGAAGACATCGAGTCCACGCCCGGGATTATCGAAAATTGTTTTTCCAACGGCGTCGCGACGGCGGAAGCCATCGTCTCTGGACTCGCGCCGGACAAATTCGCCGAGACATTGATCGTGGGATAATCCACGCTCGGCAAATCGCTGACGGGCAAAAAATGATAGCCAACGAGGCCGAACAGCAAAATCGCCATCATGACCAGCGTGGTCATCACCGGGCGGCGTATGAAAAGTTCGGGAACGCTCATGGCAAATTAAAATTCAACATTCACTTTGCCATTGAATTTGTGGACGCAGCGGAGTCAGTGGAACTTTTGACAACGACTTTGACGTTTGGCGCGAGGCGCAATTGGCCGTCCGTCACGACTGTTTCACCCGCCTGCAAACCTTTTTCAACAACCGTTTCGCCGTCATAAACAATTCCAATTGTCACCGGACGCTCTTCAACAGTCTGATTCGCACTGACGACATAAATGAACTGGCCGTTTTGTCCCGTCTGCACCGCTTGCGATGGAACAACGATTGCATTTGTCAATTCCGACAACGTCAGAGTGACGTTCACAAATTGTCCCGGCCACAAGGCGCTGTTTTCATTTGGAAAAGTCGCCTTGAGCAGAATTGTTCCTGTCGTTTCGTCCACCGAGTTATCCACAAAAGTCAACTCGCCCTGTGGCGGTTCGCCGTTCATGTTTTCAAACGAGACGGAAGCTTTCAGCGCGTGCTGCGCCATTTGTCTTTTGATTTCCGGCAGAAATTGTTCCGGCACGGCGAACTCGACGTAAATGGGACGAATCTGATTGATGGTCAGCAACGTGTCGTCCGGCGCTTTCACGACATCGCCTTCGTGCTTTTGCAGGCTGCCCGCGACTCCGTCCAATGGCGCGCGGATTTCCGTGAACTCCAGATTCAATTCGTCAGATTTCACGGTTGCCGCCAGCGTATCCCTGTTGGCTTTGCTCGTGTCAAATTGATCCTGCGATTCAATTTTTGCCTCGAAAAGTTTTTTATCGCGATTGAATTGCAATTGCGCATTTTCCAATTGCGCCTGGTCGTGCGCCAAAACCGCCTGCGTCGGGCGCGGGTCAATCGTGAAAAGCAAAGCGTTCGATTCCACCTCCGAGCCTTCCTTGAAATGAATCTGGCTGATAATGCCGCCGATTTGCGAGTGGATCGTCACCGTTGAAATCGGCGTCACATGGCCGACAGGCGGCGGCTGGATTTGCACCGGAACATTGGTTACGACGGCTTTGGCGACCAGCACCGGCGCGCCGGCCATTTCATTTTTTGCGCCGCGCGAACAGCCGTCGAGCAACATTGCCGCGCAAAAAGCCAGCGACGCTGGAATTAAAATGAATTTTTTCATGCAATTTTATTTTGCGAAATTAATTTTGACGGCCTGTACTTTGATTGGTTGAAAACGCCGCCGCGAATTTTTTCAAAAACGCCGCGTGTGCGCGCTGGAATTTCGGGTCGCGCACCGTCCGGCCCATGATGAATCGTGTCAATTGCGGAAACGCCATCGGATACATCGTCAGCGATTGCATCGCCAGCGCCAGATGACGCGCGTCAAATTCAGATGACAATTCTCCGCGCGCCTGCCGCTCACGCAGGCGCGTCAACCAATCCGCCGCCTGCGCCTGTCTTTCTTTTTCGTCAATCACTTTTTGCCCGTCGCCTTGCAATGCCTCCCATTCAAGCAACCGGATCCAATCCGCGTCGTCGCACGCGGTCTTGAACCAAAACGGAAGCCGTTGCGCCGGATCGCTGGACAAATTCAATCCCCACGCGCGGCGCTCGGCGATTTTGTTGCGCAAGACCGCGCGGAACAGTTTTTCCTTGCCGCCGAAATAATGGTAAAGCATCCGCTTGTTGATGGCGGCGCGGCGCGCAATGACATCAATGCGCGCGCCCGCGAAACCTTTCGCGGCGAATTCCTTCAGCGCGGCGGACAAAATGCGCTCGCGCGTGCGCGCGGGATTGCGCGTCGCGGCATTTCCAGTTTTGACAGTTCGAGCCATGCGCTCCCAATAAGTAACCATCAAGTTACTTGGAACGCAAGTGTTTTAGATTGGCGGCTTTTCCTTGCGCCAGTTTGCGTTTTGTTCGTAAGCGTGCGCGATTTTCAAAAGCGTTTCCTCGCCGAACGGTTTGCCGAGCAATTGCAAACCAACTGGCAGTTTCGGGTTTTTTGTGAAACCGCAAGGAACGCTGATACCGCAAATGCCCGCAAGGTTGCACGAAATGGTAAAGATGTCCGACAAATACATTTGCAATGGATCATCCGCTTTTTCGCCGATTTTGAAAGCCGCCGTTGGCGTCGTCGGCGTCACAATCGCGTCCACTTTTTCAAACGCGTTCAGAAAATCATTGCGAATTAAAGTGCGGACTTTTTGCGCGCGCAAATAATAAGCGTCGTAATATCCACTGCTCAAAACATAAGTGCCGAGAATAATTCTACGCTTCACTTCCGCACCGAATCCGGCGCCGCGCGTTTTGGAATACAATTCCGTCAAATCATTTCCGTCAACGCGCGCGCCGTAACGAATGCCGTCGAAACGCGCGAGATTTGCCGACGCTTCGGCGGTCGCGATGATGTAATATGTCGCGACGGCGTAATCCGTGTGCGGCAAGGAAATTTCCACAATCTCCGCGCCGAGTTCCGTGAATTTTTTCACGGCGGCGTCAACTGCGGATTTCACTTCTGCGTCCAAACCGCCAATCATGTATTCCTTCGGCAAACCAATTTTCAGTCCGCGAATTTTTCCATCGAGCGCGTTCGCGTAATTCGGAACCGGCTGTGGCACGCTCGTCGAATCTCGCGGATCAACGCCGCTCAAAACGCCGAGAAGCGTTGCCGCGTCGCGCACATCTTTTGTGAACGGCCCGATTTGGTCGAGCGAACTAGCGAACGCAACCAGTCCATAACGCGAAATTCTTCCGTAAGTCGGTTTCAAACCGACAACTCCGCAAAGCGCGGCGGGTTGCCGGATTGAGCCGCCGGTGTCCGAGCCAATGGTCGCAATTGCCTCGTCCGCCGCGACGGCTGCCGCCGAACCACCGGACGATCCGCCGGGAATTCGCGAAATGTCCCACGGATTTCTTGTGACGCCGAACGCGGAATTTTCCGTCGAGCTGCCCATCGCAAATTCGTCCATGTTCAACCGTCCAAAAACAATTGCGCCCGCCGATTTTAATTTTTCGATGACCGTTGCATCGTAAGGCGAAACAAAATTGCCGAGAATTTTTGAGCCGCAATTCAGCGGCTGGTTTTTGACGGCGAGAACGTCTTTGATTGCGATTGGAATTCCGAGAAGAGATTTTTCCGCGTGAATTTTGCCGGAAGAAATTTCTTTGTCCGCCGTGTCCGCTTGCGCGAGTGCGTCCTTGTCGTCGTGACTGATGAAGGCATGAATTTTCCCGTCCACGCGCGCGATTTGATCGAGACACGATTGCATGATTTCGCGCGCGGAAACTTCGCGCTTCGACAATTTTGTCGTCAGGTCGGAAATGGTAAGTTGATTTAACATTTGAAACTGCGGATTACGCGGATTTTATTCCACAATTTTCGGCACGATGAAAAGTCCATTGGCTTGTTTGGGCGCGTTGCGAAGCGCATCTTCGCGTGAAAGCGATGAATGGATTTCATCGGCGCGCGTGACGTTGAGCAGCGGAACAGCATGGGCGGTCGGCTCGACGTTGGTCACATCGAGTTCTTTTAACTTTTCGATGTAGCCAAGTATATTGCCGAGTTGCGCGGCGAGTTTTTTTTCCTCGTCGGGCGAAAGTGAAATGCGCGCCAAGTGCGCGACGTATTTGATGTCAAATTGAGCTTCTGCCATGCGCCCATTGAAGACAGAAAATCGTCGGGCGGCAATTTTTATTCCTCATCAAACTTGCGTTTGACGAGGGCTTCGAGTTCGGCGATAGCCAGTTGCGCATCCGCGCCTTTGACGTGCAGCGTGAGTTTGCTGCCGGGACCGAGCGCGAGCATCATCAGTCCCATGATGCTTTTGCCGTTGATTTTTTCCCCGTCTTTTTCCACAAAAATATCGCACGCAAAACGGTTGGCGGTCTTCACAAACATGGCTGCGGGCCGCGCATGGATGCCCAGCTTGTTCACCACGGTGAGTTCCTTGGTGAAGAATTCGCCGTCCGCTAATTTTTTTGCGCTCATCAATTTGCTCACATCAAGCTAAATCATGCGTAGAAAATGTGCCATTGAATTATTTCACCCGGGCGGCTGGTTGCCCGTGCTCATGTGGGCGATGAGACGCTCATTCAATTCGTGCGCGGCATTGAAGCCGGACATTTTCAATTTAGTCTGATACGCGGCGACTTCGACGAGCCGCGCCAGGTCGCGTCCCGGTCGCACGGGAATTGTGATGTGCGGGATGTCCATGCCGAGGACTTTGACAAATTCCTGTTCCATGCCCAGCCGGTCCACGTCGGACACTTCGTTCCATGCCTTGAGCGTGATGACAAGGTCTAGTGTTTTGTCGCGCCGGATACTTTTGACGCCGAACATGGCGGCGACGTTGATGATGCCGATGCCGCGAATTTCCATGTGATTGCGCGTCAATTCCGCGCTCGTGCCGAGCACTTCGTGACCGCCAATAAGCGTCACCTTCGTCACATCGTCGGAAACGAGACTGTAACCGCGCTCTATCAATGCGAGGACAGCCTCGCTTTTGCCGATGCCGCTTTCGCCGCGAATGATCACGCCCACGCCGAGAATATCCACCATGCTGCCGATTTCCGTGTTACGCGGAGCAAACATCATTTCTAGTTCCAGCGTCGCCTTGTTGATGAACTTCATCGTCACGAGCGGACTTTGAAACACAGGCACACCGGCGTTTTCCGCCGCTTGCAAAAATTCCTTGTCCGGTTTCAAACTGCGGCTGAAAACGATGCATGGAATCTTATAGGCAAACAAAGCGGCGTAACGCGCCGTGCGCTCTGCCGTCGTAAGCGACCGCAGATAATAAACCTCCGCATGACCGAAGGTCTGCACACGTTTGAAGGCAAAGTAACGCGTGAATCCGCTCAACACGAGGCCAGGACGGTTGACCGTCGGCTCGCGAATGATGCGATTCAAACCCCCGCCATCGGCGATGAGTCGCATTTGCAGCGCCGCGCCATGCTTCTTGAAAAATTGTTCAACCGTGACAGATGGATGTGCCATTTTTAATTATTATTTTTGAATCATTAAATTGTGAATCGAACAAATGCAATTTTATTTCACGATTTAACAATTCATGGTTCACATTACATATTAAACTCTGGTCCCAGATAAATTTCCCGCGCCTTCGGATCGTTCGCCAGAAACTCCGCCGAACCTTCCACCAACACCTGACCTTTGTGAATGATGTAGCCGCGGTCAATCAATTTCAAGGTCTCGCGCACGTTATGGTCGGTGATTAGAATGCCCAAGCCGCGCTCCTTCAAACGACGCACAATCTTCTGCACTTCGTAAACTGCAATGGGATCAATGCCGCTGAACGGCTCGTCGAGCAGCATCAATTTTGGACTCGTCACCAGCGCGCGCGTGATTTCCAATCGCCGACCTTCTCCGCCGCTCACTTGATACGCCTTGCTCTTGCGAATCGGCGTCAAATCCAGCTCATCGAGCAAATATTTCAGCCGCACATTCCGCTCGTCGCTGGAAATTTTGCAGGTTTCCAAAATCGCCAGAATATTTTCCTCGACGGTGAGCTTCCGAAAAACCGACGGCGCCTGTGTCAGATAACCGATGCCAAGCCGCGCGCGTTTGTGCATCGGCAACGCCGTGATTTTATTGCCCTGAAATTCCACAAAACCTTCGTCCGGTTTGACGATGCCGACGACCATGTTGAACGTCGTCGTTTTTCCAGCGCCGTTCGGGCCGAGCAATCCGACGATTTCTCCCGCCCTGACGCTCACCGAAACACCGTTGACCACACGCCGCCCGCGATATTCTTTCACCAGTTTTTCCGTGGCGAGCAGCAGACCGTTCGATGATGAAGCGGTTGTTTCCATTTCAGAAAATCATTTTGGCGCGGATAATTTGTTTGTGCTTGTCGTCGTTGAATTGGTCTTGGTTGTCGCGCTGTCCAGATTTTGTCGGAAAATTGTATGTTCATTTGTCGCGGTCAGGCTGCCGTTCACACGATTCCAGATAATCGGTTCGCCAGTAAGTATGGCTTGCGCATTTTCAGTCTTTGCATTGCCCGTCAGCGTCACCGTTTCATTCGTCACCGCACCCTGCACATTATAGTTATAAACCGCCTTATCACTGGTCGCGTGATTCGTCTGTCCCTTGTCGTCTGTGAAATCAATCACCACATTCGTCTCGGCGACGATGTGACTTATGTGGCCGCCGTCCTGCGGCAAATTAGCAAGAAGCCACGCGCAGGTCAGTTTCATTTGCGGATCATCCACGCGCACATGGCCGATATAAGTCGCCGTGCGCGCGTTGGTGTTCATGTCAAAATCCACGCTGTCCGAATCAATCTGCGTCAAGTGCGGCTCGGCAGGCGCGTTCGTCTGCGCTCGCAATGCCCAGACATTGGCCAGCGCAAAAAATACAATGAAGCAAAAAAATTTCACGGTTCAATTTTGTTTTCCGGCGCGTTTTCAATCACACTATGCACGTTGTTCGAGATGGTGAGGAACGAATTGGTTTGCCGCCACAAAAAACCTTCGCCCTCGACGTGGAATTTTCCGTCGCCCGTCCAAACCTGCAACGGACCGGGCGAACTCGCCATAGCCTTCGACGTGTCATAAGTGCAACTGGGCGCTTCCACGACCATTTCTGGTTTTCCATCCACAGTGAATGTTTCGAGTTTGAGTTGTTTGATCACGAGCAACCCGTTCGCCAGCGGCTGCGCTTCCAAACCAGATAGGCGCGATTTCATCTGCGTCGCATGCGGCGGCTCAAAGTATTCGACCGAGGTGAAATCGCTCGCGTGCTGGACGCCATTTTGTTGCGCGCGCTCATTTGGAACAGCGGTGAAAAATAAAACCGCGCCTGCGATCAAAATCTTTTGCGCGCCTTTGATTTTCATTCCGAGTAATGCGCCACGAACGCATTCCATTTTCCCTGCGCCCGCAAAATCATCTCAACCACCTCGCGAACTGCGCCGCGCCCGCCCGCCGCACGTGTCACAAAATGCGCCGCCGCCTTCGCTTCGACCACGCCGTCCGCAACGGCAACCGAAACTCCCGCGCGCTTCAACGGCCCCAAATCCACAACATCATCTCCGACAAAACAAACATCGTTCCAACTCAATTTTTCTTGCGCCAAAAGTTTTTCAATCGCGCCAGCCTTGCCGAGCCGGTCGCTTTGCTGGACCAAAAAATCAATTTTCAATTTCTGCGCGCGCAATTCCGTCGCCGCAGATGGCCGCGCCGAAACCCATCCGATTTTCAAACCTGCGCGTCGCGCCAAAACAAGACCGAGACCGTCGCGGATGTTGAAACGCTTGAATTCTTTTTCGCCACCGATGAAAATCGAGCCGTCGGTCAAAACGCCGTCCACGTCGCAAAGGAAAAGTTTTACGCGCGCCAATTTTTTTTTCAGCGAAGATGAAATTGGTTTTGGCATTTCAGCGAACAACGTTGAAAACTTTCAACAGGTTTTTCAGCAACGCGTCCATTTCCACCAGCGGAATCATGTTCGGACCGTCGCTCAACGCTTTGTCCGGCTGCGGATGCGTTTCCAGAAAAATTCCGTTCGCGCCCGCCGCCAAAGCGCAACGCGCGAGAACTGGCGCAAATTCCCGCTGGCCGGAAGATTTGTCGCCGCCACCGCCGGGCAGTTGCACAGAATGCGTCGCGTCGAAAACAATTGGGAAGCCAAACGATTTCATAATCGGAATCGAGCGCATGTCGGCGACGAGATTGTTGTAGCCGAACGTCGTGCCGCGTTCGGTGAGCAGGATTTTTTTTCCGTCGGCACGTTTTGCTTTTTCGGCGACATGACCCATTTCCTGCGGCGAAAGGAACTGACCCTTTTTCAGATTCACAATTTTGCCGGTCGCAACGGCGGCTTCAATCAAATCCGTCTGGCGACAAAGGAACGCGGGAATTTGCAAAATGTCCACGGCTTCGGCGGCAGCGGCAACTTGAACTTCGTTGTGAACATCCGTCAAAACCGGCAAATCAAATTCCGCGCGGACTTTGGCCAGAATGCGCAGGCCGTTTTCCAAACCGACTCCGCGAAACGATTTTGCCGAAGTGCGATTGGCCTTGTCGAAGCTGGCTTTGAAGACGTAAAAAATGCCAAGTGACGCGCAGGTTTTTTTCAGCGACGCGGCGACTTGCAGGCATAGTTTTTCATTTTCAATCACGCACGGCCCGCCGATCAAAAACAATTGGCGCGGCGAATTGAGATTTTTCCAGATGGCGGCGTCGTTGAGCACGCGGAATTTTTAGCAGTGACGAAGGGGAAAGTAAATGGCGGCATTTGGCCGAGAATGTCCTGTCAAACTTTTGATGGAGTTGCGTTCGAGGCTTTGACCATTTCGTCGAGGAGTTTTTTGAAATCTTCCAGGCCGGTTGCGGGAACAATGATGGAGTCGCGCCGTCCGCCAACGTCCTCGGTTACGCGCAGAAATCGTCCGCGCGGATTTTCCTTGAGCGTGAAGACAAAAGTTTTGCGCTCGATCTGAATCGTCTCGCTTTTCAGCGTGTCTTCGTTGACCGGCGGTTTGGGCTGACCGTAAGGCCGCCCGTAAGGTGATGGTCTCTCGTTTGAGATCATAAATTTCCACTGGATGCCCAATCCAGCCTTGTAAGAAATTTCGACAACGGCGGCATTTTGTCAACTGCCAAAATTTTCTTCCGGCGCAGATGGCTCAAAGATAAGGAGATTTGAAAAAGTTTTTTGTTCCAACAATTCACAAAATATTCGCCGCGAGTTCCGCCAGTTCCGAGCGTTCGCCTTTTTGCAGTTCAATGTGCGCGGCGATGGCCTGGTCGCGGAATCGGCTGACGATGTAGTTGAATCCGTTCGACGACGAGTCCACATACGGATTGTCAATCTGATACGGGTCGCCGGTGAAAATGATTTTCGTGCCGTTGCCGACGCGCGTGATGATGGTCTTGGCTTCGAGCGGCGTCAGGTTTTGCGCCTCGTCAATAATCATAAATTGATTGGCGATGCTGCGCCCGCGAATGTAGCTCAACGCCTCGACGACGATTGCACCGCTGCGCATCAAATCGCCGCTGCGACGATGGTCGTGGCCCATGTTCAAATCGCTCAACATTTCGAGCGCGTCGTGGATCGGCTGCATCCACGGCGCGAGTTTTTCTTCGAGCGAGCCGGGCAAAAATCCAAGTTCCTTGCCCATTGAAATCGTCGGGCGCGCGACGACGAGCCGGCGAAATTCGCGGTCGTTCACGACGCGCTTCAATCCGGCGGCCATCGCGAGCAAAGTTTTTCCCGTTCCGGCTTTGCCCATGAGCGTGACCAGTTTGATCCGGTCGTCGAGCAGCGCGTCGAAGGCGAAATGCTGTTCGCGGTTGCGCGGCTTGATTCCCCAAACGCCTTCGCGCACGTCGAGAATCGGAACCAGTTTTTCGCCGCTCGCGTCCACTTTTGTGAGCGCGGCTTTTTTCGGATTCGTTTCGTCGGTGAGCGCGCAATATTCGTTCGGGAAAAACTTTCTTCCTTTTTCCAGATTAAATTCGCCTTTCGCGCGGAACGCCGCGATTTTTTCCGGCGCAACGGTCATTTCCATCATGCCGGTGTAAAGATCGGTGATGAACACGCGGTCGTTCTCGTAATCTTCAGCCTGCAAACCGAGCGCATCGGCTTTGATTCGCAGATTGATGTCTTTGGAAACGAGGATGGTCGGGTTTTTCGGCTGTGCTTTTTGGATTCCCGCCGCGAGCGAAAGAATCCGGTTGTCCACGGAATGGGAATTCAATCCGCTCTCGCCGTTCGTGCCGCCGTTTTTGTAAAAGACAATTTTAAGTTTCCCGCCGGTCGGCAGTTTCACGCCTTCGCTCAAATGGCCTTCGCCGCGAAAACCGTCGAGCATCCGCGAAACGGCGCGCGCGTTCTGGCCAAGCTCGGTGGATTCGCGTTTGAAGCGGTCAATCTCCTCAATGACTTCGATGGGGATCAAAACGCTGTTTTCGTGGAAGCTCAAAAGCGAATTCGGGTCGTGCAAAAGGACGTTGGTGTCGAGAATGTAATTTTTCACTTGGAAATTTTGTCGAATTTAATGGTCGTCATGCGACGGTGCCATTTTTGGATTTGTTTGTGACGATTGGGCAAATGGTAATGGCCGGAATAAAGAAAATTTTCGAGCATTCCGAACAAATCAAAATCTGTAAAATGCGGTTTGTCATCGAGCAGGTAATCCTGATGCGTCAAAATAATTTCAAAAGGAATCAACCGCTCTTCGAGTTTTTTGAGCCAGATTTTTTGATCCTTGCGCCATTGCTCGATGCAACCGCGACCGAATTTTCTTTCCTTGAACCGCAGGAATTGCAACTGCTCCGCAGCCGGAACATTTTCCTTCCAATAAATGTCGTTTAGACGGAACGTCGCGCCTTCCACTTCATTTTCGATGAACTTCCACAAGACAGATTGCACTCCGCGCCAGCGGAACGGAAACAATCCCAGATCCAATTCCTCGTCGAGATATTTGGCGATGACCTGCGAATCGTCGGCGATTTCAAAAATCACATTTTTGCCGTCGCGGATGATCGGCACGCCGTAATAACGCTGTTTTGTGAGTTTCCAGACCAATGAGCGGTCCTGATTCGGGATGTTTGTGATTTTGAAGGGCGCGCCGGAAAATTCCAAAATGCGCCGCTGCACGATGCAGAACGGACTCCACGGAAACTGAATCAATTCAATCATTTCAAAAAATTCGCTCGCTGACATTTGAAATCTAGGCCGCGAATCAAATTGTGACAAGTGCAAACACCGCTTTACACAAAATTGTAACAGAGTTAGATTCGCCTCATGGCTGAATACGACGCGACCGAATTTATAGACACCGATTTTCAAGCGCACAAGTCGCCCTTCGCGACGCCGACTTCCGCGAGCGACGCGCTCCGCGCGCCCACGCGCGACGAGGTTGACCGCAAAGTCGTTGAGGCGCAGCAAAAACTCGCCGAACTAAAACGCGCGCAAGAAAATCTGGAACACGAGCGCGCCTCGCTCGAAGAATTGCGCCGCCGCCAATTGGAATTTCAAAACGGCCGTCAGGAAATGGTTCATAATTTGACGCGTGGACTCGGCCTGCTCGAAGAAGCCGAGTTTAATTCCCGCCGCGACGCCGAGCAAATGGTCAAGACCATCACTGATTTCCGCGACGCGCTGGATAAAATCCAGGCCGTCCACGACGAAATGTGGACTAAGGAAAATTTTCAGATGGAACTGACGCGCGCGATGACGACTGTCGAAAACGCCCGCATGGAATGGAATTCCGCGCGTTTGAAACTGCCCGCGCTTGAAGGCGAATCCGCGCAAAAAAAATCCGAAACTGAATCCGCGCCCGCGCCGATTGTTTCTCCGTTCGCCAATTTAAGTTTCGGCCAGCTTTGCAAAATCGGTTTTGCGATGACGTGGCCGTTGCTGATTGTCGCGCTCGTTGCGCTCGGCGTGTTTGTCGCGATTTTGATGATGACGCCCGTGCGCCATTAAAATTTGTCGTATGGCGTCCGCAAAAAAAAAAACGAAGAAAGCCAAAGGCCTTGACCCGATTTCCGACCGCGCCCGCACGCTCAACGACCAAATCGCCTCGCTCGAAACCGAAATCAAAAAACTCGACACGCAACTTTCGCGAACAACTACGCCCAAATTCCGTTCCACCGCCATTCCGCACGGCGAAACCGTTTCGCGAAAATCCGAGCCGCCGCCCGCGCCAAAACCGATTTCACACGAGCCGGTTTTCGAGGAAGTGAACGCAAAATCATTTCAACCCGAAGCCGATCCGCGCGACCGCTACAACGAACTCGGCGTCCGCAAATATGATCTGCCCGCGCTGTGGCATCGCCTGTGCAACCATTTCCGCCGCCCGACGACGAACAATCCGCGTCTCGTGAATTATCTCGCTGCCGGCGGCGTCCACGGCCTGCGCCCGATGCGCTACGAGAAGCGCGTCGCGCGCAACCGCTTCATCCTGCTCGTCGTCGTCCTGTTTTTGATTTTGCTCGGCGTGATTTCCGTTTTTGTGCGGAATCATTGAATCTCGTGAACCGTTGAAATGTTAAATCGTTGAATCGTATGAAAAATAATTTTGTTGAACTGCCAATCTCTACAAGCGACGGAATTTTCCTCGCGCACTATTCCGAAAAAGGTCTGGCCGAAATTGATTGGCCGACGGTGGGGCGAGCGTCCCTGCGAGCCGCGAAACAAAATGGTGTTCCCGCCAAAATTAAAAGCTGGCATCGCACGACTGAATCCGCGCTGAAAAAAGTTCTTGCCGGGAAAAAATCAAAGCTGCCGCCGCTCGACTGGACGGGCAAAACGGATTTTCAAAAATCCGTGTGGCGGCAGATGTTGAAAATTTCCGCCGGCAAAACGAAAAGCTACGGCGAAATCGCGTCGGCGATTGGCAATCCAAAAGCTGTCCGCGCCGTGGGCGGTGCGTGCGGGGCGAATCCGGTTCCGGTTTTGGTTCCGTGCCATCGAGTGCTGGCCGCGAACAAAAAACTCGGCGGCTTCTCCGGCGGATTGGATTGGAAACGCAGTTTGCTCGCGCGTGAAGGAATTAAATTCTAGGACAATGGGAACTTATGAGAATTTCAACGTATATTTTATTTCTTTCTTTGCTGGTCATCTGTTCATGCTCGACACATCAGGCTTATTTGAAGGCCAGCAAAAATTACATTGATACTTATCACGACAATCCTCCTAGATATTTTTGGAAAGGCAACGCGGCCATTAATGGACAAACAGTTTTACTTGGCATCCGTAGTGGTGATGAGCAGAGCCGGACGAACGTTCAAAGATTGATTGGTTCAACTGTTGTTTTTGTCGGTGACAGTGATGAGTCAAGAAAGGGCGTTTTTTCCGATCTTCAAACTCATCGAGTGGATGATTTACAGCCTCATGATAAAGACATTAAAATTGAAGTTGATATTATTCCATTTCGAGATGTTCATCCTGGAATGTGTGGAAGTTGGGTTGCTGAAGTGCGAGGCACGCTTGAAAGCGTTGATTTTGAAAAACGAATTATCCGAATCACAGCGAAGCCAGAAGATTGGAAAGTTCGCGCAACTTATTGAAGAAATTTATTCCGCCGTCAGCCGGATGATTTCGCGCAGCGGCGTCTGCGGTTTGAAGTTCACGAAGCGTTCCAGTTTTTCCACGAGCGGTTTGCGGCGGCGCATGTCGTCAAAGCCCGGCGCATACGCCCGGTCGTAGGGAATCAGTCCGATCCGGGATTTCGAGCCGAGCGTCTGCACCACGAGCCGCGCGAGTTCGAGCATGGAAACTTCCTCCGTGCCGCCGATGTTGAAAATCTCGCCGCGCGCCTTCCGGCAATCCTGCAAACGCACGAGCGCTTCCACCACGTCGTTCACGAGGCAAAAGCAGCGCGTCTGCCTGCCATCGCCAAAAACTTTTAGCGGCTCATTTTTCTTCGCCGACGCGATGAAGCGCGGCAAAACCATTCCGTAACGTCCGGTCTGGCGCGGGCCGACGGTGTTAAAAAGTCGCGCGATGGTGACGGGCAGTTTTTTTTCGCGCGCGTAGGCGAGCGCGAGAAATTCGTCCGTAAGCTTCGAGCAGGCATAGCTCCAGCGCGATTGTCCGGGCGGCCCGATGAGCAAATCGTCGTCCTCGCCGAACTCCGGCTTCGCGCTCTTGCCGTAAACTTCCGAAGTGGAAGTCAGCAGCAGCGGCGTGGAATTTTTCGCGGCGGCTTTCAATAAAATTTCCGTTTCGTGAAAACTCGTTTCCAAAACGTGCAGCGCGGATTTGACGACGAGATCAACGCCAACGGTCGCGGCGAGATGAAAAATAAATTCCGCGTTCGCCGCGAGCTTTGGCAATTCTTTGCATTCGGAAATTTTTGCGCGGATAATTTTCAGTCGCGGATTTTTTTTGACCGCGCGCAGGTTTTCCAGGCTGCCCGTCGAGAAATCGTCAATAACGACAATGGTTTTTCCATCGTTCAGCAATCGTTCGACCAAATGCGAGCCGATGAATCCCGCACCGCCAGTTACCAAAATGTGTTTTGATTTTTTCATTTCAACGCATTTGCAAATGCTTCGGCAAGTTTCTGGCGATAGTCCGCGCTTTCAATCAGCTTTGCTTCCGCCGGATTCGACAAATAACCTGCTTCAATCAAAATCGCCGGGCGCTTTTGTCCGCGCAAGACGCCGATGAAACGCGCGCGACGGACGCCGCGATCTTCCATTCCAATCGCGCGCAGCAGCGCGGTGTGCATTTTCACCGCAAATTGCAGATTTTGCGCGTCGAAAGAATTGTTCGGCAGATTTTCTGACCAGTCGTCGGTGAAACCGCGCGTCAATGTCGAAGGCATTCCGGTCGGCGTGATGCAATAAGTTTCGAGTCCGTTCTGTTTCGCGTCGGGCGCACCTGAATTGAAATGCAAACTGACGAACAAATCCGCGTGATGAGATTCCGCGAACGCGACACGGTTGGAAAGTGAAACGTCCGTGTCGTTCGTGCGCGTGAGAAAAACCGTCCAGCCGTTCGTTTCGAGCAGCGGCTTGAGTCGCTTGGCCCAGTCGAGTGTGAATTCTTTTTCAAAGCGTCCGTCGAGAACGCTGTGTGTTCCCGTATTTGACCCGCCGTGGCCTGGATCAATCACGATGATTCGGTTTGTGCCGAATGTCAGCGGCGGTTCGCACAAAAGCGGCTCAAGATTTTTTTGCAAATCGAGTCCGTGCAAAAAAACTTCGCCGTCAATGAACTGCGGCTCGAAGCCGAGGTTGATTTCAATTCCGTTCCATGTCGCGCCGAGCGTGCCGATGCCCAAGACCATCACGCCGTTGCCCGAACCGATGGCGTAAGTCGTCACCGGCGAGTCGGAAATCCGGTGCGGTTTGCCGATTTTGTGCGCCGCCGCCCAATTGCCGAGCGAAGTCCAGGTCACAATTGGCGCGACCGGCGGCAAATTGGTTTTTGCAACCGGCAGAAATTTTTTGGACGCGGGTGCGGGCGCTTTTTGAACGGCAGGCTTTTCGGGGGCGGTGGGTGTCCCCCAATTCAATGACGAAAATTCGCCGCCCGATTCCGATGGCGAAATGCTTTCGGTCGGCATTGACGGCGGCGTGGCGCAACCCGCGAGAAAAATCAACGCGCCGCAAAAAATGGTGCCGATAATCTTGAACACGCGGCCATTTTGCTGAATAGAAAAACGGACTCAAGATGTTTTAGACTTTTTTAATCCTCCTCGCCCTCGTCGTCATCCTCATTTGCAATTTTTCCCGAAGCGAGGACGGGGATGACGATGAGAATGATTTGTCGGACGGCTTGTTTGCCACGCAAAGTTCGGCCATAATTTCACCAGTGAAAATTCTCGTGGCCATCACCGGGGCGACCGGCGCGCTTTACGCGCAGCGGCTGCTCGATAATTTGAATCCGCGCGAACATGAAATCCACGTCGTGTTGAGCAATTACGCGCAGCAGGTCATCGCCGTGGAATTGCCGGACGGCTTGAAAATTCCAGCGGGCGCGCAAATGCACAATGTCAAAAGCATGAACGCGCCGTTCGCCAGCGGCTCGAATCCGCCGGACGCGATGGTCGTGATTCCCTGCACGATGGGCACGATGGGACGAATCGCGCACGGCTACAGCGAAGATGTTTTGCTGCGCGCGGCGGACGTGACGTTGAAGGAAAAAAGGAAATTGATTCTTGTCCCGCGCGAAACACCATTGAGCTTGATTCACGTCAAAAACATGGAACTGCTGCTGCTCGCGGGCGCAATCATTTTGCCCGCGAATCCAAGTTTTTATGCCGGCGCAAAAACAATTATTGAACTCGCGGACACTGTCGTGGCGCGCGTGCTCGACCATTTGGGAATTGAAAACAAACTCGCGCCGCGTTGGAGCGAGGAAAAAGAATAGTTTGAACCGCAGAGGCGCAAAGACGCAGAGGAAAAAATTAAAAACCCTGCGCCTCGGCGTTTCTGCGGTAAATAAAAATCAAAATGTTTTCCGTCATTCAAAAATGGGGTTCATTCGTTCGCTTCTCGCACACGGTTTTCGCGCTGCCATTCGCGCTGGCGGCGATGATGGTCGCCGCGCGCGACAATCGCGGCTGGCCTGGCTGGAAAACTTTCGGATTGATTTTGGCGGCGATGGTTTGCGCGCGGACTTGCGCGATGGCGTTCAATCGAATCGTTGATCGGAAATTCGACGCGCTGAATCCGCGCACGGCCAATCGCCATTTGCCCAGCGGAGAAATTTCTTTGGTGAATGCGATTTTGCTTTGTGCGATTTCAGCAATGGGTTTGATTGTCGCCAGTTATTTTCTCAATCCGCTTTGCTTTTACCTTTCGCCGATTGCGCTGGTTGTGATTTGTTTTTATTCGCTGACGAAGCGGTTCACGAATTACACGCACGTTTTTCTTGGCGTCGCGCTCGCGCTCGCGCCCGTCGGCGCGTGGCTGGCGGTCAAAGGCGCGAACGTTTCCACTTTGGAAATTTTGCAAATGACAATTCTCGCTCTCGCCGTCGTTTTATGGCTCGTCGGCTTCGACATTATTTACGCGCTGCAAGATTACGAGTTCGACAAATCGCACGGACTGCGCTCGCTCGTTGTGGCGTGGGGACAAAAAAACGCCCTCACCGCCGCGTTTCTCGCGCACATGATAATGTGCGGATTGCTGCTCGCGTTTGGATTGCTTTGCCGATTTCGCATCGCGTATCTTATTGGCTGGCTCATCATCGTCGGTTGTCTCTTGCTGGAACACTGGATTGCGCGCCGCCGCAGTTTGAACTGGATCAATCTTGCGTTCTTTAGACTCAATGCGCTCGTCAGCGCGGTTTTTCTGGTTGTGGTCGCGGCGGAAGTTGTTTTTCAAGGCGGATTCAAATTGCGTTAAACTTTCTTTTCCAATCTCTTATTTGCAGTTAATTTGTTTTTCGTGAATTTTTTCATTCAACGCAGCGGGTTGCGCGACATTTACGACAAGGTCGTCGCGGGCGAACGCATTTCTGAAAACGATGCGTTGCGATTGTTTGAATCGAAAGACTTAAACGCCGTCGGCGCGATTGCCGATTTTGCGCGGCAGAAAAAAACCGGCAACAACCGCGCCAGCTACATCATCAACCGCTACGTCAACTACTCGAACTACTGCATCCTGTCGTGCCAGTTCTGCTCGTTCGCGCGCAAGAAACGCGACGCCGACGGTTTTCAATTTTCCGTTGAGGAAATTGTTGAGAAGGCGCGCAAGGCGTTGAAAATCGGCATCACGGAATTGCACATCGTCGGCGGATTGCACCCGTCGCTGCCGTTCAGCTATTACACGGATATGCTGAAGGCGTTGAAAAAATTGGGCACACGCCTACAACTGAAATGTTTCACCGCCATTGAAATTCTTCATCTCGCCTGGCTCGCGAAAAAATCTGTTGAAGAAACCTTGCGCGAACTCAAAGCCGCCGGACTTGATTCGCTCACCGGCGGCGGCGCGGAAATTTTCCGCAAGGAAGTCCGTTCGCAGATCGCCAAAGGAAAAGAATCCGCCGAGGAATATCTGGATGTTCATCGCACATGGCATCGGCTCGGCGGACGGAGCACCTGCACGATGCTTTACGGCCACGTCGAGAGCCTCGCCGACCGTGTGGATCATTTGCGGCAATTGCGCGTGTTGCAGGATGAGACGAACGGTTTTGTCGCGCTTATTCCACTCGCGTATCAGCCGCAAGACAACGACATACCCGTCGAACATCCACCGACGGGATTTGATTCGCTGCGCACCATCGCCGTCAGCCGCATTTATCTCGATAATTTTCCGCACATCACCGCGTATTGGGTCGGCCTCGGCCTGAAGCTCGCACAAGTCGCGTTGAGCTACGGCGCGGATGACATCCACGGCACGATCATCGAGGAACACATCTTCCACATGGCCGGCGCGACCTCGCCACAATTGCAGACCGAAACGGATATGGTCAAAGCCATCCGCGAAGCCGGCCGCACGCCGGTGCAACGGAATACTTTTTACGAGCCGATTAAAATTTTGGAAGACGCGCCTGCTGCCGAAGCAACTGAAAATCCTGCTCGCTCAAAAATGCTCGAAAAAAATCTGGCAACGGCATGAGCGAAGGCGCACAAAAATTCCGCATCGGCTCGGTCAATTATCTGAACGCCGCGCCGCTCACGCGCGGCATCGAGAGCGAGCTCATTCTCGCCACGCCCGCCAAGCTCGCTGAAATGCTCCGGCGCGATGAACTCGACGCCGCGCTCGTCAGCATCACCGAGGTTTTGCTCAACGACCGCTACGACATTTTAGATGGCATCGCCATCGCGTCGCTTGGCGAAGTCTACAGCGTCATTCTCGCGCACAAAAAACCGCTGGAAGAAGCAACGGAAATTTTCTGTGACACCGCGTCGCTCACGAGCGTGAACCTGTTGAAAGTGTTGCTCGCCGAGAAAAATCTGTTTCCGCAATTCAAGCCGCTGGAAAACTACGAGTCGGCGCAGGAAAAAGATTTCGTCCTGCTCATCGGCGACCGGGCGATTGATTTTCAGCGTGCGCCGCATGAACATGAAATTTTTGACCTCGGCTTCGCGTGGCATGAACTCACAAATCTGCCGTTTGTATATGCCGTTTGGGCGTTGCGTCGCGGAATCGAGAACAAGGAATTGCGCCGCGAATTGCGCGAAGCAAAAAATTTCGGCATGGAAACTTTGGATTATCTCATCGAGACGCGTGAAGAATTTGACGAGGATTTTCGGCGCGATTATTTCGAATGGCACATCCAGTATCACCTCGGCGAAGATGAGAAGCGCTCCATCGCAAAATTTTCCGAACTGCTGCGGAAGCACAATCTCGGCCCGGTTTTTGAGCCGAAGTTCGTGAAATAAAATCGAGAAAATTTATTCGGTCCAATCGCCGGTGCGCAGATATGGTTTCAACTTTTCCTTGAGCGTTTCGCGTCCGCGATGGATGAGTGATTTCGTGGCGGAAAGCGAGCAGTTCAAAACTTCGGCAATTTCTTCGTAGCTCAATTCTTCCTGACGGCAGAGCAAAATTGCGGTGCGCTGGTTTTCGGGCAATTCGGCGAGCGCTTCCTCGATTTTTTCGGCGAGTTCGCCGTGCAAGACATTTTCCGTCGGCAGAAAAACTTTTTTGTCCTCGTATTGGCGCTGCGGCTGGTCCTCATTTTCGGCGTGCGTTTCTTCGAGCGATTCTGCGGGATGCCTCGATCGGCGGCGGATTTCATTCAGGCAGAGATTTCGCGCGATGGTGAAAAGCCAGGTGGAAAATTTCGCGGTTTGTTTGTAACGGGCGCGGGATTTGAAAATTTGCAGGAAAACGTTTTGCGCCAAATCTTCGGCTTCTGTTTCGTCGCGCAGCGAACGATAGACAAAATTCATCACAGGTTGCCTGTATTTCTCGACCAATTGCGCAAACGCCGCGCGGTCGCCGCGCTTGACGCGCAGCATCAGGACGGCATCGGGGTCGGATTGGACTGGCATGGCGCGCAGAGTGTAACCAGACGCCGCGCGCGCGAAAAGGTTTCCCGCGCGGTGAGCGCGCTTGCTTTCAAAATGTTTTGCTCACAACTTATGCGCGCCGGATGGAAGACTTGCTGAAGAAAATCGAGGGCGACGCCAAAGAACGCCTGCCGTTGCCGCCGACCGGCGACGCGGCGGAACAACTGGCGCGTTACAAGACTTTCCTTAAAGTCGAAACGCACCGGCTTAAAATCCAGCATCGCGGCGGCGCAAGCGGGCAGGTAATTTGTCGCGCGCGCGCGACGATTCTCGACGCGCTCTTGGAACATCTTTGGGAATCAGCCAAAGGCAGTTTGTCCGCGCAGGCGCAAAAGGAATTTCCGCCGCTCGCGCTCGTCGCAATCGGCGGTTACGGTCGCGCAGAACTGAATCCGCACAGCGACATTGACTTCATGTTTCTGCACGACGGCCAAATCGCGGCAAACAAGCCGCTTCCGTATTTATCCAAATTAATTGATGGCGTGTTGTATCCGTTGTGGGACATCGGGCTGAAAGTCGGCCACTCGGTTCGCAGCATTGACGATTGCGTGAAGGTCGCCAACACCGACATGCAATCCAAAACGTCGCTTATCGAGGCGCGATTGATCGCAGGCGACGAAAAATTGTTCGGGCAATTTCAAAAAGCGCTCGTGGCCAAATGCGTCGTCGGGTTCGAGGAAAAATACATCGCGTTGCGGCTGGAAGATCAGGAAACGCGCCGCGCGAAATACGGCAACTCCGCGTGCATGCAGGAACCGAACATCAAAAACGGCTGCGGCGGCCTGCGCGATTTTCAAAATCTGCTGTGGATGACGTTTTTCAAATATCGCACGCGCTCGTTGCGCGAATTGGAGCAGCAGGAGTTTGTCAGCGCCGCCGAACGCAAACAGCTCGAAGCCGCCTATGATTTTCTGCTGCGCGTACGGACTGAATTGCATTACGAAGTCGTCCGTCCGCTCGACGTGCTGGGAAAAAATCTGCAGCCAGCCGTCGCGCACGCGCTCGGCTACGGCGACCGCTCGCCGAGCAAACGCATCGAGAAATTCATGCGCGACCTTTATACGCACATGAGAAATATTTTTCTCATCACGCGCACATTGGAGCAGCGCATGGCGTTGATCGCGCCGACGCAAAGCAGACTTTCGCTGCGCCGCTGGCTGCCAAAAAGAAAACGCGAGCCTGAAATCGTTGACGGCTTCAAATTCATCAATGGCGAGATTCATGCCACCTCCAACCGCATTTTCCGCGATTCGCCGCGCCGGCTCATGCGCGTTTTTCTCTGCGCGCAGCAACGGCGGCTGACGTTGCATCCCGACCTTGCGCAACTCATCCGCAACCAGACCTCGCTCGTGGACCGTGATTTTTTGAACGACGAGCACGTCCGCGAAACATTTCTGACGATTCTTGAACGGCGCGGGAGCGTCGCGCCGGTTTTGCGCGCGATGCACGAGGTAAATCTGCTCGGAAAATACATTCCCGAATTCGGCAAGCTCACCTGCCTCGTGCAGCACGAGTTTTATCACCAATACGCCGCCGACGAACACACGCTCGTTTGCCTTGAGCAACTCGACCGCGTGTGGGAGGCGCAGCAGCAGCCTTACAAACATTACGCGCCGCTGTTTCAAAGTTTGGAACGTCCCGGCCTGCTTTACCTTGCGCTGCTATTGCACGACACCGGAAAAGCTGAAATTCACAAAAAAGGCGGCCACGCAAAAGTCAGCGCGGAGATGGCGATGCGCGCGGCGAAACGGCTGCAACTCGACGGCACGGCGGCGCACACGCTGCGGCTTATCATTGAAAATCACCTACTCATGGCCAGTGTTTCGCAGCGGCGCGATCTTGATGACCCGACTGTCATCAGAAATTTCGCGCGGCAAATCGAGACTCCCGAAGCGCTGAATTTGCTCACACTGCTGACCTTCGCCGATTCGCAGGGCACGAGCGACAAACTCTGGAACGGTTTCAAGGACACGCTGCTCTGGCAATTGCACTCACGCGCGATGGCGCTGCTCACCGGCGGCTCGGAATTTGTCCGCGCCTCCGAAAAACAGCGCGAGTTGCTCCAGCAAGAAGTACGCGAAATCGCATCCAAACAAATCACCGACGAAGAAATCAGCGCGCATTTTGAAAAATTACCGCCGCGTTATTTTGAAATCCGCACCGCGCGCGAAATTTTCGACGACCTCGAACTCGCGCATCGCTTCATGCACCGGTTGTTTCTGGAAAAAGACCGCACGCTCGCGCCCGTGACTGCGTGGCTGGACGAACCTGACCGCGGCTACAATCTCGTCAAAATCTGCACATGGGATCGTTCCGGCTTGTTCAGCAAAATCGCCGGTTCGTTGAGCGCCAGCGGCCTGAACATTCTGGGCGCGCAGATTTTCACTCGCGCCGACGGCATCGCCCTCGACACATTTTTCGTCAACGACGCGCACACCGGCAATCTCGGCGCGCGCGAACAACACGACCAATTCGCCGCGCTTCTGGAAAAAGTCTTGAACAGCGGCGACATTGACTTGCAAACGCTCATCGCGCGCCAAACCGTCAACCGTCCTGTTTATCAAGCCTACGCCGGAGAACAGATGGCGACCGAAATTTATTTTGACAACGAGGCTTCTGACACGCGCACGCTCATCGAGATTGAAACCGAAGATCGCCTCGGCCTGCTTTACACCATTTCAAAAACATTCGCCGAGCTTGCCGTGGACATCGCGGGCGCGCGCATTGTCACCGAACGCGGCGCGGCCATTGACACATTTTACGTGCGCGAACTGGACAGCGGAAAAATTATTTCCGCTGAACGGCAGAAACTGATTGAAAGCCGATTGCGCGAGGCCATCAACCGGCTCGACGTCGCGGAATGAATTGCGGACGCAAACCAATTGCAACTCCCTGCGCCGTCTGATAAAAACAAACCGTCGCACAACGCGGGTGTGGTTCAATGGTAGAACGTGGGCTTCCCAAGCCTGAAACGAGGGTTCGATTCCCTTCACCCGCTCCAAAAATTATGTTCAAGCCAGCCGACCTGTTTGACCTGAAGCAAACCGAACACGCCGCCATCTTCGACGGTTGCAAATTCGCGTGGGAAGCTTTAGGAAAAATTGAAGCCTACCTAGCGCAAGTGCCGAAACAAAATCCACCCAAAAGATTTCCCAGCGCGACAATCGGCGAAAAAGTTTTCATCGGCGAAGGCACGATTGTCGAACCCGGCGTGCTCATCAAAGGCCCGGCCATCATCGGCAAGAATTGCCAAATCCGCCACAACGCTTATATCCGCGAGAACGTCATCATCGGCGACGGCTGCGTGGTCGGCAATTCGAGCGAGCTGAAAAACTCGCTGCTCTTCAATGGCGCGCAGGTGCCGCACTTCAATTACATCGGCGACTCCATCCTCGGCCACAAGGCGCACCTCGGCGCGGGCGTGAAGATTTCCAACTTCAAACTTTTCCCCGGCAACATCCTCGTCGAGATTGACGGCGCGCCCTTCGACACCGGCCTGCGCAAGTTCGGCGCGCTGCTGGGCGACGGCGCGGAAGCCGGCTGCAACGCCGTGCTGAACCCCGGCAGCATCCTCGGACGCGGCGCGGTGATTTACCCGAACGTTTTCTGGCGCGGCATTTTGCCCGCGAACATGATCGTGAAAAACAAATCCCAAATCGAAGTCGTCGTCAAAAGGCCGAGGGAAAGTTAAATCCAAATCACAGGCGCAACGTTCGCTTTGTCATGAATAATAAAAACGAGCGCCAACATTACGTCTCCCAAGTTCTGCTTGAAAGATTTAGAATTCCCAACAGCCCGTTGGAATGCTTTCAGGTTCAAACAAAACAATGGAAGCAACGAAGTGTTCAGAAAATCTGCTCATCACGTGGCTATAATCAACTTTTAGTTTCTGGTGATATAAACAATGCTATCGAGGATTCGTTTTCAAAAGTTGAAACCGATTTACCAAATACTTTCAAAGCATTGGAAGAGGCAGCGAATAAATCTTCGACTGATTTACCCAAAACCATCTATGAAAATCTCTGCCGTTATTGTGCCTTTCTCAGGCGGACATCTCTTTTTGCAAAACCCGCGCGGTTGTGAGCTTTTTGGCGCAAATCAATATGGAACTGGAAAAGGGAGAATATTTTTTATTCCGAGAACTGAAAACACCAGATGACGTAATAGCCAAATTTCGTGAAGGATATTTTCAAGGAGGCAGAGTCATAATCGAGTCCGAAAATGTTTTGCAGCTCGTTTATAGACTCCAATTTGAACGATTGCTACAGCTTAATTTCATAGAATTTCTTAATTGCGATTGGACTATTTCCATTTCGCCAGTTGATCTGCCAATGTCTGACATTGGATTAATTCAAATCCAGTTAATAAATCTCAAGGCTAACCAATATATTTTGCCGATTGGCCCCAGGCATGTGCTCGATGGCATATTTTATCAAGACTTGTCGAAGAATTCATCGCGTTCTGAAATCAAAGGACACAATCTTAATCCAGAGGAAACTGAATATCGGCTTGATACAATTTGCTTATCTTCAATTGATGAAATTATTTTTACTCGCCGTCAATCAGATGTGCTTAAGATTCTCGACCGAGCAAAGACAAAAGGAATTTCCTTTAACAAAGTTGTGAATCCAAAACTTGCTGCTTCATCTGGCTTGAAAAATGCCAGCCTTGGTTATTGTCTTCAAATGGTTTCAACGGACGAATATGTGAAATTTATTCATTCATTTATTCAACCGCCGAATCTTGCCACAAAAGCGCTGTCAAAAGATTCATCCGGCTTCAATTCAATCCATTCCGGGTCAAGCTGACGGCGGAACCACGTCAGTTGCCGCTTGGCAAATTGTCGCGTGCGGCTTTTCACCAGTTCAATCGTCTCCGCCAGCGGGCGTTCGCCGCGCAAATGTTCCACCACCTGCCGGTAGCCGATGGCCTGCATCGCCGTCTTGTTTTGCTCAAGGCCGCGCTGGAGCAATCCGCGCGTCTCGTTCACCAGCCCGCGCGCGAACATCGTATCCACGCGAGCGTTGATGCGCGCGTGTAAATCTTCAGCCTGCCGCGAAAAAGCAAAAAACTTTTCTGACTTCTGACTTCTGGCTTCTGATTTCCATTCGGCTCTTTGTTCGGAAAATTTTTTGCCAGACAATCGGATTACTTCCACCGCACGGATGACGCGGCGCGGATTTTGTTTGTCAATTTTTTCATAAGCCGCCGGGTCGCGCTCGCGCAATTCGCGCAACAACGATTCAAACGACGCAGCTTCCAGTTCGGCGCGCAATTCGGGATTGGTGGCGGGCGCTTCGCCGAGTCCGCTCAAAAACGCCTTGAAATAAAGTCCCGTGCCGCCGCAGAAAATCGGGATTTTATTTCGCGACTGGATTTCTTCCACCGCCTTTTGCGCGAGCCGGATGAATTGCGCGGCGTCAAAATTTTCCGTCAAATCGCAAATATCAATGAGGTGATGCGGGATTCTTTTCCGCTCTTCCGAATTTGGCTTGGCTGTGCCGATGTCGAGCCCGCGATAAACCTGCATCGAATCGGCGGAAATGATTTCGCCGCCGATTTTTTCCGCGAGTGCGAGCGCGATTTCAGATTTTCCAACCGCCGTCGGTCCAGCGATAAAAATTGGAGTTGAGACAGAATTTACAGAATTCACAAAATTAAAAAATCGGCGGCGGAAGGGTTTGTGTTTTTCGATTCCACAATTTCAATTCTGTAAATTTTGTTAATTCTGTCAAAAAATCAGTTTTGTCTTGGCGTCGGGCTGCGGCGCGACAGAATCGCCGCGAGCCCAAGCCCGGCCACAAAAATCGGCACGCTGATCCATTGTGCGGGCGTCAGGCCGAGGTGGTAATGCAGATTGGTGTAGTCGCCGCGAAAATATTCGACGAACGAGCGCGTGACGGCGTAGCAAAGCAAATAAGTCGAAAAAATCTGGCCGTCGAATTTTTTGCGCCGGAACAGCCACGCGAGAAAGACGTAAAGCGCCAGATTCAAAAGGCCGTCGTAAATTTCAGTCGGATGAACCGGCAGCGATTGACTGTTTGCGCCGACGAGCCCTTCCTGAAACTGCTGGTTCCAAGCGGCGGAACCGTTTGGAAATTGGATTGCCCACGGCAAATTCGCCGGGCGTCCATAACAACAGCCATTGAGCAGGCAGCCGGCGCGTCCAAAAAAACTTCCAAGCGCGATGCTCGGCGCGAGAACGTCGGCGGTTTTCCAGAACGGCATTTTTTTCCAGCGGATGTAAACCGCTCCGCCGACAATCGCGCCGATGAGTCCGCCGTAATAAACAAGTCCGCCATGCTGGATCATGAAGATTTCTGAAATTGGCTGGTTCGCAAATTCCTCTTTCCAATAAGTCGTCACATAAACGATTCGCGCGCCAAGAATTCCGCCAATCATCAGCCAAAGCGTGACATCAGCAATTTTTTCGCCGGGAATTTTTTCGCGCCGCGCGCGAAGCGTGGCCGTCCAAAGCCCGAATAAAAATGCGAGCGCGATCATCACGCCATACCAATGAATCGTGAGCGAGCCAATGTGAAACGCAATCGGATGCACGGTGAAAGGTTAGAGCCTTGCGGCGAAAATTGAAATTGAATATCGCCGATCAGTTGTGATTTGTGACCGCGGCGGAATTAGATGTCGACGGCATGGGCATCACAAAACCGACGGGCATCGGCGGCCATTCGGGGACATGTGTGACGAGATCGCACCATGCCTGGCGTTCGGCGGGCGACATCTGCGACCAGCGCGCGGCATTTTTCAAAAATTCCGCCTGCTCCGACGCGCTCATGCTGGCAAATTTTGCGAAGGCATTGATGCATTCGACGCGTTGCGCCGCCGGCATTTTATCAAAAGCCTGCAATGTTTTTTCCATTTGCCGGCGCTCGGCATCGGACAAGGTGCTCAACGTTTCTTTTTTTTCATCAGGCGTGAGTTCAAAAAATTGATTGAAGCCGGTGGTGATCTGCCGTCGCTCGGCTTCCGAAAGCGTGTCCCAATGCGCACGGTCGGTATCGTTAGGTTCACGCCGCCAGACATCTCCCGGCGGTCCGTTGCTCAAATCCACATGCGCGAAGTAGCGCAGGGTGTGTTCGTTCTCCAAAAATTCCTGTTGCAATTGCGGCGGCAAAATAATCCATTCTTCGAGACGGCTTTGAACCAATGGACGGATGTCGTCCGGTGTTTGCTCCAACCGCGCGGCGCGGTTTGTCGGCGATTCATGCAAGAGCGGCATCAGATACCAGCGCAATTCCGTCGCGCGCAACCGCAATTCGCGTTCGTCCGGGTCGAGCGCCTCGTATTCGCCGACTTTGGCGAGAATGCGTTCGCGGATTTCGGGCGGGCGGTTCGTCAAAAAATTTTCGCGCTCGTCCGGCGTCATCGCAAGCAGTTGACGAAAAAAATCCACCGGCGAATGCGCAAAATGCGGCGGATGGTTTGTGGCAGAAAATAATTTGATTGGTGCTGGCGCGAGGCCTTCGGCAAGCAGCGGAAAAAAGCTCAATTGCCCCGCCACGCAAAAAGCGAGCCACCAACACGCCTGCCGCGAACGACTCATTGCAGCAGCGCCAGCAATTCCTCATCGGCGCGCGGCTGGCTCATGCGCTGGATGGCGTCAAAATTTTTCAGCGCGTCCACACTGGGAAGCGGCCGGGCGGTCGCCACGAACGCCACGTTTTTGGCGAGCGCAGCGCGCTGGTTGTAAACTTCATGGTGATGAAAAGTCAGACCGGCAAAAAGAACCGCCGCCGCAGTCACGGCGATGCGCGGCAACACGCGCCAGTTCCACCAATTGAAATTCCATCTGCGCGCCGGACGCGATTCTTCAAATTCGACCGCCTGCAAAACACGCGCGGTAAAATTCGACGGCATGGACGCGTCGGGCAGGCGTGAAAGCAATTCGCGCAATTCATTTTGGAGCGGATCGTTTTTCATCGTTTGCTTGTGGTTAAAAACCGGGCTGCAAACAAAGTTGCGCAAAAAAACTCACTCGCTGTTTCCTGAATTTCAACGTATTTTGTCGCGCAAAGTGACCGCCGCAATTCCAACAAACCGCGAGCGTTTCCTCGACGCCTGCCGCTGCAAGCAAGTTGACCGTCCGCCAGTCTGGCTCATGCGACAGGCCGGACGCGCGCTGCCGGAATATCGCAAGCTCAAGGCCAAACACGATTTTCTCGAACTTGTCCGCACGCCCGAACTCGCCGCCGAAGTCACGCTTCAGCCGGTGCGCCGGTTCGATTTCGACGCCGCGATTTTGTTCAGCGACATTCTTGTCGTCGCCGAAGGTTTGGGTCAGGGCTACAAATTCCGCGACGGCGGCGGCATCCAGATGAATTTTATTTTGGGAACGGAGGACGAAATCAAAAAATTAGACGTGAATGCGCTGCCCGAAAAACTCGATTATATTCCGCGTGCGCTGCAACTGATCAAAAAATCGCTCGGAGAAAAAACCGCGCTCATCGGTTTTGCCGGCTCGCCGTGGACGCTCGCCAATTTCATGCTCGAAGGCGGCAGCGCGAAGGAATTTACCCGGGCGAAAAATCTTTTTTACACGCAGCCGGAACTTTTTTCCGCGCTGATGGAAAAATTGACCGCCGCCGTCACGCGCCTGCTGCAAATGCAAATCATCGCCGGCGCGGAAGTCGTCCAAATCTTCGACAGCCTCGGCGGTTTGCTTTCGCAAAATGATTTTCCCGGAGCTTCCGCAAATTGGATGAAGCAAATTATTTCGGGATTAAACAGCGCCGTGCCGGTGATTGTTTTTTCCAAGGACGTTCACGGCAATTGGAACGATTTGATTGAAACCGGCGCGAACGTTTTAGGAATTGATTCCGGCGTGTGGCTTGCGGACATTCGCGCGAAACTGCCAGCCAACATCGGCGTTCAAGGCAATCTTGATCCGTTCTTGTTGCTGACGACACCGGAAAAAGTCGCGGCTGAAACGAATCGTATTCTGGCCGAAATGCGCGGCGCGCGCGGGCATATTTTTAATTTGGGCCACGGTGTTCCGCCGGAAGCGAAACTGGAAAACATTTCCGCGCTCGTTGAAACCGTCCGCAATTTCAAATGAAGCCGATTGTTAAATTTGAAAAGGGTTGAAATCCCGCCAAACCTGTTCAATAGTGCGGCATGAAAATTCTTGAAATCATCGCCCGCATACTGCTCGGACTTGTGTTTACCGTTTTCGGCTCGAACGCCTTTCTGCATTTCATAAAGATGCCGCCGATGTCCGGGCCGTCCGGTGACTTCATCACTGCGATGTATAGCACGGGCTATCTCTATGTCGTCGGATTTTGCCAGGTCGCCGGTGGATTGATTCTGCTGATTGGCCGTTACATTCCGCTCGGCCTCACGCTGCTCGGCCCGGTGATTGTGAACATCCTCTGCTTCCACATTTTCATGAATCATCAAGGCTGGCAACTCGCATCAATCGTCGCCGCGCTCGCGCTGTTCCTGCTCTGGCGTCACCGCGCGAATTTTGCGGGACTGTTGAAGCCGTGACAAAAATGTTTTACATCCCTCTCATTTGTGGCAGCACGCGCCGCGACCGTCAAAGCATCAAAGTCGCGCGCTTCGTTCTGAAAAAATTGCAAGAGCGCAAAGGCATCGAAACGGAATTACTCGATTTGCTCGAATATAATTTTCCAATCATGGAAGAACGGTTGCATCGTCGCGACGATGCGCCGCCACGCTTGAAAGAATTCGGCGAGAAAATCGGGCGCGCCGATTCGTTCATCATCGTCACACCGGAATATAACAACGGCTATCCGGGCGTTTTGAAAAACGCGCTGGATTATCTGCTGCCCGAATACGAGCGCAAACCCGTCGGCATCGTGACCGTTTCCGCCGGCGGATTTGGCGGCATCAATTGTCTCGCGCAATTGCGATTGGTGATGATTGGCGCGGGCGCTGTTCCGATTCCAGAAAATTTTTCCGTCTCGCGTGTGCATGACAGCTTCAAGGACGACGGCACGCCGAACGATGCGTCTCACGAAAAACGCGCCGCCGGATTTCTCGACGAAATGCTTTGGTTCACCGAAGCCATTGCCGATAAGAAGGCCAAAGGAAAATAATTTCTGGCGGGCTCTGCAAAATTTAGACCCTTAACGAGCCGCGGAATCCCCTGCCGGCATAATAAGACTGCGCACCGTTGTGACCCACGAAGACGCGGCCGTAGCGGCGGTCACAATAGAGCGCGCCGCCGAGTTTTCTGATGTCAGCCGGTGTTGCAATCCAGCTCGACGTCTTCGTATCGAACTCACCCAGCTTTTGCAGTTCAAAATATTCTTCTTCTGTCAACAGCTCGACGCCCATTTCCATCGCCATATCCATGACGCAGTTTTTGGGTTTATGTTCCTTCCGCGAATCCAACGCCGCGCGGTCGTAGCAAAAACTGACGCGGCCCTTGGGACTTTGCGCGGAACAATCAAAGAAAATGAATTCGCCCGATTTTTTATCCTGACCCACGACATCCGGTTCACCGCCAGTGCGCTCCATTTCATTGAGTGACCATAGTTTTTTTGCATCAGCTTCCAGCTTGGCCTGGACTTTAGCCCATTCAAGACCTTTATGGCGGTTCAGGTTTTTCTCAAAACGGGCTTTCAACGCGCTGAACAGTTCTTCCCGTTGCTTTGGGGACAACTCCTTTTTATTGCTTTCATGTTTCATGGAATTGTTGTTATTTAATTTCGAACTCCATTTGATGTTGATAAGGCGGAGCGAAGACACCGACTATTACCCAAGGGTTCGGAGCAAAGCCGTGAAACTGTTGGGTCGTGCCGAGAAAAAAATGCAAATCGCGTTTTCCAAATTCATCGAGATATTTCGCCTTCACTTTTTCCAGCGCAACCGATTCATCACCGTGACGACGTAGACAATTCCAATAAAGTTGGCCGCACTCCCAATCCAAAACTTGCATTGTGCTTTTTCGCCCATCCACATCTTCAATCTGATACGAAAAGGCATAAGGCAATTTCGGGATGAGTTTGAATGTCTCACGCCAAGCGTCTTCGGCGAACATCTGCGTCTGCTTCGTCTGCTCTCGCATCTGCGCCACTTTGTTCGGCTTCCAATCCCGCTCATCATCTTCCCAAATGAAGCCACGGATTTTCGCCGGCTTAAACACCGCGAGCGATAGCTTGTTTTCCTTCGCCCCTGTCAACAATGGTTCAAGCCGGTCATAAACTTTCGCCTTGGTCAACAATAGCTCCCGTCGCTCCCGCCAATTATCTCCCGTGCCGATATGGCCGACAGGAAGCATCTTTACGAGGTCAGCCGGATGATGAGTTTCTGGACGCGGATCGGAGCGGCCACGGATGAAGTCCGTTTCAATCCAGTCAAACTTTTTATATTGCTCCTCTTCTTCCAGTCGACGGAATGGCACGGGATAGATTCGCATCCATGACCCGTCGGCACGCACTCCGGCGGTGCAAACCGTCTCCCCATATTTTTTCGACAACGTCGGGTAGGTTTTGACAGTGATGAGGACGCGCTCCTTGGCCATAAACTTTTCCCTACAAGTGGCGGACCTCCAGTCGAGTGCCCTTCATGCGTTCCATTGCTTCGGCTACACAATGCCGATGGCATTGGCAGGCTTGCGCCTCGAAACAAGTCAGCGCTACACGCCCACCTTCTTCAATCCAGCTTCGAATTTTTTTTAGTGCTACACCTTGCTTTGGTAAATCGTTTCGCTCGTAACCCGCAAATAAATTGTCATAATCTGCCTGCGTTTTAAGATCACGGCGTTCTTCAGAATCAATGCCTAGCTCCGGCAAATGTTCGTAGCGGATACCAACGCCTTCACACGCTTTGCTCAACGTGCTTTTGGAAAAACCATACTTCCGACTTAATGGATTTCGACGAACATCGCACAACACGGTCACGGAATTTTTCAGTAACAAATTGAGATAGGCTTCCAAACTCCGGCCTTCGTATCCAATCGTCACCAAACCCGGCTTTGCTTTTGCCGGACGCGCATCGGCAACCCGATTGCGCGATTCCGAATCTGTCAAGACGCTGGCAAGAATTTCACTTCGCGTGGCGTAGTAAGGATACTTCCGATATTGCGCCGCAATCAGCGCGTTACCTCGCAACGCTTTATTGCGACGACAAAATCCAGCCACTACCAATGGCAGCACTGCATCTTTTCGTGCGGTCTTACGGCCAACTTCGGTAAGCTCCCAATGTTGGTCGTCTTGCACCAACAAGCCCGCTTCCATCATCCGTCGCTTGTCCGCATATGACGTGAAGGAAAATCCGCCAAACTTGTAGGGCACAAATTCGTAACTCGGCTGCTGTTCACATTCTTGCGTATAAAGAAACAACAGCTTTTGGAAATCCAAGTTGCTCACCGGGCCGCGCAGGGCGTCCAGCAAAGTCAATAACAGGCGTTGGCGTTCAAATAATGTCACTGGATTGAAGTTACCCAATTTTAGGCTGATGGAAAACAAAAAGGCGAACGGCATCCCGTTCACCTTTTAAGATTTTTTACCTCTGTTGAATTACACCTTCGCGTAAACCTCCGCGCCTTTTTCCACGAACTCTTTCGACTTTTCTTCCATCCCCTTCTTCAGCGCCTCTTCCTCGGCGATGCCTTGTTCGGCGGCGTATTTGCGGACGTCTTCGGTGATCTTCATCGAGCAGAAATGCGGGCCGCACATGGAGCAGAAATGCGCGGTCTTGGCGCCGTCCTGCGGCAGCGTTTCGTCGTGAAACTCGCGAGCGGTCACGGGGTCGAGGCTGAGGTTGAATTGATCTTCCCAGCGGAATTCAAAGCGCGCCTTGGAGATGGCGTTGTCGCGATATTGCGCACCGGGATGACCTTTGGCTAGGTCGGCGGCGTGCGCGGCGATCTTGTAGGTGATGACGCCGTCTTTCACGTCTTTCTTGTTCGGCAGGCCGAGGTGTTCCTTGGGCGTGACGTAGCAGAGCATCGCGCAACCATACCAGCCGATCATCGCCGCGCCGATGCCGCTGGTGATGTGGTCGTAGCCGGGCGCGATGTCCGTGGTGAGTGGCCCGAGCGTGTAGAACGGCGCTTCGCCGCACCATTCGAGCTGCTTCACCATGTTCTCCTCGATCATGTGGATGGGCACATGGCCGGGGCCTTCGTTCATCACCTGCACACCCTTGGCCCACGCGCGTTTGGTGAGTTCGCCCTGGGTTTCGAGTTCGCCGAATTGCGCGCGGTCATTCGCGTCGGCAATCGAGCCGGGGCGCAAACCATCGCCGATGGAGAACGAAACGTCATACGCGGCCATGATGTCGCAGATGTCGTCCCAGTGCGTGTAGAGGAAATTTTCTTTGTGATGCGAGAGACACCACTTGGCCATGATGCTACCGCCGCGCGAAACGATGCCGGTCATGCGGCTCGCGGTCATCGGCACGAAACGCAGGAGCACGCCGGCGTGAATGGTGAAATAATCCACGCCCTGCTCCGCCTGTTCAATGAGCGTGTCGCGGAAGAGTTCCCACGTCAGGTCTTCGGCGCGGCCATTGACTTTTTCCAGCGCCTGATAAATCGGCACGGTGCCGATGGGCACGGGCGAATTGCGCAAAATCCATTCGCGCGTGGCGTGGATGTTTTTCCCCGTGGACAAATCCATGACGGTGTCCGCGCCCCACTTGGTGGCCCAGCGCATCTTCTCGACTTCTTCCTCGATGCTGGATGCAACGGCGGAATTTCCAATGTTTGCATTTATTTTCACCAAAAAATTCCGGCCGATGATCATCGGCTCAAGTTCAGGATGATTGATGTTCGACGGAATGATGGCGCGACCGGCGGCGACTTCGCTGCGGACGAATTCAGGCGTGATTTCAGCCGGAATGCGCTGCGGAAACTTGCGGAAAACAGAGGGCGTAAATTCACTGCTCGCGAGCTGGCTGGAACCGGCATGCTGCTTGTTCAGGTCGGTGCGAATGATGTCGTTCGCCATGTCCGCGATCTTCGCGCGGCCCATGTTCTCGCGGATGGCGATGAATTCCATCTCCGGCGTGATGATGCCGGCGCGGGCGTATTGCAACTGCGTGACGACCTTGCTCGTCTTGGCGCGCAACGGACGACGGCGGCTGCCTTTGAGCCCTGGAAATTCCACGAGCCGATTCTTCTCCGCCACGCTCGCGAATTCGGCGTGCTTTCCGGAGAGATAGCCGTTGTCCTGCGGCTTCACTTCGCGACCGTCGTATTCCTCGACGTCGCCACGTTTCAAAATCCAATCTGCACGCAGCGCGGGCAAACCTTCATCCGATTTGCCGGTGAAATTCGGATCGCCCCACGGTCCGCTGCAATCGTAAACGCGGACGGGCGCATTCTTCTCGACCGTGCCGGTGTAAGATTTGGTTTCGTCCACTTCGATCTCACGCATCGGCACGCGCACATTGGGATGAATTGTGCCTGCGACAAAAACTTTTTTACTGTTGGGCAGTTGTTCGCTGCTGTGCGGCTCGAACGAGTCTTTGGATGCGATCATAATTTTTTAGCACGAAGAGCCGGAGAGAATTTCCTGCGCCGGCATTATCCGGTTCAAGTTCACGGGTCATTTGCGCTTTCACGCAAAACTCTCAGCGTCACCAAACGGTGATTTGGCTCCCCGATGCCTGAAGGCTAGGACGAATGCATAACGGCGTCAAGTCTCGCAGGTCTGACAGAATCGGAGCAGCAAAGCTTTCAAAAAAAACAAAAGGTGAATGAATTTCTCCATTCACCTTTCGTGTCGAGATTTGAATTCGTTCAGTAGCGGTAGTGTTCCGGCTTGTAAGGACCTTCAACCGGCACGCCAAGATAATCGGCTTGCGCTTTGGTCAGTTTGGTCAGCTTGACGCCGATTTTTTCGAGGTGCAGGCGCGCGACTTCTTCGTCCAATTTTTTCGGCAAACGATAAACGCCAATTTTATTCGTGTCGCGATTTTTCCAAAGGTCAAGTTGCGCGAGCGTTTGGTTCGTGAATGAATTCGACATGACAAAACTCGGATGGCCGGTGGCGCAACCGAGATTTACCAAACGTCCTTCGGCGAGCATGTAAATGCTGTTGCCATCGGGCAATGTATATTTGTCCACCTGCGGCTTGATGGTGAGCTTTTTCACGCCTTTCGCGTTGTTCAAACGGTCCACTTGAATTTCATTATCAAAGTGGCCGATGTTGCAAACGATGGCCTGATCTTTCATTTTCAAAATGTGTTCGAGCGTGATGACGTCGCGATTGCCGGTCGTCGTGACGTAAAGATCGGCGGTGCCAAGCGTGTCTTCGATGGTTGTGACTTCAAAACCTTCCATCGCGGCTTGAAGCGCGTTGATGGGATCAATCTCGGTGACGATGACGCGCGCGCCGAATCCGCGCAACGAATGCGCCGAGCCTTTGCCCACGTCGCCGTAACCGCAAACGCACGCGACTTTGCCGGCGACCATCACGTCGGTCGCGCGCTTGATGCCGTCAGCTAGCGATTCTCTACAACCGTAGAGATTGTCGAACTTCGATTTCGTGACCGAGTCGTTGACGTTGATGGCGGGAACCAAAAGTTTTCCCTGCTCCAACATTTGATACAAACGATGAACGCCGGTCGTGGTTTCTTCGGAAACACCTTTCCAATCTTTGACGACTTCGTGCCAAAAACCGGGACATTCTTTGGCGACGCGTTTCAAAAGATTTTTGATGACGGCAACTTCGTGATTGTCGCTCGGCGTGTTGACCCAATCGCTGCCGTTTTCGAGTTCGTAACCTTTGTGAATCAAAAGCGTCGCGTCGCCGCCGTCGTCCACGATGAGTTGCGGACCTTTGTTGCCCGGATGTGTGAGGGCGCGCAAAGTCAGATCCCAATATTCTTCAAGCGTTTCGCCTTTGTGCGCAAAAACCGGAATGCCAGCGGCGGCAATCGCGGCGGCGGCGTGGTCTTGCGTCGAAAAAATATTGCAGCTCGCCCAGCGCACAGACGCGCCAAGTTCAACCAGCGTTTCGATAAGAATCGCCGTCTCAATGGTCATGTGCAGCGAGCCGGTGATGCGCACGCCTTTGAGCGGCTTGGTCGCGCCGTATTTTTTGCGAATGGACATTAGGCCGGGCATTTCGTGCTCGGAAACTTGAATTGTTTTGCGTCCCCATTCCGCGAGTGACAAATCGCACACGGCAAAATCAGGTTTTGATTTTCCATGACCATTTGATTTGGCGCTGCCGTTTTTTGGCAACGGAATTGCGCCGGTCGGTTTCGCGCGGCGTGAAGGAGATAATTTTATTTTTGGCGGCATAAAAATTTTTGTTAAGAGTTAATTTAAGTTCAAAGCGCGTTTCAATTCCTTGACCTTATCCGTTTTTTCCCAAGTGATCTCCGGGTCGTTCTTGCCGAAGTGTCCATAGTTGGTCGTCTTGCAATAAATCGGACGAAGTAAGTTCAATTGCTTGATGATGTTTGCCGGTTTGAAACTAAAAACTTCCTGAACGGCCTTTTCAATTTCTGAATCGGTAATTCCGTCAATCGCGGTGCCGAAAGTATTGATGCAAACGCTCACGGGTTCAGGATGGCCAATCGCGTAAGCAAATTGAATTTCCGCGCTGCTCGCGATTCCCGCCGCGACGATATTTTTCGCGACCCAACGTCCCATGTAAGCCGCGCTGCGATCCACTTTGCTCGGGTCTTTTCCCGAAAACGCGCCGCCGCCGTGACGTCCCATGCCGCCGTAAGTATCCACGATGATTTTTCGGCCGGTCAAACCCGTGTCGCCTTGCGGCCCGCCAACGACGAAACGCCCGGTCGGATTAATCAAAAATTGCGTCTGCTTCGTGAGCAAATTTTTCGGCAAAGTTTTTTTAATAATTTCCTCAATGCAAAATCCCTTGATGGTCTTGTGCTTCGCGTCGTGCGCGTGTTGTGTGGAGATGACGACGTTCGTGATTTCCACCGGCTGATCATTTTGATAGCGCACCGACACTTGCGATTTCGCGTCCGGTCGCAGCCATCTTACTTTTCCGGTTTTGCGAATGCGCGTGAGTTCGCGTCCGAGTCGGTGCGCGAACATGATCGGCGCGGGCATCAGTTCGGGAGTTTCGTTGCAGGCGTAGCCAAACATCAAACCTTGATCGCCCGCGCCTTGCTCGGCATGAGCTTTGCCTTCCGCTTTGCGCGCGTCCACGCCTTGCGCGATGTCCGGCGATTGCGAAGTCACGGCGTTCAAAATCAAAACTTTGTCCGCGTGAAAAACATCGTCGTCGTGCGTGTAACCGATTTCGCGAATCGCCTCGCGCGCAATCGCGTTAAAATCCAGTTTTGCTTTCGTCGTAATTTCGCCGCCGACGACAACGAGATTTGATTTGGCGTAAGTTTCGCAGGCGACGCGGCTGTGTTTGTCCTGCGCGAGGCACGCGTCCAGAACATAATCGGAAATTGTGTCGCACACTTTGTCCGGATGGCCTTCACCGACGGACTCGGAGGAAAAGATAAAATTTTTGCTCATGTAATTTTAACGTATTGACGTATCAAGATTTGATGATATAACATTTTCATAACGCGTCAAATGATTTTTCAAAATTTTTTGACGCAGTAAAAATTATGTCCGCCACGCTGAAATCATTACGCGCTTTGTCCGACCCGACGCGACTGCGAATCGTCGCGTTGCTCGAACGCGACGAACTTTCCGTCGCCGAGCTTCAGGAAATCACCCGGCTCGGCCAGTCGCGCATTTCCACACACCTCGGCTTGTTGCAGGATTCCGAACTGGTCCAATCGCGGCGCGAAGGCAAGCGCACATTTTACAAACTTAATTCCCAAACCGATTTCGTCGCCCACGAATTTATTCAACTCGCGATTCGCGGCGCAAAAGAATTGCCGGAACATTCGCACGACCAAATCAATTTGAAACGCGTCGTCGCCCGCCGCAAAGAACAGGCGCAGGTTTATTTCAACCAGATCGCCGGACGCTTTGACCGTGTTTATGGGCCGGGCCGTTCGTGGCAGGCGTTCGGACATTTACTGTTGAGAATTTTGCCGCCGCTTATCGTCGCCGATTTGGGCGCGGGCGAAGGTTTGCTGAGTGAACTGCTCGCGCGCCGCGCGAAAAAAGTCATCGCCGTGGACAACTCGGAAAAAATCGTCGCGTTCGGCGCGGCCAAGGCGAAGAAAAACGGCCTGAAAAATCTGGAGTTCCGCCTCGGCAATCTGCAAAACCCGCCGATTGACGCGAACAGCGTTGACCTCGTGATCTTGAGCCAGGCGTTGCATCACGCCGAGGTTCCGGCGGACGCGATTGCCGCCGCGCACAAAATTCTCAAACCGCGCGGACAAATTTTGCTGCTCGATTTGTTAAAACACAATTTTGAAAAAGCGCGCGAACTTTACGGCGACCGCTGGCTCGGTTTCGCCGAAAGCGATTTGCATCGCTGGCTCGAAGCCGCCGGTTTCAAGAAAATCGAAATCAGCATCGTCGCCGCCGAGGAACAGCCGCCGCATTTTCAAACCATTTTGGCGGGTGGGGAAAAATAAAATTATCGCGCGAAGAACGCAAAGTCGGCGAAGAATCAAAGCGGGCGGAGCGATTCGATTGGTGGCAATGACTTGGGCGCATCACTCGCCAATCCATAAACTTCAAGTCCAGCGAGAACACCGTTTTGTTCATAAACAAAAATGCCGCTCAAGTTTTCCTCCTCTCCAAATACAAAATCTGCGAGTGGATGAAGTCCACCAGAAGGTTCTGGAAATCCTTCAACAACAAAATTGATACTGGCACATCCGCATTTGCAGCGCCACGGCGAGACTTTTGCCGTTTCAAGTTGAGACAAAAAAGTTTTTGCTTCTGGCTCACCATGCTCAAGCATCCATTGAACTAAATCTTTCTCGGCTGTTGTGAGTGGGCGATTCATGGATTAAAAATTTTAACCTACAATTAAATTTACCATTTTCTTCGGCACGACGATGATTTTCTTAATCGTTTTGCCTTCGATGAACGGTTTCACTTTCTCGGAATTTTTCGCCGCCGTTCCCAAATCCGCCTGCGTTGCGTTCACGGAAACTTTGATGACATCGCGCAGCTTGCCGTTCACCTGCACGGGAATTTCAATCTCGCTCTCGACGAGCAACGCCGCGTCAAACTTCGGCCACGAAGCGTAGGCGAGATTGGCAGATGGGAGTTGGGAGTTGGCAGATAGCTTTTGCCAGAGTTCTTCCGCGATGTGCGGCGCGAAAGGCTGAAGCAAAATCAAAAAGTCGCGCAGGACGGAAACGGGTTTCGTTTCCCAAGTAATTGCGTCGTTCACAAAAACCATCATCGCGGAAATCGCCGTGTTGAAGCGCAGGCCATCCAAATCTTCCGTGACTTTCTTGATGCATGAGTGAAGCGTTTTCAATTGCGCCGATGTCGCCGCGACATTTTGAATCGAATAATTTAGTTTGATTAAGTTCAGCAATTCTCCGCGTCTCTGCGTCTCTGCGGTTGTTTCAGCTTGTTGAAATTCCGTTTCCGATTTTTCATCCACGAACAAGCGCCAGACGCGACCGAGAAAACGATACACGCCTTCGACGCCTTTGGTGTTCCACGGCTTCACCATTTCGAGCGGGCCCATGAACATTTCGTAAAGGCGCAATGCATCCGTGCCGACTTCCGCCACCGGCACGTCCACGGGAATCACGTTACCGCGTGACTTGGACATTTTCTGGTTGTCTTCGCCCAGCACCATGCCTTGATTGACAAGTTTGAAAAACGGTTCGGGCGTCGAAACGTAGCCGAGATCGAACAAAACCTTGTGCCAGAACCGCGCGTAAAGCAGATGCAACACGGCGTGCTCCGTGCCGCCGACGTAAAGATCAACTCCGGGCGTTGAAGTTGAAGGTTGAAGATTGAAGGTTGAAGGTTTTTGCGCGTCGTCCAACTTGCAACTTTCAACCTGCGACTTGCAACTATTCGCGCCCATCCAATAATTTTCGACGTCTTTGCCGACGAATGCGGAATTATTTTTCGCGTCGAGATAACGCAGATAATACCAGCACGAGCCGGCCCATTGCGGCATCGTATTCGTTTCGCGCACGGAGCCGTCGGGCAGGTTCACCCAATCTTTCGCGCGGGCGAGCGGCGGTTCGCCGGTGGCGGTGGGTTTGTAATCTTCGAGCGTTGGCGGCAAAACGGGCAACGAACTTTCCGGCAACGCTTCGTGATAGGACTCGCCGTCCGGGCCAATTTTCCAAACAATCGGGAACGGCTCGCCCCAGTAACGCTGACGGCTGAACAGCCAGTCGCGCAGTTTGTAGTTGACCATTCCGAAACCAAGTTCATGGGATTCATGGGAATTCAACCAATCAATGATTTTCTTTTTGGCATCGACGGTTGGTAAACCGTTCAGCGAAACTTCATCATTTGACGAATTAACTGCAAAACCTTCTTCCGGCACACAACATTCATAGTAAACCTGAACTTGCTGCTCTTTTCCGTTTATTACTAGGTGCTGTGTTTGCTTGCCGGCTGTATCAGAACCAACTTTTGTAAAAGGGCTAAAAACTTTACTGAAAAGAGCAACAACAGGAGTTATAGGCAACCCATATTTCTTCGCGAAATCCCAATCACGCTCGTCGTGTGCGGGCACAGCCATGATTGCACCCGTGCCGTAACTCGCCAAAACGTAATCGGCAATCCAGATGGGAATTTTCTCGTTGTTGACTGGATTCGTTGCGTAGCTGCCAGTGAAAACACCGGTCTTTTCCTTAGCCAATTCGGTGCGCTCAAGGTCTGACTTTCTCGCAACCTCAATCTTGTAGGATTCAATTGCAGTGCGTTGTGCATCGGTTGTCAAATGGCTGACAAACGTATGCTCCGGAGATAGCACCAAGTAGGTCGCACCGAATAATGTGTCGGGGCGTGTAGTAAAGACATCTATTGAAAAGTAATGTTTTGGATTGCTTGGACTACGTGGGTTTTCTGCTCTGAAAGATATTTGAGCGCCTTCGCTCCGGCCGATCCAATTCCGCTGCATTTCTTTTAGCGAATCGCTCCAGTCAATCGTGTCGAGGTCTTGCAATAATTTTTCGGCGTAAGCAGTGATTCGGAGCATCCATTGGCGCATCGGTTTGCGGACGACGGGAAATCCCCCGACTTCACTTTTGCCGTCCACGACTTCTTCGTTTGCCAAAACCGTTCCAAGTTGTTCGCACCACCAAACAGGTTGTTCGCTAACATAGGCGAGACGGCTATTTTCAATTACATTAGACCGAAATTTATTTCCCTGATTGGCAGTAATTCTTTCGGGCATTTCCACCCACGTTTTATGAATTTTTTCCAAATAGGAATTGCTCTCCCATTGTTTCTTGAATTTGGGACTATGAGAAAGCGCGTCTTCCAAAAATTTAATCGGCTGCGCCTTTTTTAATTCGGGATCGAAATAGCTGTTGTAGAGCTTGAGGAAAATCCATTGCGTCCATTTGAAATAACCCGTGTCGGTCGTGGCGAGTTCGCGCGACCAATCGTAGCTGAAGCCGAGCGATTGAATCTGGCGCTTGAACGTGGCGATGTTTTCCTCGGTTGTCTTGCGCGGATGCTGGCCGGTCTTGACGGCGTATTGCTCGGCGGGCAGACCGAACGCGTCCCAGCCCATCGGATGCAGCACGTTGAAACCTTGCGCGCGTTTGTAGCGGGCGAGAATGTCCGTGGCGGTGTAACCTTCGGGATGGCCGACGTGCAATCCCGCGCCGCTCGGATACGGAAACATGTCGAGGATGTAAAATTTCGCGGGCAGTTGCGCGGCGGAAACTTTGCCGGAAAGTTTATGGCGTTCCGCAAACGGATGGTTCGCGGGAATTTCTTCACCGGGATTGAACGCGCGGAAAGCCTGCTGTTCGTCCCAAGCTTTTTGCCATTTGGGTTCGATCAAGTGAAACGGATATTGTCTGCGTCCTGACATTGAACGTGAGATTTTGCGGGAAAATGAGGGCGCGGGCAATTGCGGAATGAAATCGTCAGCGATTCGCAGGCTGGCGTTGCCACACCAGCCGCAGACCTTCGAGTGTCAAAGCCGGCTCAACCGACGAAATTTCCGGCAGCTTCGACGCGATCAACTTCGCGTAACCACCCGTCGCAATCACCGGCAGATTTTTCGTTTTCAATTCGCGTTTCAATTCCACAATCAGCCCGCGAACCAAACCGCGATAACCATGAACCGCGCCAATGAGCATCGCGTGCTCGGTGCTTTTGCCGACAACATTTTTGGCTTCGCGAATTTTAATTTTTGGCAGCAGTGCGGTTTTTTCGTGCAAATAATCCGTCATCGCCGCCAGCCCCGGCGCGATGATGCCGCCGACGTAATTTCCTTTTGCATCAACAACGTCAAACGTCACCGCCGTTCCAAAATCAACGACCACAACCGGCGCGCCGAAATGAAATTTCGCCGCGACCGCGTTGGCCAGCCGGTCAGGGCCGATGGAATTTGGTTTCGGATAATCAATGCCCACGCCGTGTAGAGTCTTTGGCGACAATTCCAGAACGGCCAATTTCCAAAGGACACGAACTGATTTGCGGACAATTGGCGTCGCGCGTGGAACGACGCTGCATAACACCGCGCCCTTGATTTTTTTTGTGCCGGTAAATTTTTTGACAAGCGCGGCGGCATTTCCCCCAAACCATTCGCGCGTGGGAATGTTCGTTTGCTTCAGAACGTGACGATCATCGGCGAGACCGACGTGCGTATGCGTGTTGCCGATGTCGAAAAGTAAAATCATTTTTCCAAAGTCACGTCTCCGCCGGTAATGGTCTCAAGCCGCCCATGTTCAGTGCGCAATAATAACGCGCCATCGTCACCGAGCGATTCGGCGCGGCCACGGATTTTGCGGTCGCCGATCTGAACCGTGACATTTTTGCCGATGGTCTCGCAACCGGATTCCCATTCATCTGCAACGGCTGGAAATTTACCGCCGCCAATCCGCGCGTAATCAGAATCCAGTTCGCGCAAAATCGTCACGGCCAGTTCTGCGCGCGAAACCGTTTCGCCCGTTTCAATTTTCAGCGAAGTCGCCATTTTTTTTAATTCCCCCGGAAATTCGTTCGCGTCCAGATTCACGTCCAGGCCGATGCCGAGGATGATGTGTTTGACGCGGTCCACTTCCGCGCTCAACTCGGTCAAAATGCCCGCCACTTTTTTGCCGCCGATCAAAATGTCGTTCGGCCATTTGATCTCCGGCTTCAATCCGGTTTCAAGTTGGATCGCGCGGCGCAGCGCGGTGGCGGAAGCAACGGTCAACTGCGTCGCTTCCTGCGGACGCAAATCCGGCCGCAGCAGAATGGAAAACCAAAGTCCTTTATGCGCGGGCGAAATCCATTTTCGACCGAGCCGACCACGGCCTTTGGTTTGCGATTCGGCAAAAACGACGACTCCTTCGCGCACGCCGTCGCGCGCCAATTTTTCAATCACGTCGTTCGTCGAAGTGGTTTGCTCGAAAACGCGAATGTCGCGCCCGATGACTTTTGTTTTGCCGAGCCGCGCGAGCAAATCATCCGCGTGCAGCGTGTCCGGCGAACTGACGAGGCGATAACCCAAATGCGGACTGGCTCCGATGTCGTAATCGAGCTTGCGCAATTCCTCGATGCGCGACCAAATGGCTGCGCGGCTGATTTTTAATTGTTCCGCAAGTTCCGCGCCCGAAACGCCGCCGGGGTTTTCGCGCAACGCGGAAAGAATTTTTGCGTCTGTGGTCATTCAAAATCCAATCCAATGTCCACCGCACGCGCAGAATGCGTGAGCGCGCCGACGGAAATAAAATCCACGCCGGTTTCGGCAATCGCGCGGACGGTTTTGAGATTCACGCCGCCGCTGGCTTCAGTTTTCGCGCGGCCTTTGACAATTTTTACGGCGAGCCGTAACTTTTTCAAATCCATGTTGTCGAGCAAAATGAAATCTGCGCCAGCATTCACGGCTTGTTCAACTTGTTTCAAAGCGTCCGCTTCAACTTCAACTTTCAATTTCGGGAATCTTTTTCGCGCGCTGGAAATCGCAGCGGCGATGGCGTTTGGTTTTTCGTTTTGCAACGCGGCGAGATGATTGTCTTTGATCAAAATCATGTCAAACAGACCAATACGATGATTTTTTCCGCCGCCGCAAGCGACGGCGTATTTCTCAAATCGCCGCCAGCCGGGCGTCGTCTTGCGCGTGTCGAGGATTTTTGCACGAGTTCCGCGAACCGCCAAAACAAATTGCGCGGTCAGTGTCGCAATTCCAGAAAGTCGCTGGACGAAATTCAGCGCGACACGTTCGGCGCTCAAAATGGCGCGGGCCGGGCCGGAAATTTTTAGCAGTATTTTTCCTGCGGCAATCCGTTGTCCGTTGCGCGCGAGTTTTTCGATTTTGATTTTCGGCGAAAGTTCGCGAAATGCTATTTCCGCAAATTCAAGTCCTGCGACGACGAGCGGTTCGCGCGCGCACATGACGGCTTTGGCCGTCGCATTTGCGGGAACGGTTGCCAATGTCGTCGCGTCGCCGCCGCCAATGTCTTCGGCGAGGGCGTTTTTGACAGCGGCGCGAATCTCTTTATTGCTCAATTGCACGGAGACAAAATGAACCGGCGGCGCGCGGAGTTCAATGGCCGAAATCGAGCGCGAGGAATTCCTCGGTGAATTGATCCAAATTATGCGCGGCGGGCGTGTTGGGTTCGGTCGCGAGCGCCAACAGCAGGCCGTTGGAATGCGCGGCGATGCGGATTTGGCCTTGCGCGAAAGTCCATGTGAGCCAGCGCGGGACGAAGCCGTAGTTGGAAAGCATCGTCAGTGCTCCGGCGAAAAGTGGCAGTGCCTGGTCGAATTGTTCGGACGGCCAGGTTTCATTGAAATTTTTTGTCAGGCAGGTGCCGTCCGGCAAGCGCACGCCACTGCCGAGCATTCCGGGCGCAATGCCGCAACCGTCCAGCCATTGATTGAGCGCAATGTTTTTCATGGCGTTTTTGGTTGCGAATTTTCTCCGCTGACGACGCGTACGAACACCATGCGGTCGGATTGCACTTGCGCGATGGCGCGGCTGTCGGGAAGCTGAAGTTCAAGCCGGTCGAAATTTCCCAGCGGCAGCAATTCGCCAAGCTCTTTCGCTTGCTGTCCGATTTGCCGGAGCAAGGCCACGCGGGCGTTGATGTTCTGGCATTGCCAAGTGTAAAGCGCCGCGCCCTGGCCGGAGCAAATCAGTGTTTCGGTGACGCGCGAAGGCAATTCAGACACGGTTGCGGAAACTTCGGCGGCGACCACAGGCTCTGATGTCTCGTCCGGCTCGCCAACGGGAGCTTGTGAAGCAGCTTCATCGCGCACGCGCGCGGCTTCCATGAGCAAAAATTCCCACTGGCCTTCGAGGGTGTGTTTCGGCGGCGACTCGAACGGTTGCAAATGAAATTCGCCGCTGGAAAGCGCGAGTATTTTTTGAAAAGCGACTTCGCCGGTTTCGTCGCCGACAGCGGCATGAACGATTTTGCCGTTCTCAATGTAAATTCGTCCGCGCACCTGCTGGTTATGGACTTCGAGAATGGAAGAATTGCGGCCCAGACATTCCATCTGGATGACATCCGGCAAACCGACCCGGCGCAGCACGCCATGAAATCCTTCGCGCGGCGTCCAGGCGATCAATTCGCCGAGCATGACGAAGACGGATTTCAAGCCGTCCGCCGAGCGCGGTTTTTCGATGAACAATTCGGCTCCATTGGCAAGGCACGCGGCGCGTTTTTCCTCGGTCGCCAGCCCAGTCATCACGGCTTTTTTAACATCGGGAAAACGGCGGTTGAGAATGCGAATCAACTGCACGCCGTCCAGCACTGGCATATTGACATCCGCGACAACGAGGTCAATTTTGCCGGACTTGAGAATTTCCAGCGCCTGATCGGCGGATTTGGCGCAGTGAATCTGCCATGTTTTTTTGCTCCATGTGCCAAAGAGTTCGCAAATCATTTCGAGGAAGACACGGTCGTCATCCACGAACAGGATTTCATGGCGTTTTTCCAAATCACTCATTTTCTTAAGCCAGTTTTGGCGGCAGCTTTCGGGCTGGAGATTGCCGACATCGTGCGCGAAAGACAAGCATGACGCTAACCCAATGCCGCCAGCGCGCGCCGGGCGGCTTGCTGGACGAACAAATCTTCGTCCGCCGCAGCAACAGCAAGCAACGGTTGCGCGCTCGCGGTTTGCAACCGTTCCAACGCCTGCGCCGCCGCCAATCGCAAATCGCGGTCGCGGTCGCGAATCAAATCCGTGAGGATGGCAAAAACGGCTTGCGGCAAACTGTCCGGTTGTGATTCGGATGGAACAGATTCTTTTTTTGCATGAGCGCTGCCACTCAAACGTTCCAACAATTTGCCGGCGCTGTGGCGAACCCAGTATTCGTGATGTTCCAAAGCCGCCTTGAGTTCGGGCGCGACCGACCGCGCCGCCTCGCTTTTTTCCCAACGAAGATCAATTTCCTTTAGCGAGTTTTCGGCGGCATTTCGCACGGAAGATTCCGTGTCAACGAGCATCAGCACCAAATGAGGGATCGCGCTCCGGTCGCCGATCCGGCCCAAAGCCGCCACCGCGCTTTCGCGCACATCGCGATCACCGTCCTTCAACATTTCGCACAATGCGTCCACCGCCGCCGGTTCCGCCAATGCGCCCAAACCTTTTATGGCAGCGCGGCGAACTTCCCAGACGGAATCTTTCAAACGTTTGATCAGCGCCATCACCGCGCGCCCCCCGCCGCAATGAATTCCCGCCTCGATTGCCGCGACACGGACATTGGAATTTTTATCCGTCAAAAGAAGTTCAATGCCATCGTAAGCCGATGGATCAGCAATCCGTTCCAACGCCGCCAACACCGTCAGCCGCATGAACGGGTCGGGTTTTTTAAGCGCCTCAAGCAAAGGAGCGATGGCCCGGCTGTCCTCGATTTGCGTCAACGCTTTGACCGCCGCCATTTGCTTGTCCGGCGGTCCCGTCCGAAGAATTTGAACCAACGGTTGAATCGCCGCAGGTCCAAGCCCGGCCAAATCATTCATGTTGCCCGTTGCCGTGACTTTCAACACGCGGTCCGTGTCGTTTTCCGGCTCCCAACCCAGCCGTTCCAAACTGCGCGATGCGCGCGTCCGCACCGTCGTGTCTTCATCGCGCAGCAAATTGACCAGATCATTTACCGCGCGCGGATCGCCAAGTTGTCCTAAAATTTCCGCCGCCAGCACGCGCGCCTCCGCCACCGGGTCGCGCAACATTTGCATCAACGGCTCGACCGCCTTTGCGTTGCGAAATTTTCCCAAAGCTTTCGCCGCCGCGCAACGCACTTCCATTTTTTTATCCTGCAACGCGAAAATGAGCGCCGCCACGGAATCCGCATGATCGGCCTGCGCGATTTTTTCAACCGCCGCCAGCCGCGTCTTTGGACTCCATGCCCGGAG
>DASYAA010000054.1:0-2926 GCA_036501565.1 Verrucomicrobiia bacterium
ACCGGATAAATTCCCTTCTTGCTGCGCTTCTCGACGTAATCACCGAAATCGCCGCCGTGACGACGAATTACTTTTGCATATTTATCGAGCGATTCGAGCAATGCGAGAATTTCTTCGAGTTGCTTCGGCGCAAATTCGCGCCCATCGGAAAGATTTTTTAATTTCACTTCTTCCGTTCCATTTTGCAGCAGGATGCGATTGAGCTGCGTGTCGTCGTCAATATAATCTGTGTGCTTTTTGCGCGTGATGGAATACAGCGGCGGCTGCGCGATATAAACGTAACCGTCTTTCACGAGCTTCGGCATTTGCCGATAGAAAAATGTCAGCAACAAAGTGCGGATGTGCGAGCCGTCCACGTCCGCGTCGGTCATGATGATGATTTTGTGGTAGCGCAATTTTGCGATGTCGAATGCGCCTTCGCCCTCGCCGTCGCCGATGCCCGTGCCGATGGCCGTGATCATCGTGCGGATTTCATTGTTCTGCAAAACTTTGTCCAGCCGCGCCTTCTCGACGTTAATCAATTTGCCGCGAATCGGCAGAATCGCTTGAAACTTCCGGTCGCGACCTTGCTTGGCCGAGCCGCCTGCGGAATCACCTTCCACGATGTAAAGTTCCGTGTTCACGGGATCGCGGTCGGAGCAATCCGCCAATTTTCCCGGCAAACCGCCGCCCGTCAGCGCGGATTTGCGGACAGCTTCACGCGCTTTGCGCGCCGCCTCACGCGCGCGCGCGGCATTCAGTCCTTTATCAATGATGCGTTTGGCAATTGGCGGATTCGCGTCGAAGTAACTCATCAAACCTTCGTAAGTTACCGAGCCGGTAATTTTTTCCACTTCCGGCGAAAGCAATTTCACTTTCGTTTGCGATTCAAATTTCGGATCGCTGTGCTTTACTGAAATCACCGCCGTCAAACCTTCGCGCACGTCGTCGCCGGTGATTTGCGGGTCTTTTTCCTTCAGCAATTCATTCGACTTCGCATATTGATTAATGGCGCGAGTCACCGCACTGCGGAATCCGCTCAAGTGCGCGCCGCCATCGGGATTGTAAACCGTGTTCGTATAGCAAAGCACCTGATCGTTGTAGCTGTCGTTGTATTGCAGCACGACCTCGACATGCACTTCGATTTGCTTGTCGTCCAATTTTTCGCTCGTCTCTTTTTGAAACGCAATTGGCTTCGGATGCAACGGCTCTTTGTTTTTGTTGAGCTGCTTGACGAATTGTTCAATGCCGTCGCGATAAAAAAATGTTTCCGGCTTCAATTCCGTGTTGCGCTCGTCAGTGAAAACAATTTCCAAACCGGAATTCAAAAATGCCAGTTCGCGCAAACGCTGCGCGATGATGTCCGCCTTGAATTCAACCGTGTCGCGAAAAATTTCCGGGTCAGGCTTGAACGTGATGAGCGTGCCTGTGTTTTTGGCTTTGCCGATGACGTGCAATTTTTTAATCGTTTTGCCGCGCTCAAATTCCATGTGATGCACTTCGCCATCGCGCGAAACTTCCACTTCAAACCATTCGCTCACCGCGTTCACGCATTTTGCGCCGACGCCGTGCGTGCCGCCGGAAAATTTGTAGCCGCCTTGCCCGTATTTTCCACCCGAGTGCAATGTGGTGAGAACCAATTCAACTCCGGGAATTTTATATTGCGGATGAATGTCCACCGGAATGCCGCGACCGTTGTCGCGGACTGAAATCGAGCCGTCCACCTGAATCGTCACCTCGATTTTGTCGCAGTGCCCCGCAAGATGTTCGTCCACGGAATTGTCCAGCACTTCGCTCACGCAATGATGCAGCGCGCGCTCGTCCGTGCCGCCGATATACATGCCCGGCTTCTTGCGGACGGCTTCGAGACCTTCAAGTTTGCCCAATTGCGCCGAGCCGTAACTGCTCTTTATTTTTTCGTTGGCTGGAGCCGCTTTTTCTTCCGTCGAATCAGAATTTTTCGCCATAAAAATTGAATTAAACCAATGCCGTTTTCTCACATTGGCAGATTGTAAAAATTGTAAAAAATTTGCTCATTTTCCACAATGTTTATTTGAAGAATTTTTAGCCAAAAAATACCATTAGTTGTGGCAAATTTAGCTTGCCAACCAAACATATTGTGGTTCTCAAAAATCAAAAAAATCCATGGAAATTTTCCCTAAAACCTCAAAAATTCGTGGTCGCCTGTGGCCCAATCCTGCCTTCTCGCACAAAACAAAACTGCCGGCGTCCATCGCGGATGCCGGCAGCGTTTTGTTGTTTTATGTTTCGGGCGAACCAGATTGCTTTTGAGAAACTGTGGACAACCGGTTTTCCGCCCATTGCGACTGGTTCCAACCAATCGCAAATCTATTTTCAATTTCAATTCACGACCGCCGATACGGTTGCGCCCCACTGGCTGTATTGCGTGGAACCGCCGATCGCGCGGATGCGTGTATTGCAGATCGTGGCCTGCGTCAAACCGGAGATGATAATCCCGCGTGTGTTGGGGAAAATGCCAAGCTCCTGCCATGCGCCCGTGCCGATGCTGTATTGCACCTGATACGATTTCGCGTTGACCACCGCCGTCAAGTCCACCGCAATCTGGCCGGGGAAAGAATTATCCAGCGCGAACACCGGCGTCGTCAAAGGCGACTGCGTTTTGTTGGTCGAGACCACGTCATAACCGGTGGAAAGAATGTCCGCCAGGTCGGTCAAGGCCACGCTTTGCACATACGCCGCGTTCTGGCGCAACGCCGAAACCAGCGTCGTGCGCGCCTGATTCTTTTTGGCCGTCTCCACTTTGCCACCCTGTTGTGCCGCCGTGATGCTGTCGGCAAAATCCACCTGCAATGTTGTCAACGCAGGCACCTTGACCGGCAGATCAGGCGTGAGTGGATTGTTTGTCAAACAACTTACGCTCAAGGCGGCGAAGCTGTTCACGTCATTGTCAGAATAGGCCGCGAAA
>DASYAA010000055.1:0-5414 GCA_036501565.1 Verrucomicrobiia bacterium
TCGGCCAGTCAAAATGCCATCGGCACTGGCGTCATCGGCGGCATGGCGGCGGCGGTGATTTTGGGAATTTTCTTTGTGCCGGTGTTTTTTGTGATTGTGCGCCACATTTTCAAGGGCAAAGCCCATGCGTCAAATCCGCAAGCCCGAATATCCGACGAACCCGACGCGCATAAATAAAATTGCCATGAAGAAATTTTCTTTATCCGTTGCGTTGATTGCCATTGCGCTGGCCGGATGCACGCTCGCGCCAAAATATAGGCGTCCTGTCGCGCCCGTCGCGCAGACATGGCCGAAAAATTCTGCTGTTGAAAATCGCGCGACCCAAACCAACGCCGTCGCCGAAATCGGCTGGCGCGATTTTTTCCGCGACCCGCGTTTGCAAAATCTCATCGGCCTGGCGCTGACCAACAACCGTGATCTGCGCGTCGCCGTTTTGAACGTCGAACAATCCCGCGCGCAATACCGCATCGAACGCGCCGCGCTGCTTCCCGAAATTGACACGACCGGCAGTGAATTGCGTCAGCGTTTGCCGCATGATTTGTCCGGCACCGGCCACGCCGTGACTGAAGGTCAATACAGCGTGAATCTCGGCACGACTTCCTACGAACTTGATTTGTTCGGACGCATTCGCAGCCTGAAAAACGCCGCGCTGGAAAATTATTTTGCGACCGCCGAAGCCCGCCGCAGCGCGCAAATCGCGCTCGTCGCCGAAGTCGCCAATCAATATCTCACGGAACGCGAATTGGACGAGCAATTGAAAATGACCCGGCAGACGCTTGATGCCGTCCAAAATTCCTACGATTTGATCAAGGCCAGTTACAATGTTGGCGTCGGCTCCGAACTTGATTTGCGTTCCGCCGAGGCACAGGTCGAAACCGCCAAAGCCAACGCCGCAAGTTTCGAGCAGCAGCGCGATCAGGCGCGCCACGCGCTGACGTTGCTCGTCGGCGAACCGTTGCCCGCCGATTTGCCGAAACCGCGCGCGCTGAACACGGAACATTTGCTGACCGATCTGCCGCCGGGATTGCCGTCGGATTTGTTGCAACGCCGGCCGGACATTCTCGAAGCCGAACATCAGTTGAAAGCCGCCAACGCCAACATCGGCGCCGCGCGCGCGGCTTTTTTTCCGACGATTTCAATCACCGCAAACGCCGGAATTTCCAGCGCGCAACTCGCCGGATTGTTCGCAGGCGATTCGGGCGCGTGGCTGTTCAATCCGCAAATCACCCTGCCGATTTTTGAAGCCGGGCGAAACAAGGCCAATTTGGACGTGGCCAACATCAGCAAATTGATCGAAGTCGCGACTTACGAAAAAGCGATCCAAACCGCGTTCCGCGAAGTGGCCGACGCCCTGACCGCGAAGAAATTTTTGGACGAACAACTGGCCGACGAAAAGGCGCTGGTCAAAGCCGAGCAGCGCCGTTACGACCTGGCCGCCGCGCGCTACCGCAACGGCGTGGACAATTATCTGACCGTACTGACGGCGCAACAAGACCTTTACAGCGCGCAAGAAAATCAGATTGCGACGCAATTTGCCCGGCTGTCCAACTTGATCAATCTTTATCAAGCCCTCGGCGGCGGCTGGCGGGAAAACTCGCCGCAACATTAAAGTTATGAATGAAAATTCTCCAACGCCGGAGCCGCCGCAAAATCAGGCGGTTCAACCGAATCCGCCGCCGTCCGCGCCGTCGCAACCTGCGCAGGAGAAAAAAAATTCCGGCGAGACGCGCCAAAAATTAAATTCGCCGTTTTTCATCTGGCCCGCGGCAATCGCGCTGGCCGTGCTTTTGTATTTGGGGCTGGCGTTGCTCGGCGACGCGCTCACGCACGAATCCACGGACGACGCGTTCATCGCGGGACACATTGTTTCGATTGCGCCGAGAATTTCCGGTCAGGTCTCCGCCGTTCATGTTTTGGACAACCAGCTTGTCCGCTCGAACGATTTGCTCGTCGAGATTGACCCGTCGGATTACGCGACAACGCTTTCTCAAAAACAAGCGGCGCAAAATTCTTCGGCCTCAAATTTCAAGGCCGCCGTCGCCGGTTATCACTTGATGGAAGTCAAAGTAACGACGGCGGAGGCGACCGCACGCGAGTCAAAGGCCGACGCAGACGCCGCTGCTGCAACGGCTGCGCGCGCCAAAGCCGATTTCGAGCGCGCGCAATCGCTGCGGACAAACGAAACGATTTCCGCGCAGGAATTTGATCAGGCAAAAGCGGCGGCGGACGAAGCGGGTGCCAATTACAATTCTGCCAAACAAAAAGCCGACGCCGACGAATCGAAAGTTGCCGAAGCGCAAGCGCAACTTGAGGCGGCAAAAGCGGAATCCGACGCGGTTTTTTCGCAACTGAATCAATCGAAAACCGAAGTGGATTCGGCAAATCTGAATTTGTCCTACACGAAAATTTTCGCGCCGGGCGATGGCCGCGTGACGCGCAAACAGGTTGAGGTCGGCGATTATTTGCAAACTGGACAACAAATTTTTTCAATCGTGCCGGCGGAAGTCTGGGTCGTCGCCAATTTCAAGGAATCGCAGTTGAAAAAAATGAAGCCCGGACAAAATGTGCTTGTGGCGATTGACGCGCTGGGTGGCAGAAAATTTCGCGCACACGTTGACAGCGTTCAGGCGGGCAGCGGCGCGGCGTTCAGTTTGCTGCCGCCGGAAAATGCGACGGGCAATTTCGTGAAAGTCATCCAGCGCGTGCCGGTGAAAATTCTTTTCGACGATTCGCTGCCTGCGGACAAAACGATTGGCCCCGGCCTTTCCGTCGAACCGAGCGTTCAAGTCAGTTCATTTAATTTTCCCGATTGGGCGATTGCGCTGATCGCAATTATTCTGGCCGCTGTTTCGGCGCTTGGTTTCCGAAAATTTCTGAATAGGAAAAAGGAGTCGTAAAATATTTTTATGGCTGACGCGCCGCAACAGATTTGGCATCCGCGCCACAATCCGTGGCTCATCACGATCACCGTGATGATGGCGGTGTTCATGGAGGTGCTGGACACGTCCATCGCCAACATCGCGCTGCCGCACATCGCGGGCAGTTTGTCGGCGACGCCGTCGGAGGCGACGTGGGTGCTGACGAGTTATCTGGTTTCCAACGCGATCATTTTGCCGATGACGGGTTGGCTGGGAAATTATTTCGGACGCAAACGAGTTTTGCTCACCTGCATCATGCTGTTCACGTTCGCGTCGGTGCTGTGCGGGCTGGCGTGGAGCCTGCCGACGCTGGTTCTGGCGCGGATTTTTCAGGGCATCGGCGGCGGTGCAATGGTGCCGATCGCACAGTCCATCATGCTGGAAAGTTTCCCGCCGCAAAAACGTGGCGTGGCGATGGCGGCGTTCGCGCAGGGCGTGGTCGTCGCGCCAATTCTTGGCCCGGTGATCGGCGGCTGGATCACGGACAGCTATTCCTGGCGCTGGATTTTTTACATCAATGTGCCGGTGGGAATTTTTGCGGTGCTGATGGCAAAATGGGTCGTCGAAGACCCGCCTTACATCAAGCGCGACAAAAAGGCGGACATTGATTTCGTCGGATTTGGATTGCTCGCGGTTTGGCTGGCAACGATGCAAATCGTTTTGGACAAGGGGCAGGAAGCCGACTGGTTCGGCGCGGACTGGGTGCGCTGGTTCACGGTGATTTCCATCGCGACGTTCGCCGGATTCATCGCGTGGGAATTTTCCGTCGAGCATCCGCTGGTGGATTTGCGCGTTTTCAAAAATCGGAATTTCACTATCGGGCTGATTTTGATGACGTCACTGGCCGCGATTCTTTACGGCACGACGGCGGAACTGCCGCTGATGATGCAAACTCTGATGGGCTATCCCGCGTTGCAAAGCGGCTACGCGATGAGTCCGCGCGGGGTCGCGGCATTTTTCACGACATGGTGCGTCGGGCGGCTCGTTGGAAAAATCCGGATGCGCTGGATGCTGGGCTTTGGTTTCACCATGCTCGCGGTGTCGTCGTTTATGTTGAGCGACATCAATCTGCAAGTGAGCAACATGAGCATCATCTGGCCGAGCGTCATCAACGGCATGGCCATCAGTTTTATTTTTGTGCCGCTGACGACGGCGACGATGAGCCAGCTCGGCCAGCAGCAAATTGGGAATGCCAGCGGCCTTTACAACCTCATGCGAAATCTCGGCGGCAGCATCGGCATCGCGTTCGTGACGACCATGCTCGCGCGCGGCGCGCAAACGCATCAGGCGCTCATGGTCGGGCATTTGACGGCGACCGATCCGGCGTTTGTGCAAAGATTTGCCGCCGCGAAAAGTCTGCTTGCGCATCAAACGGATTCCGTGACGGCGACGCGGCAGGCTTACAGCGCCATTTATTCGCTGCTCGACCAGCAGGCGCATCTATGGGCGTTCGTGGATAATTTTTATTTGTTCGGCTTGCTCGCGCTCGGCGGCATTCCGTTGGTTTTTCTTTTCAAGCGGATTAAAACAGTGAAAAAGCCTGCCGCCGCCTCGCATTAAAAATTTCAACCATCAGTGTTGCCAAACACGGATGGTTGTGTTTTTTTGGTGAAGCTGGAAGCGCAATCCAACCAAACCCATGTTTCGTTCAAAGCGTGACAAAGAGAGCGAGCGTTTTTACCTGTTGCCGGGAATGGGTGGAACGGCTTGGCGGCGCAAGCAGAATTTCATTCTCAAATGGACGGTCGTCGCCGCATTGACGGGAGCGGCGGCTTTGGGCGCGTTCTTGTATTGGCTCAATCACAGATACTGAATAGCCGGCGCGCGCTTGACCCTTTGCCGGTTGCTGCTAGCATTCAAAAGAAATTGATGAGATTCTTTCGTTTCATCCTAACCTTGGCAGTCGTGTTTTCCAGCGCATGGACGCGCGCGGAAATGGCTGATGGCGTCAAGGCCATCGTCAACGACACCGTCATCACCTACGCGCAAGTTTCCGATTTCACCGCGCCGGCGATTGACGCGTTGCGCCGCGAATACGCCGACCAGCCGGACGTATTCCAGCAAAAAGCCGATGAGGTGCTCAACGACGGCCTCGAGCAATTGATCGAACGGCAGTTGATTCTGCACGATTTCGATACTGAATATTCCAAGTTGCCCGACAGCGTTTTAGACGACTGGGTGCAAGACAGCATTCGCAAGCGATTTGGCGACCGCATCACGTTGATGAAAACCCTGCAAGCGCAGGGCATCACATTCGAACAGTATCGCCAGCAGATACGCGATCAAAATATCGTGACATATATGCGTTCAAAAAATGTCGCGCAGGCAATCATCGTCTCACCTTACAAAATTAAAAACTATTACCTCGCGCATCAGGACGATTTCAAAGTCGAGGACGAAATCAAACTCCGCATGATCGTTCTCAACAAAAATTCTCCCGACGACACGGACGCGCACCGCATGGCCGATGAAATTCTCGCCCAAATCAAACAAGGC
>DASYAA010000056.1:0-2021 GCA_036501565.1 Verrucomicrobiia bacterium
CAACTTTGTGCTGGATCATTTAGGCAAGCCGGATGTGCGCGGCAAAAAAGCCGAGCCATGGGCGGCGGATTTGAAAACGCTCGCCGCATTGCCAAATGTCGTTTGCAAGATTTCCGGCCTCGCGACCGAAGCGGATTGGAAAAACTGGCAGCCCTCCGATTTGAAATTTTATTTTGAACGCGCGCTGGAATATTTTGGTTTTGACCGGATTCTTTTCGGCGGCGACTGGCCGGTGGCGACGCTGGCGACGAATTACGAACGCTGGATCGAAACTGTGTGCGAACTTTTTTCGTTCGCAACCGAAACCGATTGTGTAAAACTTTTTCAAACCAACGCGGAAAGGATTTATCGTGTTTAGCCTCAAAAATAAAACGGTGCTTGTCACCGGCGCGGCGTCCGGCATTGGCGCGGCGATTGCCGAAACATTTGCCCAAGCCGGAGCGACGGTGTGGATTGCCGACCGGAATGAAGCCGATGGAAAGGTCGTCGCTGAAAAAATCGGCGGCAAATTTATTTCACTGGATGTCGCAAGCGAAACGGATTGTTCAAAGGTCCCACAAATGGTCGGTGCGCTGGACATTTTAGCAAATGTCGCTGGAATTGGTCATGTCGGGACATTGCTCAACACAATGTCCGCTGACCTGGACAAACTTTACGCCGTGAACGTGCGCGGCATTTTCAATTGTTGTAAAGCGTTTGCGCCCGCAATGCTGGAACGAAAATCCGGCAGCGTCATCAACATGGCTTCGATCGGCGGCATTGTAGCCGTTCGCGAACGGCTCGCCTACACGACGACAAAATTTGCTGTCGTCGGCTTGACGAAAGCGCTCGCGCTCGACCATTCGCACACGGGCGTCCGGTTTAATTGCATTTGCCCCGGTCGTGTCGAGACGCCGTTTGTGCTCGCGCGCCTCAAAGAATATCCTGATCCGCAGGCTGCTTATCGCGAGATGGCTTCGACACAACTGAACGGTCGCATGGCCAAGCCGGAAGAAGTCGCCGCCGCTGCGCTCTATCTCGCTGCGGACGAAAGCGCGATGGTCACTGGCAGCACGTTGATGATTGACGGCGGCTGGAGCGCGGGAAAATAATTTATGAAAATCATTCGTTATCAAAATCAACAAGGTGAAGCCGGTTATGCCGCGCAACAAGCTGACGGCACGGCTTTGAAACTTGCCGGCGATATTTTTAATTCACCGAAAACCACAAATGAAAAAATCTCCGTCGCAAAATTGTTCGCGCCGGTTCAGCCGAGTTCAATCATTTGCATCGGTTTGAATTATCGCAAACATGCCGAGGAAATTGGGGTGAAATTTCCTGAATATCCAATCGTATTTTTCAAAGGCATCAACACGCTGCAAAATCCCGGCGACGCGATTCAAATTCCGACGCACCTGCGCAGCGACGAAGTAGATTACGAATGCGAACTGGCTGTCGTCATCGGGCACGCGTGCAAAAATGTTTCACGGAAAAACGCGCTGGATTTTGTGCTCGGCTACACTTGCGCGAACGACGTCAGCGCGCGCGACTGGCAAATCAAACGTGGCGGCGGGCAGTGGTCGCGTGGCAAAAGTTTCGACACGTTCAGCCCGCTCGGTCCGGTTTTGGTGACGCGCGATGAAATTCCAAATCCGAACGCACTCAAAATTCGCACGGTGCTCAACGGCCAAGTCATGCAGGACTGGAACACGAACGATATGATTTTCGACGTACCAACCCTGATCGAATTCTTGAGCGGCAGCACGACGTTGTTACCGGGCACAGTCATCTTGACCGGCACGCCGCACGGCGTGGGCATGGCGCAAAAACCGCCGCGCTGGCTGAAATCTGGAGACATCGTGACGATTGAAATCGAAAAAATCGGCGTGCTTACCAATCCAGTGGCCGAAGAGCGTTAGTCAAAACAACAAATGAAGTCGAATTCATCGCTCGTTTTCGGATTGGCAATGATCCTGGCTTTTCTGACCCTTCCAATTTTGGCGCAAACTCCGGCCGGGGTGCCGGCTCTCGATGAGATGGCC